>DATITY010000086.1:0-24718 GCA_035467235.1 Draconibacterium sp. | reverse complement strand
AGAAAGTTTCGAAACAAATCCTTCTGTCGATGTAAGTTACAGCGATGCGGTAACCGGTGCAAAACAAATCAGGTTGCTCGGTCTCGACGGTATTTACTCGCAGTTGCAGGTTGAAAACCTTCCCGATTTGCGCGGTCTGGCAACCACATTCGGATTAACATACATTCCCGGGCCATGGATGGAATCTATTCAGGTTTCAAAGGGAGCATCTTCCGTTTTAAATGGTTACGAATCGATTGCAGGTCAGATAAATGCTGAAATGAAGAAACCTGATTCAGGAGAAAAACTGTTTTTGAACGCTTATGCAAACCAACACGGAAAAATGGAGTTCAATGCAAACACCAACCTGAAAGTTTATAAAGACATGCTTTCCACTGGACTACTTGTGCATGCATCGGGTTTGGCAATGCGGAATGACGATAATAACGATGGTTTTCTTGATGATCCGCTTTCTAAGCAACTTCAGATTTCGAACCGCTGGAAATTTACCAATTACAAAGGGTTCATGTCACAGGCAGGAATAAATATTCTTGCTGAAGACCGTTTGGGAGGTCAGGTTGACGTTGAGGAAGGAATGGTACAGTCGGTTTCAAATCCTTATGGGATCAACATTAAAACCAACAGAATTACGGGTTATATGAAAACGGGCATTGTATCGCAGGATCAGCGCACTGCGCTTGCCATTCTGACCAATTTTACCGGCCATAAAACCAACTCATTTTATGGTTTAACGAATTATGACGCCTCAGAAACGCGGTTTTACGGGAATTTGATCCTGACCCGTGATTTGGACGAAAATGCAGTTCACTCGTTAAATGCCGGTGTTAGTTTTATGTACGATAACTTTTCTGAAAGTTTGTACAACATTGACCTCGGAAGGATTGAAAATGTGCCGGGTGTATTTGCAGAATATACGCTGAAACCAATTGAAAATTTGACTTTTATGGCCGGAATACGTGCCGATTCGCACAATATGTTCGGAACATTTATAACACCACGAATGCATTTCAGATACAAAATGAACGACCATTTAACTTTTAGGGCAAATGCAGGTAAAGGTTATCGTACTGCAAACATCATAACCGAAAATAATTATCTGCTTGCCAGTCACCGCGAATTAAAGTGGGAAGATAAAAACATGCAGGAAGAGGCATGGAATTATGGATTCAGCCTTGTTCAGGATTACACACTTTGGGGACGCGAAATGCAAATCAATACAGAGTTTTTCAGAACCGATTTTCAGTCGCAACTCGTGGTTGATCGCGAATCATCAACTGAATTTGTTATTTTGTCTCCTTTGTCAGGAAAATCATATGCGAACAGCATACAATTCGATATCAGATACCAACCCGTCGACCGCCTTGATGTGTTGCTTGCATACCGTTACAGCGACACAAAACAAACGATCGGAGGAGAGTTAAAGGAAGTGCCTTTAAACAGCCGTTACAAAGGATTAATTAACCTGAATTATTCGACTAACCTGAAAAAATGGATGTTTGATTACACCGTCCAGTTTAATGGTGGCGGCAGAATTCCGAGGCCTTATGAAGAAGGGCAGAATCTTGCTGATATTTCCGGTGATTATTATGAATTTAAGCCTTACACAGTTATGAATGCCCAGGTTACCAAATATTTCAGGTACTGGAATATATACCTCGGTTCGGAGAACATAACAAATTTCAAGCAGCCAAACCCAATAGAAGGAGCTGATAATCCTTACGGCCAGGAATTAGATGCTACAAATATCTGGGGACCTGTGGTAGGTCGTAAAGTTTATTTGGGAGTTCGTTTTTTGTTGAATTACAATTGAATAGATAATTAAAAATTAAAAATTAAAAATTGAGAATATGAAAAATTTAGCAGTTCTTATCGTTTTAATTTTGGGGACAACTTTTGTTGCAACAGCCCAAAAAGTGGAAAGTAAAGTGGTTTGTTTTAAATCGAGTATGGATTGTGCAAATTGCGAAAAAACACTTACTGAAAATCTGAAATTCGAAAAAGGTGTGAAGGATTTAAAAGTTGATCACGTTTCGAATACAATTTTAATTGAATACAAGGAAGGGAAAAACACTGACGACGGTTTTGCCAAAGCAATCGAAAAAAAGGGCTATAAAGCTGAAAAAATTTCGAAGGATGAGTACAATAAAGTTTTAAAGGAAACAGCGGAAAAGGGACATGTCCATGAAGCTGAAACACACAAAATCAGAAAATGATTTTGTAAAAAATAATTAAATGAATGTCATTTCGACTAAAAGGAGAAATCCGGATCTTAAGTCGGAATGACATTTTTAAAATGCCAAACCGGCTTAACTTAATATCATATAAAAATTAAAAGATAAAAACCTACAATCCATTTTCCCAATTTCTCGATAATATTCCTTAGTTTTGGTTCAATTAAAAAAATCTAAACCACATATTATGAAAAACTTTTCGTTAATTTTTTTAATCGGATTCACAGCATTTCTGATTTCCTGTCAACCCAAAACCATCAATACCGAATGGCAAACCATTTTTAATGGTGAAAATCTGGATGGCTGGAAAGTAGCTGCAGAAAATCCGGAAAGTATTACCGTTGAGGACGGTACAATTAAATGCAACGGCGAACGAAGCCACCTGTTTTACAAAAAAGACTTTAAAAACTTTGAATTTGAAACCGAAGTAAAAACATTGGAACATTCAAATTCGGGAATATTTATTCACACAAAATATCAGGCCGACGGCTGGCCAGCTGCGGGGTACGAAATTCAGGTGAATAATTCATACGAGGGAACAGGAAATTACAAGGAACGTAAAAAAACCGGCAGTATTTACAGTATCCGTAATATTTATTATCCGATTGTTGGTGATAATGAATGGTTTAAAATGCGCATCAAAGTGGTTGAGAATTTGATCGAAATTTATGTTAACAATGTTAAGGTAAACGAATATGTTCAGCCAGAAAATCCCTGGCGATGGGATGGGGGAGAAGGTTTAAAACTTGGAAAAGGAACATTTGCCTTGCAGGCGCACGACCCAAAAAGCACCGTATATTTCAGGAATATAAAAGTAAGAGAGCTGCCAGACGATGCAAAATCTGTGGTTTTCGATGAAAACTGGGATGCCACCATTACCAAACTGATGCAACCTGGATTTCCAATCATCGATTTTCATGTTCATTTAAAAGGAACTTTAACCATCGACAGTATTTTATTGAATTCTCAAAAACTGGGCATCAATTACGGAGTTGCCCCAAATTGCGGATTGCATTTTCCGGTTACCAACGATTCGTCGCTTTACGCTTATATGGATGTGGTTAAAGGAAGTCCGACTTTTAAGGGAATGCAGGCCGAAGGCCGCGAATGGATTACCTTGTTTTCTCCGGAAGCCATTGCTAAATTCGATTATGTTTTTACCGATGCAATGACTTTTACCGATTCGAAAGGACGCAGAAACCGGATTTGGATTCCCGAAGAAGTTTGGGTTGATGACAAACAGCAGTTCATGGACGATTTGGTTGGAAAAATAGAAGCCATTTTTTCACAGGAACCGGTTGATATTTATGTAAATCCAACTGTTCTCCCCGCCCAGTTAATGGAAGAATACGATGCATTGTGGACAAAAGAAAGAATGCAACGGATTATAAAAGTACTGGCTGATAACAACATAGCGTTGGAAATTAATGCCCGTTATAAGTTACCAAAAGCCGAAATGATAAAAATGGCAAAAGAAGCCGGAGTTAAATTCTCGTTTGGTACCAACAATACAGGAAACGATTTGGGCAAACTCGAATATTGTATTCAAATGATTGAAGAGTGTGGTTTAACACCTAACGATATGTTCGAAATTAAACCCGACAGCCTGAAACCGGTAAGAGTAAAAGGATTACCAGCGAAAATTACAGGATAAATCAATTGCGTATTTTATAATTCTTTCAGGTAATTCGGACAGAAATCATAACCATTGTACCAGGCTATTCCTCCTCCAGGTTCAATGGATACTTTTTTAAAATTTTCATAGTTGAGTTACTGTTTTAGCGAAACAGTTCCTTTTTTATTGCAGTAAATTCAATGATGTCCACAATTTCCTCGTCGCTGAATGCACCTCTGTTAAACGTAATATCAAACAGTTCGTTTTGATGATTTTCTTTAAGAATAGCTTTTCTAAAGTTAATTCTTTCCTTTTCAACACGATTAATGAAACTGATGGATTCTTCCCTGGTTAAATGATTATTATGCATAATTGTATTAATCCGGTAATCAAGAGGAGCTACCAACCGAATGTGCAGGGCATTTTTTATGCTACTGGCAATGATGTGTCCGGCACGACCAACAATAATGCAATTTCCTTCGGTTGCAATTTGCAGAATGACTCTTTTCATTGTGTTGCCAATGGTAAGATCGCTCTTGTAGTTCTTGTCGCTGAAAGCTTTTATCATATCCTCAAATACAAATCTTTCCGATTGATGCAAAGTTTTTCTTACCTGTTCCGGCGCCATTTTTAATTCTTTTGCACTTTCTTCAAAAACTTCTTTACTAATCATTTTCCATTCGCCATCTGATTTTTTCGAATTTAACCGGGCCACAATAAGATTGGCCAGTTTTACACCGTTACAACCAACCTCTCTCGAAATCGTAATAACCGGCCCTGCAACTGGTTTTGCACTCTTTTGTTTAATATCGTACTCAGTCATTCTTTTATTTAAATATGTCAGTAATAAATTGCTCATCGTATTGGTTTTTTTAATTATTTACGCTAAACATTATTGTTAGGTTTTATTTTACAAAACATAAAGCAGTAGTTTTAAAACATAATAATAGTTCAAATTCAGTTTAAATGAAAAGAGATTAGTAATATATTAGCAGGAAATTTATTATTCACGTTAAAAAACAACTATATGTTTGAGAAAAGCACATACATAAACCGTCGGAAAGCGCTAAAAAATAAAGGATTAAAAGGATTGGGACTTTTCCCTGGAAATATCGATTCTCCAATGAATTACAACGATAATACATTCCATTTCAGACAGGACAGTACATTCCTCTATTTCTTCGGGCTTGATTTTCAGGGCTTGGCAGGAATCATTGATTTTGAAACCGGAGAAGATTTTCTGTTTGGCGATGATGCTGATATTGCCGATATAATCTGGATGGGACCTCAGGTTCCCTTAAAGGAAAGAGCAATTAAAGTTGGAGTTGAATATTGTTCAGCTTATTCAAAACTATTTGAATTTATTTCAGAGGCAGTAAAACTGGGAAGAAAAGTACATTTTTTACCACCTTATCGTGGAGAGAATAAAATATTGCTCGAAAAATTACTTGGAATTTCAGTGCACCAGACGAAGGAAAATGCTTCGCTGGATTTGATAAAAGCTGTAATTGATATTCGTTCAATTAAGGAACCGGCAGAAATTATTGAAATTGAAAAGGCGTGTGCAACAGGCTATCAAATGCATGTAACTGCAATGAGAATGGCTAAGCCAGGCGTTTGGGAGCAAAAAATTGCAGGAACAATCGAGGGAATTGCATTTGCCGGTGGAGGAATGACTTCATTTCCAATAATCCTGTCGCAAAACGGCGAAACTTTGCACAATCACGACCATTCAAAAATCCTGAAAGAAGGAAATTTAATGCTCACTGATGCGGGTGCCGAATCGTTATTGCATTACGCATCCGATTTTACCAGAACCGTGCCGGTAGGTGGGAAATTCACCACAAAACAGCGCGAAATTTATGAAATTGTACTTGCTGCAAACAATCGGGCCACAGCTTTAACCAAACCCGGAGTTACTTATTTGTCGGTGCATTTGGCAGTTGCCGAAGTTATTGCTTCAGGATTAAAAGAACTTGGGCTAATGAAAGGCGATGTGAAAGAGGCTGTCAGAAATGGCGCCCATGCCATGTTTTTTCCACATGGACTTGGCCACATGATGGGTTTGGATGTGCATGATATGGAAAATTTAGGACAAATTTATGTTGGTTTTGATGAAGAAACCCGTCCGGTTGATCAGTTTGGTACAGCTTATCTGAGACTTGGAAAAAAGCTTCAACCAGGGTTTGTAATTACCAACGAACCAGGTATTTATTTCATTCCTGCCTTAATAGAAAAGTGGAAAAACGAAAAAATGAATTCAGAATTTATCAACTTCAAAAAAGTGAATGAATATTTGAATTTTGGCGGAATCCGGTTGGAAGATGATATTCTTGTTACCGAAACGGGTAGTAAAATAATCGGAGAAAGAGTTCCGGTAAATCCCGATGAAATTGAGGAAATTGTAAAAGGATAGGAGAGTACAGAAGAGGGATTTTTTATCCCTCTTTCTGTTTTATAATTCTGTTATAAAAATAATCAAGTTCAGCATAAATTTCATCCCTTATTTCCGAGATTTTTTCTTTTAATTCCTTTCTGTCCTTAAAATGTTTGTATGGATTTTGAAATCCAAGGTGCATTTTTCGTTTGAATTTAACAGATGGAGGAATCTTCAGATTTTCATTCGTTCCATCACCAACTGTTATTAGATAATCAAATTCAATTTGGTCGAATTTTGAATAATGTTGTGGTACTGTAGGAATCAGGTTAATTCCTATTTCAGCCAAAACTTCAATAGCCACAGGACTTACATGATCTACCGGATCAATTCCTGCGGAATAAATCTCCAGATCCTTGTCAAAACTTCGTAAAATAGCTTCCGCCATTTGACTCCTGCATGAGTTTTGATTACTTAAAAAGAAAATCCTTATCCCATCGTTTATCGGTTTTAATAATTTAGTGATGTTTTATTTTGGTTTCTCAGGCTGTTAAATTAATCAAATTCAAATTGAATAAACATAACAAATGTTATAATTTGCGTTGTATATGAATAAGTTATAAGTGTTATTCAACATGGTTTCAAAAAATTTAAACTACGTTGCTTAATTTCTGAATAATACTTTAATGTGATTAATCCAAAACAGGCATTCAAACCTTTATAATTGAAATCCACTTCAGCAGAAATCGATTAAAGGAAAAACATTATTGCACTTCCTGTTATATTTTACATGAAAAACTTTGACTATTAGGGTGTAATATATATTTTCGTAGCGGCAATGAATACGCACACCATAAGTTATGGTATAAAATTTATTTTAAAATGAAATCCAAAGATCTAAAAAACTCGAATGAGTTAGAAAACACCGAAAATTCTGAAATTGAAATTTCTGATCAAATCATTGATTCTGAGATACAAGATACAGATGATTCGGCTCCTGAAATCGCTGACGAAAAATCAGAATCAGTTGCGACTGTAGAAAAAGAAGAAGAAAATGTTTCTGAAATAAAGAAACCAGTTAAAGAAAAAGCCAAAAAACCTTCGGAGAAACCTAAAAAAGTCAGTCAAATTGATTTAAAATCCGAAACCGCTGAAATCGAAACCGAATTGGTTGAAGTTCACAGTAAAGAAGCAGAAGTTATCGAAGATTCGCAACCCGTGATTGAAAAGGGTGAAGAACAACCGGTTAAAACCACAGAGGAGGAAATTACTGAAACTGTAAAAGTTGAGGATCAGGAAGTTGAACAAGTTGAAACAGTTATTGAAGAAGTGATTCCTGCAATACCACTGAAAAAAGTAGTAAAGGTTACTCAACAGGAAATTGAGGAGATTGCTGCCAAAGGGGTTGAAACTTTTGAAAATGATTTGCATATTGGTGATAAAACAGAAAGAATAGATTATTCAAAATATACACAAGTTGAACTGGTAAATGCCTTGCGCGATTTATTGGACAGTAATGAAGATGCTGACATTAAAGCCGAAATAGAAGCAATAAAATCAGTTTTCTATAAACAAAAAAACGAGATTATTGAGCAGGCCCGCCTCGCGTTTATTGAAGCAGGCGGTCTGGAAGAAGAATTTGTACCTGAAGAAGATCCATACGAAAATGATATCAGGGAACTGCTGAAAAAGTATGGACAATTTCGCAAGGAACATAACAAACAGCTTGACAACGAAAAAGAAGATAATCTGAAAAGGAAATTTGAGATTATCGAAAAAATTAAAGGGCTGATTAACAATGAAGAATCGATAAACAGAACTTTCAACGAGTTTCGGGAATTGCAGCGCGAGTGGCGTGAAATTGGCCTCGTTCCGCAATCGAAAATGAAAAATTTATGGGATACTTACCATTTCCATGTTGAGAACTTTTATGATTATATTAAAATAAACCGCGAATTACGTGATCTTGATTTAAAGAAGAATCTTGAGCTTAAAATTAAACTTTGCGAAAGTGCCGAAGAATTGTTGGTAGAACCCTCAATTTTAAAAGCCTTTAATACACTTCAGAAATATCACGAACAGTGGCGCGAAATTGGTCCTGTACCCCGTGATAATAAGGATGATGTTTGGGAAAGATTCAAGCAGATTACTTCAATCATAAATAAAAAACACCAGGAGTTTTTTGAATCAAAGAAAACAGACCAGAAGAAAAATTATGATGCAAAAGTGGCTCTTTGCGAAAAAGTGGAGGAAATCTGCAATGCCGAAATAATTAATTATAAGGATTGGGATACAAAATCGAATGAGCTGGTTGAACTTCAGAAAATCTGGAGAACAATTGGTTTTGCACCTAAAAAAGACAACAACAAAATTTACGATCGGTTTAGAACTGCGTGTGATACTTTTTTTACCAGGAAACGTGAGTTTTATTCGAAAAACAAGGAAATACAGCAGAACAATCTGCAGCAAAAAATAGATTTGTGCGTTCAGGCCGAAGCTTTACGGGACAATACCGACTGGAAGAAAGCAACCCAGGATTTTATTAACATTCAGAAAAAATGGAAGGAAATAGGACCAATTCCACGCAAACATTCCGATATTATCTGGAAACGTTTCAGGGCTGCATGCGATTTTTTCTTTGACAAAAAATCGGAGCATTTTTCTGATGTTGATACTGAGCAAATTGATAACCTCAAATTGAAAGAGGATTTAATTGCCGAACTGGAAAATTTCAAATCGACCGGTGATGTGAATGAAAATCTAAAATTGCTGAAAGATATTCAACGTCGCTGGACAGAAATCGGGCATGTTCCGTTTAAAAAGAAAGATGCCATCCAGAATAAATTCAGGGAAGAAATCGGTAAGCTTTTCGACCAGCTCAGCATTAATGAAGATAAGCGTAACATGCTTAAATTCAAAACCAAAATGTCATCGTTTTCAGAATCAACACGCGGACAAAGCAAAATGCGGATGGAGCGCGAAAAATACATGAGCAAACTAAAGCAACTTGAAAATGATTTGGTTTTGCTCGATAATAACATCGGATTTTTCACAAAATCGAAAAATGCAGAAGCATTGATTGAAGATGTTAAAAGGAAAATTGAAGATACCCGTCAGAAAATTGAATCTTTAAAAGAGAAAATAAGGGTAATCGATGAAATGGAGGATTAATTTTATTTAGGCTTTGCTCGTTTAGCAACGCTGAAAATTGAAAATATTTTGGTAAAAGGCAATTTGACTCGTCAGATTGCCTTTTTTCAGGCATTAAATTCAAAACTATTCCAGGTTTCAAACTGCCAGATTTCCAAAACCTGAGAAATTGGTATTTCATAAGGATTATAATTCCTGTTCGACGAAACAAGTAATAAAACTCCGCTATCTAACCGAATGTAAACCAACTTAAAAACGATACCTTCATTTTTGGTTACAACAACGCAGGCCTGGCCATTTTTAATATGCTCCCAGTTTTCGACATACGAGCAGGTCACCCACGAATTCTCGGGAATCGGCAACATCGAATCTCCTTTAATCTGAAATGTCCGGTAGGTTTTATTTTCAGGTAAAAATGGCAATTTGAATTTGGGCAGCGCAGCGATAAAATCCAAATCGCCGTAACTGCTGGTGTATCCTGCCTGGGCTTTTACCGGCACCATTTCAATGTTTTCCTTTCCTTTACTGTCAACCGTAATTGTTAGTAACCGCAACTTACTTCCGGTAACATCAATATCAAATCCCTTTTCAATCTGCGAAAGCTGAAATTCAGAAAGTACATTAAGTTTGTATTTGATTAATGCATCGAGTGAAACATTGAAATATTCCGATATTTTAATCAAAGTTCGAAAAGGAGGTTGTACATTTTTTTCGTAGCCCGAAAGCGTTGTCCGGGTAATTTCAAGTTCAACAGCCAAATCAGCTTGCGATTTGTTCCGTCTCAATCTTAAAAATCTTAAGTTTTCTGCAAAGTGCATAATTTCGTTTTTATTCTTTTCTCACTACTCATTACTAAAAATCTCAATACTAACAGAACAAATATAAAACTTTTTGACTATATTATTGACAAATTATTGACGATATTATTGTCATTTTATGAACAGACATATTGTACATCTCGATTTAGACACTTTTTTTGTTTCGTGCGAAAGGTTGTTAGACAGGAGGTTAAAACAACTTCCGGTGCTAATTGGCGGTACCGGCGACAGGGGAGTGGTGGCATCGTGCAGCTACGAAACACGGCAATATGGTGTTCATTCGGGAATGCCAATGAAAATGGCCCGGGTTTTATGCCCTCAGGCAGTAATAATTCGCGGAAACAGCGGTGTTTATTCCAAGTTTTCGGATATGGTAACCGATATTATCAAAGAAAAATCGCCGCTTTTTGAAAAATCGTCAATTGATGAATTTTATATTGATGTTACCGGAATGGATCATTTTTTTGGTTGCCTGGATTGGGCTAAAGAGTTACGCGAAAGAATAATAAAGGAAACAATGCTTCCTATTTCCTTTGGGCTTTCGATTAATAAAACGGTTTCGAAAGTGGGTACTTCGGAGGCAAAACCGAATAATTTTATCAATATTCCGGATGGAGAGGAAAAAAGTTTTCTGGCGCCACTTTCGGTAAAAAAAATTCCGATGGTGGGCACTCAAACCTACCAGTTATTGCGCAGCATGGGAATCGAGAAAGTGAAAACCGTACAGGAAATGCCGGTTGAACTGATGGAAAGTGTAATGGGGAAAAATGGCATTTCGTTGTGGAAAAAAGCACAGGGAATCGATAATTCGCCTGTTGTGGCATGGAACGAACGCAAATCAATTTCGATGGAACGCACCTTCGAACAGGATTCAACAGATGTAGCCAAAATGAGAAGTATTTTGATTTCGATGGCCGAAAATCTGGCTTTTCAACTTCGTAACGGCAACAAATTAACAGCCTGTGTTTCAATTAAAATCAGGTATTCCGATTTTCAAACTTACAGCAAACAGCGAATTATTCCTTACACTTCGCTCGACCAAACATTAATACAAACCACTCTCGAACTTTTCGAACAGCTTTACCAGCGAAGGATTTTAATCAGGTTAATCGGTGTGCGGTTTAGTCATTTGGTTGGGGGAACTTACCAAATGCGGCTTTTCGAAGATTCGGAAAAACTGATCCGTCTTTACCAGTCGATGGATTACGTACGAAAACGCTTTGGTGACCAGGCAGTGAAACGGGCAGTTACAATGGGAGTAAAAAGTATTGGTGGAGGACACAATCCATTTAACGGCCAGCCACCGGTAATTCCGGCTCACCGCAGATTGTAAGAAAATGCATTAAAAAAAAGTCATGCTTATCAACTGTCATTCGTGGTTTAGTTTAAAATACGGCACCATTTCGCCTGAAAAGCTGCTGGAAGAGCTGTCAGAAAAGGGTTTTACAAATGTTGCACTTACCGATATCAACAATACTTCGGCAAGTATCGATTTTGTACGGCTGGCTCAACAATACAATATTAAACCGGTTTTGGGAATTGATTTCAGAAACGGAATTCAGCAAAAATACATTGGACTTGCAAAAAACATTGAGGGATTTAAAGCGCTTAATGAACATCTTACAAATTATCAGTTTTACAAAAAACAATTTGAAGAAAGGGCACCCGAAATGCAGGATGTAATTTTTATTTATCCTTTCAAAAACAGGAAATTCAGCCAGTTAAGCGAAAATGAATTTATTGGAATAAAATCTTCTGAATTAGCAAAACTGCCATTTTCAGAGTGGCGTTCGCATTTAAACAAACTGGTTATTCTTCAACCTTCAACCTTCAGAAATAAACGTGATTACAATATTCACCGTTTGTTGCGGGCAATCGAAAACAACATATTATTGAGCCGGCTGCCAATTTCAGAGCAAACTTCAGCATCGGAAATAATTATAACTGAATACGAATTGAAAGAAGCATTCAAAGATTATCCTGAATTTATTCAAAATACAAAACGAATTCTTGATGATTGCTCAGTTGAGTTTGAGCTTGGCACAAATAAAAACAAAAAATGCTTTACTCATTCACACGAAGAGGATATCAAACTGTTAAGAAATGAGTGCAAAAAAGGATTGAAATACAGGTTTGGAAAACCATCGAAGGAAGTAATTGATCGGATGGAAAAAGAACTCAAAATGATTGATGAAATGGGATTCAGCTCCTATTTCTTAATCAACTGGGATATTGTAAACTACGCACGCAGCAAGGGTTTTCCGTATGTTGGCCGTGGGAGTGGAGCAAACAGTATGGTTGCCTATCTATTGCAGATTACAAATGTGGATCCGATTGAACTCGATCTTTATTTCGAACGGTTTATCAACCCGTTTCGTACAAATCCACCCGATTTTGACATCGACTTTTCGTGGACCGACCGCGATGATATTACCAACTATATTTTCAATAAATATGGATGGGATAAAACTGCTTTGTTAGGCTCGTACATTACTTTTGATCATAAATCGGCGCTACGAGAAATCGGGAAGGTTTTTGGTTTGCCTGCTGATGATATCACCCGTTTACAGAAAAATCCAATTCTGCAGGAAAATGACGAGTACGGGAAATGGGTGGTTCAATACAGTAAACTGTTTGCGGGGATGCCAAGCCACCTGAGTATTCATGCCAGTGGAATTCTGATTTCAGAAAAACCGGTAAATTATTATTCGGCAACACACATTTTACCCAAAGGATTTCCTACAACACATTTCGATATGCACGTTTCCGAAGATGTAGGGTTATATAAATTCGATATTTTAAGTCAGCGTGGGCTTGGAAAAATAAAGGATGCGCTGGAAATCATCAAAACCAACCAGAATCAAAAAATTGATATCAATAATATCAACCTGTTCAAGGACGATCCGCGGGTAAAAGATCTTTTGAAAAATGGGAAAGCAATTGCCTGTTTTTATGTCGAATCGCCGGCCATGCGAATGTTACTGACCAAATTAAAAGCCGAAGATTACAAACGGTTGGTTGCGGCCAGTTCTATTATTCGTCCGGGAGTGGCAAAAAGCGGAATGATGCGCGAATATATTCTCCGGTTTCAGGATGAGAAACGCCGCGAAAAGGCCCGAAACGATTTGCCTGAATTGTATGAAATACTGGAAGAAACTTTTGGCGTGATGGTTTACCAGGAAGATGTGATAAAAGTGTCGCATTATTTTGCCGGACTAACCTTGAGCGAAGCTGATATTCTGCGTCGTGGTATGTCGTGGAAATTCAGGGAACGAAATGATTTCCAGGTTATAAGGGAGAAATTTTTCAGTAATTGTAAAATAAAAGGTTATGCCGAAAATACCATTTCTGAAATCTGGGCGCAAATTGAAAGTTTTGCCAATTATGCTTTTTCAAAAGGCCATTCGGCAAGTTATGCTGTCGAAAGTTTTCAGGCACTTTATTTAAAGGCTTATTATCCAAGAGAATACATGGTTGCTACTTTGAATAATGGCGGTGGTTTTTATTCTCCCGAACTCTATTTTCATGAAGCAAAACTGCACGGGGCAAAAATTGAATTACCGTGTGTAAACAGAAGCCAGTGGATAAATACAATCGAAAAAGAAACTATTTACATGGGTTTTTTTATTATTAATGAACTGGAACATGCTGTCGCCGAGAATTTTCTGAATGACCGTGGACGAAATGGCATATTCAAGGATTTAAATGATTTTGTAAAACGGGTTCAAATATCTCTGGAACAACTAATTATACTTATTCGTATAGGAGCTTTCCGGTTTACCGGGAAATGCAAAAAAGAGCTTCTTTGGGATGCACATTATTTACTGGGTCATTCGAAAAAAACGGCTCCCGAAACAACACTTTTCGAAACAAAAACACGCGAATTTAATCTTCCTGAATTGTGGAAACATGAACTGGAAGATACTTTTGATGAGATTGAATTGTTGGGATTTCCAATCCATTCTCCATTTGGAATGCTTGAAACTGCATTGCCTTCAAATTTAAAAGCTTCTCAGTTGCCTGAGATTGTGGGCAAAACTATTGAAATTGTGGGTTATCTGGTTCATCGTAAACCAACCAGAACCAGCAACGGGAAAATCATGTATTTCGGCACCTGGCTTGATGTGGAAGGGGAGTGGCTTGACACAGTTCACTTTCCGGATACGAATAATAGAAATCCGTTTTCGGGTCCCGGCTGTTACCTGATTAGTGGAAAAGTGGTTGAAGAATATGGCTTTTACAGCCTCGAAACACAATGGATGAAAAGGCTGAAATACAGGAATCTGGATGATTTGAATTGATAATGGTTTTCAATTTGGATTGAATATGTATTTACCGGATTTAATGCGTGCTCCATTGATTTATCAACATTCTTTTACTTTTTCTACTATCAATTAATTACATACAGTGTTTTTTTCTTTGTTAATAACTTTTTTTTTATATTTTTACATGCACTGTTAAATCAATAACAAACAAAAGCGTGTTATGGAAATTTTCGCCAAATTAATCCACAAATCGCATGTTACATATTTGCCAACGAACTTTCCAGTTCAATTTTATGGACTACCTGATGGGAAAGTGTACATTCTTTTCGCCCGTTTTTATGAAATTAAATACCAGCGTTCCGGTATCGAATTTTTAACTGCCGAGCATTTGGAATTCTCATACAATTACAACGAAGAAAAATTAATCTCACACGGAAATTCTGATGCCAATAAGTCTGTTTATTCTGAATTGGTGGACAAACCAAATCCGAAAATTAAAATACTGAAGGTTAACCGGGAATTTAATTCTTTTGCAGAAGCATTTGCACAACTGAATAAAAAGGCAGAAACTTTGTTTCAGAAAAAACCGGAAGATATTCAGCTAATTCCAAATAAGGGGAATCAGGACCGACTTTCAATTGCATAATTTATATAGAAGGAACCTGGGCTAAGGGTCAATGATTAAAATCCAAATGTCTTATAATTGATATTATGTTAAATAATATATACATTAAAAAAGGAGAGAATTTTCTCTCCTTTTTTAATGTATATATTTCTGATTATTTCGCCTTTTCAATTTGTTCTAGGATTGCATTGTATTTATCCATTTGTTTCAAACGATAATACAAGTTTTTTAGCGATTCCAAAACCATTTTGTCATCAGCCTGAAGTTGATTACATTTTTCCATATATGGTAATGCCATTTCGAACCATTCATCAGCTTTTTTCAATTCAGCTTCATATTTGGCATTTTCATTGGCAGGAACTTCTTTAGCCACCTCGATTTGTTGAACACCTTTATTGTAATAAAGAGCACCTAAATTGTAGTAAGCATTAAAAAATTCAGGGTCAACTTCCATGGTTTTTTTGTAGGTTTCAATTGCCTTTTGTTCGTTGCCCAGTTTTTCGTACAAGGCACCTTGTGCAAAATAATATCTTGGTTTTGTAGGATCCTGTTTAATAGCCTTTTCGAGGTTTGCCATTGCTTCATCTGTTTTGTTGAGATCCATGTAAATTTGAATCATACTTTCAAGTAAAGCATTATCATCAGGATATTTCTGATAACCTTCTTTCAAGGCGTCTAAAGCGGCAATAGTGTCGTTCATCAACTGGTATGACGCACCAATTAAACTGTATGTACGTGCTCCATTGTAACCATATTTGGCAGATTCTCTATAATAATGGATGGCCTTTTCATATTTTTCTGCATTATAGGCGGCCAAACCAGAATTGAATATAATAACTGTGTCAATGGCGTCAGGGCTATCTGATTTAACTACCGGCATGTTATTAATTTCCAGGATTTGTTCAAAAGACGCTAAAGCTTTATTATAGTCTTCGACTTTTAATGCATCAACTGCCTGATTTGTTAAATCGTTTGTTAGAAGTGTTAACTTAATCTTTATACTCTTGGCATTACTACCTTTTGCATCCAATTCCAATGCTTTTTTGTAGGAGTTTAATGCCTCAGATAACGGATCATTACTCAGTTTTTTAATATTTTCGTCTTTGGACTGGCCAATAGCCTGAAAAATTTCACCTCTGACTTCCCATGTTTTTGGCCATGGAGCTGATTTTTCTGCTTTTGGATCAGAAGCATTAGCAGCTTGCTCAATAGCTTCCAAAGCTTCGGCCAACTTACCTGCATCTTTTAAACTCTGAGCAGTTGTAACTTTGCCTTTTTGCGCAAATGCTGCAGAAAATGCAAACACAAGTGACAGTAGAATAATTGTTCTTTTCATCTTTTATTAGTTTTAAATTTTGATACAAAAATATACGTTTATAATTTTTATTCAAAAAAGATTAATGATAATCAATTGTTTATTCTTATTCTAAATTATTTCCTTCATCTTCTGCAATGTCTTCACCCTCAATTTCTTCATTCTCTACAACTTCCGCAGTTGGTTCAACATTTACGCGTGCAACCGAAGCAATTCTGTCATCTCCCTTCAAATTAATAACCTTAACTCCCTGCGTTGCTCTTCCCAACAGCGAAATTGAGTTGACATTTAATCGAATTGTCAATCCGTTAAGAGTAATTATCATCAAATCATTATCGTTCGAAACGCTTTTTACGGCAATTAAATCACCCGTTTTTTCAGTAATATTGATGGTTTTAACTCCTTTCCCTCCCCTGTTGGTTATTCTGTAATCCTCTATCTTCGATCGTTTTCCATAACCGTTTTCCGAAATTACAAGAATATCTTCACTTTCATCCTGAACACAAACCATGCCAATAACCTCATCGTTCTCATTGCCAAGAGTTACTCCGCGAACTCCTGAAGCGGTTCTACCAATGGGTCTTACTTTTTTCTCATTAAAACGAATGGCTTTACCGGAACGAACTGCAAGCATTATTTCACTTTCACCATTTGTTAAGCGGGCTTCCAGCAGTCGGTCACCATCCTTGATTGTTATTGCATTTACTCCATTTTGACGTGGTCGCGAATATGCCTCAAGTGTTGTTTTCTTGATAATACCTTTTTTGGTAGCTAAAATAATATAGTTGCTATTAATAAAATCCTTGTCAGCCAGCGTTTTAACATTAATAAAGGTCAATACTTTATCGTCTGGTTCTATGTTTAGTACATTTTGAATTGCCCTTCCTTTTGAAGCTCTTGTTCCTTCAGGTATTTCATATACTTTTAGCCAGAAACACTTTCCTTTTTCAGTAAAAAGGAGTAATGTATTGTGCATTGAAGCAATAAATATGTGTTCAAGAAAGTCTTCATCGCGGGTAGTACTTCCTTTAGAACCGATTCCTCCCCTACCCTGTGTGCGGAATTCGGTAAGTGGTGTTCTTTTTATGTACCCCAGATGCGAAATGGTTATTACCATATCTTCGTCGGCGTAAAAGTCTTCCGGATTAAATTCTTCGGCATTTGGAACCACTTCCGATCTTCTTTTATCCCCAAACTTATCTTTTATTTCAAGAAGTTCATCTTTAATAATTTGCATTCGTAATGTAACATCGGCAAGTACTTTCTTAAAGTACTCTATCTGTGCCATTATTTCTTCGTATTCTTTTCGAAGTTTGTCTTGTTCAAGACCGGTTAATTGTCTTAACCTCATTTCAACAATAGCTCTTGCCTGCAGATCGCTAAATTCAAAGCGAGCCATTAATTTTTCTCTTGCTTCATCAGGTGTTGAAGAAGACCGAATTATTGCAATTACTTCATCGATATTATCACTGGCGATAATTAATCCTTCAAGGATATGCGCGCGTTTCTCGGCCTGGTCGAGTTCGAATTTTGTGCGACGAATTACAACATCGTGCCTATGATCAACAAAATGCCTTATTAAATCTTTAAGATTGAGAATTTTTGGTCTTCCATTGACCAGCGCGATATTATTCACGTTAAACGAGGTTTGTAATGCAGTGTGTTTATACAACTGATTTAAAACCACGTTGCTCATTGCATCGCGTTTTATATCATAAACAACACGCATACCTTCCCTGTCCGATTCATCATTAACGTTTGAAATTCCTTCAATCTTTTTTTCATTAACCAAATCAGCCGTTCTCTGGATCATTTCAGCGCGGTTAACCAAATAAGGAATTTCGGTAACAACAATTTTTTCGCGGCCACCTTCATTTTCGATATGGGCTTTACCACGAATTACAATTCTTCCCCTACCTGTTTCGTAGGCATCAACAACGCCCTGGTAGCCATAAATAATTCCACCTGTAGGGAAATCGGGGGCAATTATTATTTTAATTAAATCCTGAATTTCAATTTCATTATTATCGATATAGGCGATAATCGCATTAATTGTATCGGTTAGGTTATGCGGTGGCATGTTTGTAGCCATCCCAACTGCAATACCCGAAGTGCCGTTAATTAGTAACTGGGGAATTCTTGTTGGCAACACTGTCGGTTCACTCAGCGATTCATCGAAATTGGGCTGAAAATCTACCGTGTTTTTATCTAAATCAGCCAATGTGAGTTCGGCCATTTTAGCCATTCGCGCTTCAGTGTAACGCATTGCTGCCGGACTGTCACCATCAACTGAGCCAAAGTTTCCCTGACCGTCGATCATTGGATAGCGCAACGACCATTCCTGAGCCATACGAACCATTGCAAAATACACCGATGAATCTCCGTGCGGATGATATTTACCTAAAACTTCCCCCACGATTCTGGCCGATTTCTTGTACGGTCGGTTAGAGAACATCCCCAAATCATGCATACCATATAACACCCGGCGATGTACCGGTTTAAATCCGTCGCGAACGTCTGGTAAAGCGCGCGAAACAATAACTGACATGGAATAATCAATATAAGCAGATTTCATCTGCTCTTCAATATTTATTCTGATAATCTTTTCACCTTCAATCATTTAAATCTGCTTTTAATAGAAATTTTTCAATTATAAAAAAGACCCACAAAAATAGTAAAATCATCGGTCAAATGCCTATTTATTGCTGCTGATTTAACTTCAAGGTAATGATAAGATATTAACATTTCAACTGTCAATAATTCAGCTTCACGATTCATATTTTAATAACTTATGACAATAAATATCATTCTAAACAGTATTTTTGAGTAATTTAGTAGTTTATTTTTTAGGAATAGTTTTTGTAACGGGAATATAAAATTTGATAATTTACAATATGGATTCACAGTTTTCACCAAGGATTAAAGACATAATTGGTTACAGCAGGGAGGAGGCAGTTCGTTTGGGAAATGACTATATAGGGCAGGAACACCTGTTTCTCGGAATTTTACGGGATGGAGAAGGAATTGCAACCGATATTCTTGAAAACCTTGGAATTGTTTTAGCCGAAATTAAGGATTTGATTGAAAAAAAAATAAGAACTGATAGAGAAATTAATCAAAAGGCAGAAATAGTAATGTTGAAATCTGCCGAAAAAACATTGAAACTTGTTTATCTTGAAGCACGCTCATTTAAAAGTGCTACCGTCAATAGCGGGCATCTGTTGCTTGCCATTTTAAAAGACAGCGATAGCATTGTTACACAACTTTTGGTTGAATTTGGTGTTAATTATTACATGGTAAGAAGTCAATTGCAAGATTACAAGGGGGATATTGAAGCTAAATCTGATTTTCCTGAAGGAGATGATGATGAAACGGGTGATGATTTTTCCAAAGGACCATCCAGACAACAACCGGGACAGAAAAAAGGTGTGCCAACCAAATCAGACACCCCTGTTTTGGATAATTTCGGAATCGACATTACAAAACTTGCGGAAGATAATAGTCTGGACCCCATTGTTGGACGTGAACGGGAAATTGAAAGATTAGCACAAATATTAAGCCGGAGAAAAAAGAATAATCCTATTTTAATCGGAGAACCTGGCGTTGGTAAATCTGCAATTGCTGAAGGATTGGCGATTCGGATCGTTAATAAAACAGTATCACGTATTCTTTTTGACAAGCGTGTAGTCAGTCTGGATATCGCTTCGATTGTGGCCGGCACCAAATACCGCGGTCAGTTTGAAGAGAGAATGAAGGCAATCTTAAATGAACTTGCCAAAGTAAATAATGTAATTCTGTTTATCGACGAAATTCATACAATTGTTGGTGCTGGCGGAGCAACCGGTTCCTTGGATGCAGCCAATATGTTAAAACCAGCGCTGGCGAGAGGTGATATTCAATGTATTGGCGCCACCACACTCGATGAATACAGACAACATATCGAGAAAGATGGAGCTCTGGAAAGAAGATTCCAAAAAATAATGGTTGACCCTACCTCGATTGAGGAAACCATTGAAATACTTAACAATATTAAGGGTCGTTATGAAGATCATCACAATGTAATTTACACAAAAGAAGCAATTGAAAGTTGTGTAAAACTTACGGCCCGATATATTACCGACAGATTTTTGCCTGACAAAGCCATTGATGCTTTAGACGAAGTTGGTTCACGGGTGCACATATCAAATATCAATGTTCCTGAAGGTATCATTAAACTTGAGGAGAGGATTGAAAAAATTAAAGAGGAGAAGATTGCAGCGGTAAAAAGCCAGAATTTTGAGCTGGCAGCCAATCACCGTGATAAAGAGAAAAATCTTCTGCAATTACTTGAAACGGAAAAGGAAAACTGGGAAAAAGAATTAATAAACCATCGCGAAACCGTTGACGAGCAAAAAGTTGCCGAAGTGGTTGCCATGATGTCGGGCATTCCAGTTCAACGTATTGCTCAGGCAGAAGGAAAGCGCCTGATGAATATGGCTAATGACCTTAAAAGCAAAGTTATCGGACAGGAAGAAGCAATTGTTAAAATAGTTAAGGCAATACAAAGAAACAGAGCCGGACTAAAAGACCCTAACCGGCCAATTGGATCGTTCATATTTTTGGGGCCAACAGGAGTTGGCAAAACACAATTAGCAAAAGTACTTGCAACTTATCTTTTCGATAGTCTCGATTCATTGATCAGAATTGACATGAGCGAGTATATGGAAAAATTCTCAGTTTCAAGAATCGTTGGAGCGCCTCCGGGATACGTTGGTTACGAAGAAGGTGGTCAGCTTACTGAAAAAGTGCGCAGAAAACCCTATTCAGTTGTACTTCTTGATGAAATTGAAAAAGCCCATCCTGACGTATTTCATCTGCTGCTGCAAGTTCTTGATGAAGGACGATTGACTGACAGTTTGGGAAGAAATATTGATTTTAAAAACACCATTATCATCATGACCTCAAACATAGGAACGCGTCAATTGAAGGATTTTGGGCAGGGAGTTGGTTTTAATGTAAGTAAAAGTCCTGAAAGTGAAAACGAAAACGCGAAGTATGTTATTCAAAAGGCACTCAAAAAAGCATTTGCCCCGGAATTTCTAAATAGAATCGATGATGTTGTTATGTTTAATCAATTAGATAAAAAACAGATTCATAAAATTATTGATATTGAAATCAGGGATTTATATAAACGCGTTGAATCATTGAATTATAAATTGAAAATTTCGCCGGCGGCTAAAGACTTCATAGCTGACAAGGGTTACGACCCGCAATTTGGTGCCCGACCATTAAAAAGAGCAATTCAGAAATATCTTGAAGACGAAATGGCTGAAATAATTATTAAAGCTTCAATTACTGAAGGTGATACAATTTCTGTTGGGTTCGATAAAAAGAATGAAAAATTACAGATGCGTATATTAGCAGGTAAGAAGGAATTAAACAATTGAATAAAAAAGGCCTGAATATCAGGTCTTTTTTGTGTCTTTATATTGTAAAACCATAATTGTGATATCGTCTGTCTGTTTTGTTTTACCCTTAAATAAATCCAGATTTTTTTCAATTTCATCAATCATCATTTCAGGTTTTAATGTTGCTGATTTATTAAGGATTTGATAAAATCTTTCGTTTCCAAAATGTTGTTTGTCTGTGTTTTGTTGTTCTGTTACACCATCGGAAAACAAAACAATTGAATCTCCCGGTTTTAATTTAACCAACGACTCAGTATATTCCTTGCCGGGATATAAACCTAATGGTAGCCCATGAGATTGCTCCAATTCGGTTACATCGCCATTTATATTCAAAATTAAAGTTGAAGTATGTGCTGCATTACAATATTTTAAAACACCTGTTTTTGTATTTAATACACCACAAAAAAGTGTCAGGAAAAACTGATGATGATTCACCGTGTATAATTCGTTATTCGCGTATGTAACAATTTTTCCGGGTGTTTTTAATCTCGAATTGCTTTTAAGTAAAGTTTGCGCCACACTCATATAGAATGCAGCAGAGAGACCTTTACCAGACACGTCACCAATTGTGAAAAACAAATTATCCTTGTCAAGAAAAAGGAAATCAAACAAATCTCCGCTTACAATTCGTGCTGGTCTGTAAACCGCATATAAGTCAACATCGGTTCGTTTCGCAAAAGCGGAGAAGTCGTTGTTAATCAGACTCATTTGTATTTCTGATGCTTCAAGTAAATCTTGTTTTCGTTGTGTATTGAGTCTTTCTTCCTGGTGCTGATTGAACTCAAATTTCTCGTACCATGATTTTAGGTAGTTTAAACTTTCCGTAACCAATTGTACTTCGTTACTGGTATTTAACTCTGATTCACCAACTGCACTGCTAAACCTTTTAAGCTGTGTTGTTACAGTGCTTAAAGGTTTTATTAATTTATTTGAAATATAAGTTACTATAAAGAAAATTACCAAAATTCCAATAACCGAAAAGAATAACATTCTTAAAACCAACAAATAAAGAGGAACAAATAATTCGTTATAGGGTACTACAAAAAAAAGTGTCCAGCCCGTTTCTTTTACAGGAGTGTAATGTATCCAGCATTTTTCGTAATTCAAATAAGACGGGTATGCAATTGCAGAAGCCGATTCACCATTATTTAACAAATCTTTGATACCTGCTTTTTCTTTGTATTCTTTTTCAGGAATTTCGAATAAATTCCGTTTTAATATCCATTCTTTATTGGGATGTGTTAAATATGTTCCATCTTTTGAAACCAGAAAAGCATATCCGTTTTTACCAATTTTTAAGCTATTAATTGCATTGTTTAAATCTGATAATGACAATTCAGTTAATACCGATCCAATTGTAACCATTTCCTTGTTACTGTTTTGAACACGAATGGGTGAATAATAAGCTACTATTTGTTTTTTGTTCTTTTCGCAATTAAATATTTCCGTCCAGTTGGGAGCATCAATTTCCATCATTCCCTTAAAAATTCTCCTTTCATTTATGCAGTGGTAAATAAGTTTATTTTCCTTCTGAAAATGAATAGAATCATTCATTCTGTAACAATAATAATTGTGATACATTATATCCGGAACTATTGAATCAATATTAATATGAATTGCATTTAAAAAATGATATTTTGACATTAGCTTACAAACAAAAAGCTCAACTTCATTATGTTGTGCGAAAAATGACGCTTGATCAGATATATTTGACGATATTTCCTTTGTAGAAACAAGTTGGCGCTCACCAAGCATCATTGCCTTATAGCCAAGACTAATAGCCTCTTTTTCGATATTACTTTTAATAATACTACTATTAAAATAGTAAGCAAATATAATAAATGTCAAAAACACACCTATTACAGCAAGCGAAATATAAATACTTAAACGATAAGCAATAGATTTATTAAACATTATAAAATTCCCCTCCCATTGAGAATTACAATTTAAGGAATTTATTTTGAAAAAATAGAATCATTTATAAAAGATCTAAAACTAAACTCAGCAAACCTGAATGAAGCAATTTGGAAATTTCGGAAATATTAAGGTTGAATTATTCTATACAGGTTTAATTTCGAAATTTACATCTGTAAACCAGTATGATATTACAAGAAAAAAATACAAACATAACTGATTGAAACGTAAACAGTAAATTATAAATAATGATATATATCACTATATATCAAACATTTAATTTTATTACATTTTAGTTTACAACCGTTTATTTTTGTTTTTATTTTGTATCTTTTTAATGAATTTTCACGAAGAAAGAAAAATAAATTTCGCTTCAAACAAAAAAAGCTGTCAAATGTTTGAAAGCTTTTTTGTATCATATTTTACAAAATTCAGTATCAGGATTTTAAAAACTGAACTTATAAGTAATTATTTTTTACGTATTCATAGCGCCGCAAACTGTGATAACCTGTCCGCTAACATATGATGATAAATCAGACGCGAGGAAAACAGCCACACCGGCAACTTCTTCAGGAGTTCCGCCACGTTTCAGCGGAATTGATTCTTCCCAGGCTTTTCGGGCATCTTCAGGAATTTTTGCTGTCATTTCGGTGATAATAAAACCAGGAGCAATTGCATTTGAACGAATTCCGCGAGAACCAAGTTCACGGGCAATGGATTTTGTAAAACCAATAATACCAGCTTTCGATGCCGAATAATTTGCCTGTCCTGCATTTCCACTAACTCCAACTACAGAACTCATGTTAATAATCGATCCACTTCGTTGTTTTAACATTGTTTTCTGCGCTGCTTTTGTAAAATTGAAAACCGATTTCAGATTTACATTTATAACCATATCCCACTGTTCTTCTGTCATCCGCATTAATAAAGTATCTTTTGTAATACCTGCATTATTTACCAA
>DATITY010000085.1:0-5810 GCA_035467235.1 Draconibacterium sp. | reverse complement strand
ATTCATTGTCGGTGTAATTTACCAGCCGGTTCCATTCTTTCAATTCCGAAAAGGTTTCCGTTTCAAAGTCAAAACGAAAAAAACCACTTGTCAGGAACAGGTTTATATTATTGGGATGATCTTGCCAGATTTGCCAGATGAAGTCATCTTTTATAGGTCGCCTGAGTCCGGAAGATATTTGAAAAGTTTTGGCAGACCCGGTATTGAGATCATATTTTGTAAGCGCACCATTTTCGCCACCTATCCAAAGTTTACCGGTATTATCGAAGTACAATGAAGATACAGAATTAATTTCGGGCAGAACTTTTTCGCATGAATTGGTCTGGGAATTAAAAAAGAACAATCCGCTGGTTGGTGTCCCTATCCATATTTTTCCGGTACTATCCTCTTTGATCATTCCTTTATTTTCATAACGATAGCTCTCCTTTTTATTCGAAAGAAGGAAACGATCGAAATTGTCAAGTTTTCTGTTGTAACGATGCAGGTAATTAATGGTAAGAATCCACAACTGATTGGCTGAATCGCAGTACAACGCTAAAACAGAATTGTTCGAAAGACTTGTTGTGTCATCCTGTTGCTTTGTATATTGTTTGTTTTCAACGCCGTCATATCGGTTCAAACCATTGTTTGTGGCAATCCATATAAATCCCTCCTTATCCTGCACAATTCCGTTGATGCGGTTACTGGTCAGTCCCTGTTCGGCTGTAATACGCTCAAAAGTCAATTGCCTGTTTTGCGCCTGTAGTCCGAATGAAACAAACAAAACCAACAGGCACACACAAACAGATTTCAAAAATATCTTTGACATGTGTCGATAACCATTTTAATTCGAATTGATTATTCCCTCTTCAAAAATAGTTTAATTTTTTCGTTCAATACCATAAAAAGTCAACTTCATATTTTGCTCCTATTGATTTAGTTAGCTGATTATCTGTGTTATAATACAGTCGTATAATAGATTTCTGAAACAAAATTCCATACAATTGCAACTTTCTTCCATTGTGCTGAAATAATACTTCCCCGAAATTTGAAGAAAAATTCAATCCATGATCAGCCATAGAAATCGTCGAATGATAGAATACACCCTTTACGGATTCATTTGCCTGTTAATTTTTGGATTATTGATACTTCTGTTGTGACCCACAGGCCATTTTAAATGAAAACGAAATGAATAAAAAATAAAATCTTACAAAAAGCGATTAAAAATTTCAAACTTAAATTTTAAAATTATGAAGCACTTTTCCTTTTTTAAAGCGTTTTTAACGGTTCTTCTGATGGCAGTTTTGCATTGGGGTGCAAATGCCCAGGTGAGCCTGTTTGCAGTGGATGACGGCACAGCTTTCAGCGCAAAACCCGACACTACTGCCAGTTACAAAGGAGCATCAAATATTTATGTATATAAAGTTGATGCTGCTGATGAAGCCATTTCCTTCGTGAAATTCGATCTGACGCCTTACAAAGGCAAAATTCTGAAAACTGCTGCGTTTTCAACCCGTTCGGATATGAACGATGGCAAAACCATGATAGTTAAACTGACCAAATCGTCAAGCACCGATTTTACACGATCGACGCTAACCTGGAACAACAAACCAACCATTAGTGATGAGCTGGCCACTGTGACTTATGATCAGGAATCGACAAGGAAATTTTTCACACTTGCCGGAACAAAACTGGTTGATTATATCAACGATGCATTAATGGCAGGAAAGGCGCAGATTGCCTTTGGACTTGCTTACAAATCGGGCGATGGCGCTGATTTTAAATGGGCTGGCGGCTATAAAGACGGCGCTTATGGCCCGCAACTCGATCTCACTTTTGACGAAGGGTTTGCAAATTACGCCACTGATGATGGTGTCGCGATTGAGGCTAATCCAGATACTACCGCCAATTTTTTGGGCGCGACGAATATTTATGTGTTTCAGAAAGCTGCCAACGACCGCGATTATGCTTACATTAAATTTAAGCTGACCGGCATGGCCAACAAATCCATCAGTTCAGTTGAACTTTCTACCCGCGCGTCAATGAATACAGATAAAACGATGGTGGTTTCTTTGCGTTCGGTTGCCAATACCGATTTTACCCGCAGTACATTAAAATGGTCAAACAAACCATCATTTGGTTCCGATGAACTTGCAACCACATTTGTTGAAGCCAGTTCGGACCGTAAATCATTTGTGCCGGTGGGTACAAAACTGGTTGATTATATTAACAGTGTTTTGGCAACCGGAAAAGAAGAAGTTGCTTTTGCCCTGATTTATAAGGAAGGCGATGGTGCCGATTTTAAATGGATGGGTGGCAAAGGAGACGCAGCTTACGGGCCAATACTAAAATTTACCGAAGGACAGAATGCGGCCGCTTATGCAACTGCCGATGGTACTGCCATTCAGGCAAGTCCTGATGCCAATGCCAATAGTTTGGCTGCAACAAATATTTTTGTACGTAATGAAGCTGGCAGCGAAACCATGTCTTTTGTGAAATTCAACATCAGCCAGTTTGCTGGTCGCAAGGTAAAAAGCGTAAAATTCTCCACACGCGGGTCAATGAATGCCGATAAAACAATGACTGTTGCACTTTTAATATCAAATTCGACCAACTTTACCCGCGAAGGATTAACATGGAATACCAAACCTGGCACAGGAAACGAACTGGCCACAGTAGTGTTTGAGGCTTCTTCTGCCCGTAAATATTATACCCAAACAGGAACGGCTTTGGTTGATTACGTAAACGCCAAACTTCAGGAAGGAGCTTCAGAAATTGCTTTTTCACTTAAATATAAAGATGGTGATGGAGCCGATTTGAAATGGATTGGCGGTAAAGGCGATGGAGCTTACGGACCTATGCTCGAATTTGAACTCAGCTACGATTACAGTTCACGTGGTATTGCCGATGCTGTTGCATTCCAGGCGAATCCTGACAGTACTGCAAATTATAAGCACAAGTCAAACATCTTTATTTACAAAACAGATACCGATGAAGCAATTGCCTTTGTAAAATTTAATGTAAGCGCACTGGCAGGTAAAAAGATTTCATCAGCTACTTTTTCAACGCGCGGAGCGATGAAAACAGATGGCAAAACCATGACCATTTCTTTATTGGATGCTACTTCAACCAAATTTGCACGCGATACAACCAACTGGAAAAACAAACCTGGCACAGGCAAGGAACTGGCAACCGGCCTGGTTGTGAAAAGTTCGGCCAGGCAAAATTACACTCCTGTTGGAACAGCTTTTGTCGATTTTGTGAATGGCAAATTGGCCCAAATGCAAACTGAAATAGGGTTTGCCCTGAAATTTAAAGAAGGTGATGGTGATGATTTTAGCTGGATGGGTGGTATTGGCGACGCTGCTTACGGCCCATTTCTGGATTTGAAACTTGAAGAACCGGTTTCAATTGACACGACAACTGTACTTCAGGATGCATATGTTTTGCAGGCATATCCTGACTCTGTCGGAAACGGAATAGCTGAAATGCAAATTGGCAAAAATGGAACTACCGATAAGGAAACTTATCTGAAGTATTCCATCGACAAGAAAAAATACCCGGTTGGTAAAGTAACGCTTTTACTGAAAGGTAATATTAAAGATACCAATCCTGATTTGCTTGAAAAATTTACCATTCAGGTAATTGGTACTGCTAATACATGGAAAGAAGACACTTTGAAATGGACAAATAAACCAGCTGCAAATCCGCTGGTGCTTGCCGAATATGATATTATCCAAAGCGCTGTTCATGAAGTTTCGGCTGACAACCTGACCCACTATATCAATTCAGCAATTAAAGCCGGTGAAAAAGAGGTAAGTTTTGTGATTAAAGGGAAAAATAACACGGCTGAAAACAAGGCATGGATTTCTTCGAAAGAATGGGTTGCTGCCAAAATGGTATTCGACTATTCTGTGGCGCCTCCGGTTCAGGAAATGATTTCCATAGCAGATAGTTACGTTTCTCAGGTGGCAGAAGATCAGGCTAAAAATTACGGAAAAGAGGCTGATCAGCATATGATTAACGATGATGATAATCAAAAGAGCAAATGGAATTTCTTTAAATACGATATTTCGGGTGCGTACAAAGAACCCGCATCGGCTATCCTTAAAATTTACGGTTCTGTTCACTCAAGCGCCGCTGGTATCGAAAGCTTTACTTATCAGATTTTCACTTCCGACAATACAAGTTGGTACGAAGATTCAATTACCTGGGTAAACAAACCAGCGGTCAACACTGCGGTAATGCTCGAAGGTAAACTGGCCAAAACCGGTGCGTGGTACGAACTCGGTTCTCCTGAGTTTAACAACTACATAAAACAGGCAGTAAAAGATGGCAAAAAGTATGTAACACTGGTTGCCAAAGGGAAAGACAAAACACCAGAAAACCGTGCATGGTTCTCAGGTCGTGAGTGGAGAGTAAGTTCGATTAAATTGAATTATGAACCACAGGTTGAAACTCCACTCTTTAATCCGGTTGTCGGCGAATATATTGCTGAAGTAGAGGTTGATATCCGTTGTAACACACCCAATGCCACCATCTATTATACTTCTGATGGCACAGTTCCAACTGATCAATCAACAAAATATACGGCAAAAATAAAGTTAACCGAAAACACAACAATAAAAGCGATTGCTTATTCGGGAACTTTAAAACCAAGCTTTGTTGCCGAGGCCAAATACACCGTTAAACCGGTTGGTACTCCGGAATTATTCCCATCACCTCTTGTTAGCTATACCGACGATAATCCGCCGCTGGTAACCATAACTGTAGTGCCGGCAAATGCAATTATCTATTACTCCGATGACAATGGCGACCCATTAACTCCGTATCCTGCGGGAGGTATCCAATTGACCAAAACAACCACAATCAAAGCACAGGCATACAGCGCCGATGGAAGCTATTCAAGCGAAGTGGTTACTGCAAACTATGTGGTTGAAAAAACTGTGGCTGGTATTGGTGTTGGCCCTGGTGGAATTGGTTATCCTGATAATTCGATTTCCGGACAACCTGAAAATACTTTGTGGCTGATGGCCGATAAACTCACCGGTTTAAATGATGGTGACCCTGTAACCACCTGGGAAGACCAGTCGGGCAATAACAACAACGCAACCGATATTTATAAAGGCACCACTCCGGCAAATTATCACCAGAAAGTGGAAGATGCACCGGTATTTGTTTCAAACGGAGTAAGCGGCAATATGCCGGCAGTAAAATTTGGTCCGATTGATGGGCGCGATCCAGCCGTTGGCGCATTGGCTATCCCTGACAAATTAAATGGTAAAGATGATTTCGATGGAATGGGCGGATTGTCGCTTTGGGTAGTTTTACAGAGAAACACAGTAATGAATGATTTCGCTGCAATAGTTGAGAAACGAAATTTCTATAAGGGACCAACTGAAAACGCCTGGATATTGCAGTACAACGGCGGCGGCGGACCTAATGAACTTAGTTTCGAGGTAAGAAAGGAAGACAGGCTGGTTACCACTGGCAGCGCTATTGCCGATAATGAAAATACCTACATTGTTGGTTCCGATTTACGTGCTTTCGACCGTTTAACTTTCTGGAAAAACGGCAAATTGGCAGGGTCATTGAATTACGCCAAACCGATTAATAATATTGATGCACCGCTGATTATCGGTAATGCAGTTAAAGACAATCTTGCTGAAGTGATTTTCTTCAAAAAAGAATTGAACCAGCCACAAAAAGTGATTGTACAAAACTACCTCGCTGCCAAGTATCAAATAGCTTTAACAGGCGAAACAGAATCGGATGCCAAGAAAATCTATACCAACGATGTTTACAAATATGACGTAATCGGTGTTGGTAAA
>DATITY010000084.1:0-5404 GCA_035467235.1 Draconibacterium sp. | reverse complement strand
AAACATCGTTCCTGCTGTTTCGAGGTGGCAAATTGAGCCCTGGTTGTAAGCTACAAACGGAAGAAATTGGCGCTGCATATATGGCCGAAGGCCTTGTAACCGTTGCTGGCAGCCGGATGTACACAAGCATGGCTGATACAGACGAAATTATTGACGATGCCTTGCTGCGGTTTGAAAAAGTATTCAGGAATATTGAAGGGGTAAAATGAATAAGAATATTGTAATCGCTCATGATGTTGGCACAAGCAGCGTAAAGTCGGCATTAATCGATAGTTCGGGCAATATTTTAAATGAATGTTCCTGCACTTACCCGTTTTACAATCCCAAACCCGGCTGGGTTGAACAGGAGCCCGAAGATTACTGGAATGCAATTGTTGCCAACACCCGTAATATGGTTGAATCGGTGAATAAAAACAACATTTCAGGCATAGTTTTTACCACCCAGGCCATGGGAATAATTCCTGTTGACGCCAGCGGTAAAATTCTTTACAGGAATATTACATGGGTTGACGGACGGGCAGAAGAGCAGGCACAACGCATAATGACTACATTTGGGGGGAGAAAAATATTCAAATCGTTTTTAGGGATAGAAATTACAGGAAAGGATGTTATTCCGAAACTGATTTGGTTAAAAAAGAACGAAAGCGAAATTTACAAATCGACGCATAAAATTCTCGACGTGAACGGTTACCTTCGGTTTAAAGCAACCGGGAAAACGACTGCTGAATGGTCGGGCGCCTGTTCGTATGGATTCAACCTGAAAAAGAAAGACTGGGAGCACCTGCTGTTCCGGGCAGCCGGATTCGACCGGACCAAACTGCCAAAGTTAATCCGTTCAACCGACATTGCCGGAACACTTACTGCCAAAGCTGCCCTGGAACTGGCGTTACCCGCTGGCATTCCTGTATTCGGGGGGTGCGATGATACCCAAAGTGCCGCGATTGGTTCGGGCAGCATTGGCGAAGGCGAAGTGCATGCTTACATCGGAACTTCGGCCTGGCTGGGCGTAACTACCGCCAAATCGCTTAAATTTAAAAACGGGGCGGTTTGCGTTCAAAGCGCTGACCCTCAAAAAAACCTGGTGATTGGTATTACCGAATCGGCAGGAAATAACCTCGAATGGCTGATTAACCAGTTTTATCAAAAGGAATTAAAAACCACGCAGCGCGAAGATATTTATGGTATTCTGGATAAAGAAGCTGAAAAAGTTCCTGCCGGCTCTGACCACCTGATTATCACTCCCTGGTTTTTAGGCGAACGTTGTCCGGTAAGTTCAACTACCACCCGAAGTACAATCTTCAATCTTAGCCTCGAACATACACGGGGCCATTTTGTAAAGGCCATGTCGGAGGGAATTGGGTATAACCTGCGCTGGATTGCAGAAAATTACCAAAAAGATTTCGGGTTTGCCATTCCCGGATTCCGGCTCATTGGCGGAGGTTCGAAAAACCAGCACTGGATGCAAACCATTGCAGATATTACAGGAAGAACAGTAACCACAACGAATCACCCAACCATGGCCGGCGCCATTGGTGCGGCCATGTGCGCATTTGTCGGTTTGGGAGTTTTCGACAGTTTTTCGGCGGTAAATAAAATGGTTCAACCTGCTGCTGTATTTAATCCTGATGTAAAAAACAAATCCATTTATGATGAACTTTATTCAAATTATAAGGATATTTACCACAGTCTGAAAGGCACTTACAAAAAGGCTAATTCAAAACGATTTTAAACGGTGGAAATGCAATATTTAAACGAAAGGGAACAGCTTGTAAAAGCCGGATTACGGTTGCTGCACGAAGGATTGGTTTCGCGTACCTGGGGAAACATCAGTGTGAAAGTGAACGATTCGGAGATGCTGGTTACACCCAGCGGGAGGTTTTACGAAGATCTTACGCCAGCCGATATGGTTCTTGTTAATTTTAACGATGATACTTTCGACAAAACACTGAAACCATCATCAGAATTTAAACTGCACACAGAAATTTACCGAACCCGCAAAGAAATCGCAGCCGTTATCCACACCCACCAGATGAACGCATCAACCTGTGCGGCTGCAAGGCGCGAAGTACCGCCGGTGCTGGATGACATGGCACAAATTATTGGTCCCAGTGTCCGGGTGGCTGAGTACGCACTTCCATCCACAAAAAAAATTGTAAAGGTGACTGTGAAAGCCTTAAAAGGGAGAAATGCCGCGTTGATGGCCAATCACGGCGCAGTTTGCATTGGCCGCGACCTCGATGAAGCTTTCGTGGTTTGCCAGGTACTCGAAAAAGCCTGCAAGGCTTTTATTGAAGCTGAATTTTTGGGTGGAGCTAAACATATCAACAAATTTGAAGCCTGGGCAATGCACCAGTTTTACCTAAAAAAGTATTCAAAAATGGCAAAAAAATAAAAGGAAGCATCGCCTCCTTTCTTTTTTGAATTATTTTATTTTCCTGCTTTTTAAAAAAATCTATTGTTTTTCAGACTCCCCTTCTTTCATGGTTACAAGACTGAAATTCAATCTCCGTTTTGTGTTTTTTCCTGTGGATGAAATATAAATTTCGCCGGCATTGCTGTTTTCGAAATATTCAAATTCAACCTTTCCGCCCTGCGGATTTATGGTTATCTCCTTTTCTTCCAGATTGCGCAAGTTTGGCACATACACTACAGTTGGCTCATCCATATTTTCTGTTTCCTCCCATTCGCAGGTAAAAGCGCCGGTGTTAAAATCGTAATCATACGAAATAAGCTGACCCGAAATTATAACCGGATAAGGCCGAACAATGGCCATTTTGAAATAAGGCGCTTCTTCGATTCCTATTGAATATGCCCAGTAAGTATTGCTAAAATTGTAGCTTTCGAAAACATTGATAAAATGTTGCGCAGTTTCCGCCATTTTCAGTGAATTACCTGAAAATGCCCCCCACTCGCCAATCAGCATTGGTACTTTCATTCGCTGCCCGGTTTGGTTTATACGGTCGAAAATAAATTCAACACGTTCAAAACTCGGGTTTTCCACCTCTTTGGTATCGACAACCAAATCGTAACCATGCGCAGCATAAGCAACCTGCGGATCGGTGCTGCCATCAGCCAGTTTAACGGGTTCAATGGCGCTTGCAACACCGGTATTCGAGAAATAACTGTGTTCAAGAAAAAGAATGTGATTTTTATCGACTTGACGGATTGCATTGGCCACTTTCTGATACATGGCCTGCAATTCGTTCTTTTCGAAAGCGGCATTTAATTCATATACTCCATCAATTACACGTGCATACCGGTCTTTGGTTGAAATAAATTCGAGCGCTTTTAACCTCGATTCCTCATTCCCCCACATCGCAGCCAGTTCTTCTATTGTTGGCGGTTGCTGGCCGGTTTCTTCAACCAAAACCTGTGCATACGAACCTAACATTACCGGCATAATATTATTGGCTGATGTTCCCATAAAAGGTTCATTCATAATGTCGTAACCAATTACAGTTGTATTACTGGCATATCTCTTTGCGATGTATTTCCATAAATTTGCATAATGGTCCTGCAACCCAATTCCATCGGGCGCAAGTGCGTTTTTCCAGAAATTATCGAAAGCGGTTTGCACAGCCGGGCTGATTAAATACGAATCGCTCCAGACAGCGCCGGTATGATGTGGCTGACCTTCATCCAAAGTTGCCCATTCTGGCGCGCCATCCGAGAATTTCGAACCGTACAAATCCTGGTGCATGTCAAGGAAAACATAAATTCCGTTTTCGCCTGCCCACTGAATCCGTTTATCAATTTCGGCCAAATATTCTTCGTTGTATTTGCCGGGTTCTGGTTCAAGCCCATCCCAGATGATGCCAAGCCGGATGCAGTTAAAACCCCAACTGGCAAACTGTTGAAAGATTTCAGCACCGTGTTGGGGCAGGTATTTTTCATCCTTACTTTTACTGATGTAATTGATGCCATTGAGAATGACCTGCGTGCCGTTTGCATCAACAAATTTTTGATCTTCAACAGAAATAAATCCTTCAGTTCTTTGTGGTTGATTGCTATTGCACGAAAAAACAGATATAGCAACAGCAATAAAAAAGCATATTATCTTAAACATTATCAATGTATTATATGGTTTTTAACTTCGTAAAGACAACGAAAAAAAATCACCGACTTAATTAGCCGGTGATTTTTGTATTTTAATAAATAGAAAAACTATTTTTTCGGTATCATTGTAACATGTATTGCTGTCGAAGGCAATTCCGGTTTTTCCACAACACCGTGCATTAAAAATACCACGTGCATGAGATCACCTGTAATTTCTTTAATCAACACCGTTTTTGTTATCTCCAGAAATCCATAATAATCAGTTGGTGCAATATACATTTGATCTGTTAAATTAAGTTTTCCAACTGTCCAACCGGCTGGCAGATTAGCAGGATCTTCAATAATCACATCTAAACTTAGATTTTCCTTTTTATATTCCCATTTTCCATTTGCTATAGGTGAATAGGTAATTCCGCTAAGCCCCTTGTCTCCTTCATAACCCGCAGCAGGACCGGTTCCGGCAACTGCAAACGAATACATTGTACTACCCAGGCTAATTCCATTTTTGTTATCAATTACAAGAGAACCATCAGATTTGAATGTAAACTCATTATCATATTCAACGCCCAGACCCAACATTACATCAAGAACATTGTCAACCATGAAAGGCATAGTAATTGGTAAACCTGTAATAAGAGGTCCTGCCCCATTTTTTCCGGTATTATACTTTTTATCAAGCACCCATGTTTTTCCGTTTGGATGAGAAGAAGGGGCACCTGTAATCATTTCCTTAACCGATGCAGCAATTGTTACACTAACTGATTTTATTGCAGTATTGCCATCACTGCTTGTCACTGTAACTGCAATCGTATAAGTACCCGACTCTTTGTATGTGTATTTATGACTTCCGGCCGCTGTCGATGCATTTCCGTCGCCATAATTCCATGCATAACTGGCAGCGTTGGTTGCTTCAACTGTTATATCAACTTCGTAACCTGTTGGTTCAGCAATAAAATCAACGGTCGGAATAATTGGGTCATCGCTGCACGAATTGAAAAACAATGAACTTGAGAATAACATCACTATTCCCATCATTAAAAAACTAATTCTTTTCATAATACTTCTTTTTAATTACTAACTATTAATTATTTATTTTGATTTACTTTTTGTTCCACCAAAGTTTAATATCGATTTTGTCGCCACCCATGTTGGTGATGGCTTGTTGCAGATTATCGCCGTTTACGCCCTTTTCAACTGTGTAAGGGTACTTTATCCGAGAAGGCAAAACTCCGTTTGTAACACCTTTTGATAAAATATCGCCATCGCGCACCGGCAATTCGGGATATCCTGTCCTGCGAATGGTTGACCACGATTCGAAAGCATTTGGCACAAACGAAATCCAGAGTTG
>DATITY010000083.1:0-19285 GCA_035467235.1 Draconibacterium sp. | reverse complement strand
GAACAGAGGAAACTGAATCGTCAGAAACAAATGTAACCGCAATTAAAAATACGGAAGCAAACAATTCAAAACATTTCAGTTTCTATCCAAACCCGGTCAGCCAGTACCTGAACATCCAGTTGGATTCAGCACAACCCGGCGATTTTTATACCATATATAATATCAACGGAGAAAAGGTGGTTTCCAATCAAATCGGTTCTTTGCTTACAACAGTTAATTTCGGAAGTTATTCACCTGGAATTTACCTGTTGCGGGTTGTAAGTGGCGATAGTGTTTTTAACGAACGGATCATAAAAAAATAAAACCTGAGTTTTCAAATTGAATTTATTCATCAAATTCTAAAAAGATTTTGCCCGACGTTTTCTCAATCGCCATTGGTTGTTGTGAGTAACGGAATAATCCACATAACGCTTAACAACAGTGAAATCAATATGACACCACTGTTTATGACCCTTTAAATATTGTTTCATCTGATACCCCTCTATCTTTGATTGGTAAATCTGGTTACTTAATAAAGCGAAACTTACAGGCAAAGGTGTAGCAAACCATGATGTTGAAAAATTCGCTTTCAATATTTCCATTCATAATACCATGAAATTTGAAGCCAATGAAGCAGATATGAAAGCAATGTTTGATAAGGAAAAACAAGCCAGGATTAATTACAGCCAAAAACTCAGGAACAAGGAAAATACTGATAAGGATTTTTATACAGAGGACAAGCAATAAGTTGCAATGAACCCAGCAGGAGTAATTTCAATTTCTTCGTATTGACAGGAATTATTAAATCCTTAATTTAGTAATCTGTTAGTAAAACCGGAAAGCTTCTGGAAGTATCATCCTTAATTATAGGAACCTTTTGATAATGACAGAAAATAGAAGACGAAAAATTCTCTACATCGACATGGACAATGTCCTGGTCGATTTCCATTCGGGAATTGACCAGTTGGATATACCAACCAAAATAAAATACATGGGAAGGTATGACGAAGTTCCCGGCATATTTGCAAAAATGCTGCCACTTAAAGGTGCAATTGAATCATTCAATGAGTTAAGCGAGCATTTCGATACCTATATTTTATCAACTTCTCCCTGGGAAAATCATACGGCTTCATGTGATAAACTAAAATGGGTAAAAACCTATTTGGGAAATAAGGTGCGTAAAAGATTAATACTTACTCACCGTAAAGATTTAAACATTGGGGATTTTCTGGTTGATGATCGTACAAAAAATGGTGCAGATAAATTTATGGGAGAATTTATCCACTTTGGTACCGGGAGGTTTCCGGATTGGGCTGCAGTAAAGAAATATTTGATGGAAAAGAAATAATATCCTTCCGGCTACAGGATGGACGAAACCTGCCAGGGCAAGGTTCTGCAGTCCATCATTGCCTTTATATATTGTGATACAATAAAAAAGCAGTTTTGCATGAACAATATTCCTTTATGCAAAATATCTAATTTGAAAGAGAAAATATTTTCCTTCTTTACGCAACCTTTTGAACAATTCCACCTTCTTTTAAATATGTCCTGTTAATTTATAAATATGAAAAAATTATACTTCTTAAATGTTGTATTTTTTATTGTATTCATAAACGCTGCTGTAGGTCAGGTACCTGGAAATAAGTTGTTTGACAACGCCAGGATTCATGAAATACAAATTGTTCCTTTATGCGAAAACCTTCGTGATACGTTGGAAACAAACTATCTTTTGTCTTTTGGAATGAATCAGTTTCAGATACGTGAAATTCCTTATACACCTGCAAAGTTAATTGTCGATGGTACTGTATTAGATACGCTGGGAATCAGATACAAAGGATTTAATTCCTGGTGGCATTCAGTTAAAAAGCCCATTAAAATTGATATCAATAAATACAAATCCGATCAGGAATATGACGGATTGAAGAAATTCAATCTCCACAATGGTTCAGGAGATCCCTCTTTTATAAGGGAAAACATTGACTATAAAATACTGCGGTTGCTGGGCATAAAGGCGCCACGAACTTCGTTTGCAAAAGTATATATTGATACTGCCTATATTGGATTGTACCGGATTGTAGAACAGATTGACAACACTTTTCTGGATGGCAATTTCGGAAATCACAATGGTAATTTATATAAACAACAGGCTGTAGGAACCGCTGGTTTTTCACTACAATGGTTGGGTAACAAACAGGACGCTTATTACAAGTCTATTTCTCTGGAAAATCATGAGAATAAAAATGACTGGTCGGATTTCATTCATTTTCTTGACATTTTAAACAATTCAACCGACAAACAGTTCCGCGATTCGATATTGACTGTATTTGATGTGGACGAGTATTTACAGGTACTGGCTTTTGATATAACGGTAAATAACATTGATTACTACGGTTTTTCAGGAAGAAATTACTATTTGTATAGTAACAATGGCGTTTTTCACTGGATCCCGTGGGATTATAATCTGACTTGGCGGGAAGGTGCCGGACCTTTAAATATTAATCCCGATGATTTTCCGGTGTTAACAAAACGAATCCTGCAAGTCCCTGAATTTTACGATGTTTTTATGTATAAATATTGTGAGTTGAAACCCTATTTTTCTGAGGCTTTTATCAATAAATTAGTATCCGGTGAAACAACGGCAATAAGTTCATATATGGAAAATGATCCATACCAGGACTATCCTTTTGAGGCTTTTCAAAAGAATATTGATGCAGACTGGATGCGGATGCCTGGTTTAAAGCCATTTGCAGCACAACGATATGAAGATATTTCAAAAGTGCTCGAAACTTTAAATATTGATTGCGGAACAACCGGAAACAAGCCAATTCCGGATGAAAATAATTTCCAGCTATATCCTGTGCCAGCTACGGACTGGATAAATATTGGACAATTTCCCAATCAGAAAGTGAGTGTTTCAATTTTTAACAGTTACGGACAAGTGGTTATGAGTGCCGTTATTTTTGAAAGAGGGAAACTGAATATTTCCCGGTTCACATCAGGATGCTATATTGTGAAAGTAGATTCAGGGGAAAGAGTTTATTCAAAGTTGATTTTAATCAGGCATTAAATTATTAAAGCTTTCCCGCGCTCTCGTGTGATTGTCTTGTACGGTTTTAAAAGAGTTTTAAAAAATCCAAAATATAATATTTGTAAATAGTACCACAATATATTATCGTACAGTAGCGTGGGTCTTACTCTGGGCATTGGAAACCAGGACGGACTTAATATCACGTTCAATTACTGTTTTTTGATATCGAGGCTTCCTTCGTAATAGTAGAGTCCAAGATCGGTTTCGTTTTCGGTAGTTGGCACTTTCCGGAATTCTCCCGGGGTTCTATTCCACAACCTTCCAACCGTTCGCGGTGGAAAACTAATCGTCCATGTTGTTTCCGAAATGCGGTATATGATGGGTAATGTTGTACCGGCACCGTTTACATTTGGGTAACCAAATACGCTTTTTTTTCCGAAAATCAGATCGTAAACCTCACTACAGTCCGAATTGCAAAAGCGAACCTCTGCCGATTGTGGCGACAAGGAAGTACCAACTGCCATATCAGTTAAGCTGGTTACCGTCGAAGTCAATGGCTTCGGCAGCGCGACGTCATTCCCTCCGCCAGGGCCGCTGAATACACCTATTGGTTTTCCTCCTCCCTCGGGCACAGGATCAGTCATACTATGTAAGAGCGTGCGATTCTCACGAGTCCCCGTGGGAGCAGGAGCGGTCAGGCTGTCAACTCCCGGGAACCTGGCAAACGGCCAATTCATACAAATGTTGAATGACATTTCAGGCCAGCGTGATGGATTGATCCAAGCAGCAACATAGTCTGTGCCTGTGTAATAGGTTCCTTTTCCGTCATTGCGCAGATTTCCTGTCGAACCCACAACAACGTTTAGCCGAATTTCGCGATCCGTCTGCAGTGGCTGTGCCTGCAGAGTGAACAAGACACCCATCATTGCCATAGCAAGAACAAATGCCATTTTCCCAGTGCAAACGGTACTGTACAAATTTTTTTGTGATTTCATTTTTACTTATATGAAAAAATGAACTATAAACAATACAAGCATTTAGTTTTAAACAAATTTATTTCTGTGTTTGTTTTAAATTATTATGGATATGATGAATCAAAAAATTCATATTCATAAGAAAACTGAAACAAAGGAAATAGTTATAACTCAAAGTTATAAAGCTATTTTGGATTCCAGACTGGTGCTGATTTGTAAACCGTACCTAACCGGAAACGGCAAAACATTCAGTAATAAAAATTGGAACGTATGAGAAAAATAATTTCATTTATGCACATATCGCTTGACGGTTTTGTAGCAGGACCGAACGGTGAACTCAACTGGGCTAAAGTTGATGGGGAAATTTTTGATTATGTTGGTAAGCGGATAAGCGAAGGTGACACTGCCATGTATGGACGGGTAACTTATCAGATGATGGAAAATTACTGGCCTGCCGCAGGAGACAAGCCGGATGCAACCAAACACGACATTGAACATTCAAAATGGTATGGCAAAGTTCACAAAGTTGTTTTATCAAAAACAATGAAAAATACAAGTTTGACCAATACCTCAATTATCAGCGACAACCTTCCGGACAGAATAAATGAAATAAAACAACAGGCAGGTGCAGACATCTTGCTTTTTGGCAGCCCGACAGCAACACATTCACTTATTCAACTGGACTTAATTGACGGCTACTGGCTATTTGTTAATCCGATTATTCTCGGACAAGGCATACCATTGTTTGTTGACATTAAAGACAAAATAAAACTAAACCTGGTGACTACCCGCCAATTTACCTGCGGGGTAACTGAGCTGAATTACACAGTGGACAGACGATAACAACGTGTCCCAAAACCGTTGGCGGTAATTGTACCGCGACTCTCACCGATTCAAAGAAATTTGAAAATACGGATTAAAATTTATCATCTTAAAAAAGAATTATAATGGCTAATAACACAGTAAACTTACACCGGGTTTTTGCAGCGCCTGTGGAAAAAGTATTTAAAGCATTCGTAAATGCTGATGCAATGGCTTCCTGGTTGCCTCCTTATGGCTTTGTTTGTAAAGTGCATAGTTTAGATGCAAAAGTTGGGGGCTCCTATAAAATGTCGTTTACCAATTTTACAACAGGCAACAGTCATTCGTTTGGAGGCGAATTTTTAGAAATAATACCCAATGAATTATTAAAATATACCGACCAGTTTGACGATCCAAATTTGCCTGGACAAATGATTACAACTATCAAGCTAAAATCTGTTTTATTTGGAACAGAGCTTTTTGCAACTCAGGAAGGTATTCCCGATTCAATTCCAACCGAAATGTGTTATTTAGGCTGGCAGGAATCTTTAGACAAATTAAAGCGTCTGGTAGAACCTAATATTCCGGACGCATAATAAATGAAAATTTTCAACCATTAGAAATAAAAAATATGGCACAAATAAATCCTTATATCCACTTCAATGGAAATGCAGAAGAAGCATTTACATTTTACAAATCAGTATTTGGCGGTGATTTTGCAATGATAAGCCGGTTTAAAGATATGGCAATTCCAGGGCATCCTGTTTCGGAAAATGGGTTCGTATTTTGGAATGTTCAGAGACAAATTTGGAATTGAATGGATGGTAAGTTTTGAAAATCGGCAAAAACAATAAGGGTATGGACATTGAAAAGGCAATACAAACGATGATTGACAACCTTTATAAAAATAGGGGTAAAATTTTTGAGCAGTTGTTTTGATTAATTCAGTTTTTGATTTATTAATGATGAGTGTCGGATGTAACGCAAACAAAACCTGAAAGTCGAAAGAGAAACGATATGCTGTTCATCATTAAAAAATATCCCATTTAAGATTGAAAAAGTTTTTTTTATTGACAAAATATCGGAATTGTAATACCTTTATACCGCAAGGGTCTATCGACCCATTGTGTGCCAGGGGGTTAATATTTAAAAGGGTGGCTGATGAGCTGCCCTTTTTCGATTTCATATAACTTATACTTAATTATTTTGCTAAATTGCAATTTCTTCAACTGAACCTGTAAATGAATATCAATCAATATCTTAATCAGCTCGATTCTGGTTGTATATCATTCGTTTTCGAGCGCACCTACCTGCCACGCAAAATTCAAGTGAACTCGAAAATTTAAATAGCTTGCGGCAAATGGCGTTTCGCGGGGAGCTTGGTTTAGAGCAAAAAGTTGATGATATTTTAATGGTTGCCGAATCAGAAAGCAATTGGTAAAACAGTTTTTGCTCATTACGATGGGCGAACCCTTTGTTTAATGCACAAATATTATGTAACTTAGCCTTGATATACAAGACCGGGTAAAAATCCGGCAGTGACATCAAATTGTACGGGTATTATCTTAAAAGCCTGAACCATGAAAAATCACTCTCTAAATCATTCTTGTTTGTCATTTTCTAACTATTTCATAATTATCAGCCTTCTGTTCTGGTTAATGTCGTTTCGGGCTTATGGTCTGGAATCTAACAAACAACAGGGAAGACCTTTTATCCGGAATTACACCATCAGGGAATATCGCGCCCAGCAGCAGAACTGGGCCATTACACAGGACCGCCAGGGATTGATGTTCTTCGGAAACAGCGGAGGTTTGCTGTCGTATGACGGCCATAACTGGGACATAATGAAACTTCCAATTATGAGGTCTATGGAAACGGACAGTACTGGAAAGATTTTTGTGGGAATGGAAAACAACTTTGGCTATCTTGAACCTGACAAAAATGGAAACTACCGGTTTCATTCATTGAAGCCGCTGCTTCCTGAAAAATATCAGGACCTAACTCCGGTTTTTTCACTGAATATCCTGAATGATAAGATAATATTCCAGACCAATGAGTACCTTTTTATATACTGCGATGGGCAATTCAAAATCATTCCGGCCGAAAACGGTTTTCACAGGGCTTTTAAAGTCAGGGACCAGTTTTTTATCCGCGATAACGATAAGGGACTTTTTTATCTTGACCATGACAGTTTAAGATGGGTGGAAGGGAGTGAAAGGTTTGCAAAAGAACGTATCTACGAAATGCTCCCATACGGAAAGAATGACATAATGATAATCACCATGCAACAGGGAACGATAATCTATTCACCTGATGGCCATCTCAAATACTATACCCCGGACGGATTCACAGAATTAAACAGGTTCCTGGCTGACAACTGGCCTTACTGTGGAATTGAACTTCCGGACGGTAATTATGCAATTGGTACTATAACAGGCGGAATTGTTGTCTTTTCATCCGATGGTACGATTAGTAAGTATTACGACAAGAAAGCCGGTCTTCAGGATAACACGGTTTATAGATTATATTGCGACGAAAACAAGAATCTTTGGGCTGCTCTTGATAATGGTATCAGCCGGATTGAGTATGAACTTCCTTTTGTTCATTACACAGAACAGGAAGGGTTGCTGGGATCTGTACTGTTTGTGAAAAACTTCAATCAGCAGTTGTATATCGGAACCGGTCAATACCTTCATCTGATGAAACCTGACGGAACATTTGAAATTGTGCCAGGAACCGACGGACAAAGCTTTGACCTGATCGAAGCTAACAATATCCTTTTACTGGCTCACAATCCGGGAATATTTAAAGTTAAAGGGAACCGGGCTTTTTTACTTCCGAATTCCTCCGGAATTACAGCAACCTGTTTCGGAACCTTGAAAAATCATCCGGAATACCTGCTGGTAGGCGGACAGGGATTTGACTTACTCTGTTTTGACGGAGCCTCCTGGAAGGTAAAACAACATATCAAAGGATATAATTTTCCAGTGTACATGTTCAATGAGGATCTTTCAGGGAATTTCTGGACATCGTCATTAAGCAGCCTTTTTAAGGTGAGTTTCAACGAGGCGATGGACAGTGTGGTTTACTGGAAGGAATACCCTGCAGGCAGGGGGTTGCCGAATGACAACGGTTTCCCGTTCAATCTGAATTCAGGAGAGGTGGTCTTCAGTACGGAAGAAGGAATATTCCGGTATGTAAACAAAACAGATAGTTTTGAAAGGCATCCGGATTTTCCGATGATAAGAGGGAAAGTCACTTCATTTTTGCAACAACCCAATGGGGATATCTGGTTCGAGGAATCGGCAGGTAATTTCACCTACCATAAAGGAGTGCTTAGATTTAAAAACGGAAAATATGAAGCATTCAAAACACCTTTTTTAAAATTTAATGATGCCAATTGTAATGAAAGTCCGCCTAACATCTGTATCCTCCCCGACGGAACAGTATATTTCGGAACCAACATGGGTTTATTAAAATATCTTCCCGGAGATGACCGGATTTCAGTGCGCTCTTTTGATACGCACATACGAAAGGTATATGCAAAGGACTCCCTGATATACGGAGGTAACATGAACGATCCGGGTACCGGAGGAGAGACAGGCATAACCGAAATGCCATGGTCTTTTCATGATTTGACGTTTTACTATTCAGCAACATTTTATGAAGATGCTGAAAAGAACCTTTACAGTTACCGTCTTAACGGTTTGGACACCACCTGGTCAAACTGGACCAATGACCATAAAAAGGAGTATACCAACCTTCGGGAAGGTCATTACACTTTTGAAGTGAAATCAAGAAACCAGTATCTTGAGGAGGGAAGCACTGCAGTGTATCATTTCACCATTCTTACGCCATGGTACCGGAAATGGTGGGCTTATCTTTCCTATTTCCTGTTAGGTTTGCTGACTTTCCAGGGACTTCTCTATTTCCGTACACGGAATCTGAGAATGCGCAGTTTAGTACTTGAGAAGACCATAAGAGAGCGGACCAATGAGATCCGTGAACAGAAGAACAACGTGGAGAAACTAAGCAAAATAGGAAGGGACATCACTTCATCACTTTCTATTGAAAATATCATTAATACGGTGTATGAAAATGTCAATACGATGATGGATGCTTCAGTTTTCACCATTGGTCTTTATGTACCCGAACAAAATTGCCTGGAATTTCCGGCTGCAATTGAAAAGGGCGTTCTTCTGAAATCTTTCTCCATTCCGATGTCAGAGGAAAACCGGCTGGCAGTGTGGTGCTATAAGAACATGCAGGAAGTGATTATTAACGATTACATCCTGGACTATGGAAAATATGTAAAACAACTGTCCCAACCAATTGCAGGGGAATCTCCGGAGTCGATTCTCTATCTGCCTTTATGGAATAAAAACAAGGTTATTGGGGTGATCAGTGCACAGAGTTTCAGTAAAAATGCCTACACCGACTATCATATCAACATATTACGGAACCTGGCCACTTACAGTGCCATCGCCCTTGAAAATGCTGATGCATACCGCCACCTTGCCCAACTCCTGGAAGACCTGAAAACTGCCCAGGACAGACTAATCAACCAGTCGAAACTGGCAGCCCTTGGTGAATTGACTGCCGGCATTGCCCATGAAATCCAGAATCCGCTTAACTTCGTCAACAACTTTGCCGAGGTCAGCAGCGAACTAATCGATGAAATGACAGAGGAATTGGAAAGGAAAAAATTTGATGAAGCTGATACACTCATTAAAGACATAAAACAAAACCTGGAAAAAATCACATACCACGGCAAGCGCGCAGACTCAATCGTTAAGGGCATGTTACAGCATTCACGTGGCACCAGCGGATTAAAGCAGCCAACCGACATCAACAAACTTTGCGACGAATACCTGCGCCTGGCTTTCCATGGATTAAAAGCGAAGGATAAATCGTTCAGCACTACTATAAAGACCGATTTCGACAGCAGCCTGGAGAAAGTGGAAGTAGTTCCGCAGGATATTGGCAGGGTGGTTTTGAATTTGGTAAGCAACGCATTTTATGCGGTATCTGAAAAGAAAAAACAGTCTGAACCAGGTTTTGAACCAACGGTGTGGCTGAAAACCAGGAAGATAAACGGGAAATTCGAAATCTCCGTCCGGGATAATGGGTCAGGAATACCTCAGCACTTGTTGAATAAAATATACCAGCCTTTTTTTACAACCAAACCGACAGGTGAAGGTACAGGTTTGGGATTGTCGCTGGCATATGATATCGTTACCAAAGGGCATGCCGGTGATATTTCAATAGAAACTGAAGAGGGAACAGGTACCACATTTATTGTAATTATACCTGTTGCAAATGAAAAGTTAAAAAAATAAAACAAGGTAACAATAGAGCTTTATGTCCGTTATTAAATCAAAAATAAAGAGTAACACTGCAGATTAATACATTTTTTAGGTTAATACAAGAAATACTGATTGCTATGAATACCAAGGATATATTAAGAGATTTTGCGGCATTTTGTTATAAAAAATATAATCTGGAAATACAACCAGTTATAATCAGTGATTATATCAAAACCATGAATCCAGTTAAACTATCTGAAAGCAAAACTCATAGTATAAACTCACATTATACGGTTAAGGAATGTAGTTCAAATAATATAGGTTGTTCAAATGTTTCATTTGACAGTGTAAGATGTGATGATTGCGAGTATTACTATTCACCTTCCCTTATTAATGTGAATTATAAATGATTCAACAGATTAAATGACTCATTTAAAAAGCAAGTACAAATCGCAGGTGCTTTTTTTTGATTAAATACAATTTAAAAGTTTAGACATTTCTACTACTACCTTATAACTGTTTAGTAACGGGGGGGTGAAAAAGTTTTGGGCTGCTTTTAAAATCGCTGACCATATACCCTTATTATGGCAATATTCAGGAAAGGGCAACTTTTACCAGTGTTTTCATATAATTCTTCATACAATTTTTGTGAACTGAAAAATCTCATATTCTCATAATGATAAAATAAGCTATTTTTTGATAAGATTAAAACTGGTTATTATTTTTAAATTATTAATATTCAAAATGATATAAAACTGGCTCATAATTTGATTAAATTGAAAATATAAAAAGGGTAGAACAACTTAATGATTAATGATTAGTTTTATTATGGGGTTTGTAAATTTTTGTTAATCTATTATTGTGCATCTGTCATAATCTACCCTTAACCAAATATTTTCATAATTATATTAAAAGGCAATTGCATATCGCAGCTGCCTTTTTATTCAATTAAAATCAAATAATATAATGATGTATGGAAATGTTAAACTTAATTAAGACAAAGTAATTCATAAACAGGAAAATATAACCATATGTATGCACATCATTAATTCCTTTGTATATCCTTTGCCTTTCAAGCTTTTTCGTTGGTGGATTTCTCACATAAAACAAAATGTACCACTTTTTCAAATAAATCTCCACCTGCAACGAACAGTGCAGGTAATTTAATCATTATTTCATTTTTCATCATTAATCTTTTATGTTAAAAATATGACCACAATTGACTACTTTATTTTCAATAGTTGTCTACTTTTTTTTATATATTCATCTGATTTTCTTTGTTTTAGGGTAATAAGCGGAGAGTGGGGGATTCGAACCCTCGGTACCCGTAAGAGTACAACAGTTTTCGAGACTGCCCCGATCGACCGCTCCGGCAACTCTCCGTTTTCGTCGTCAAAATTATAAAAATTTCCTTTTGTTAAATTTTTCTGCCTGTAAAATCCTGTCATTCTCTGCAAATGCAATTGATTTATTAGCAGTGGAAATTGCATTTACATTAAAATATTATTTCATTAGCTTTGGCGGCTAAAGTAAAATTACCGATGAAACAGATTTCATACCAACTGGCTTTTATAAGTTTTATACTGCTGGCAAGTTGCAGTGGACCCAAAATAATAGCGCCTCCACCTTCAGGTAAAGCTATTGCACTAAAAGCAACTGCTGAAGGAAATTACGATGCAGCTGTAAAAGCATGGGAAAATCATTTCAGTGAACAAACACTTGCTGAAATACCAGGTGCCGATTATGCCACAGCAGCCCAAATGGCTTTCAAAAGCGGCGATTTAAATAAGGCTGTTAACTGGTTCGATCAGGCACGTTATAAAAACTTTGCCGATGCCGAAATGTATTCTGCACTGGCTAAAATTTACCGTTCGCAGCAAAATATTTCGAAAGAATTAAGTGCACTCGAGTATCATGCTTCGCATTTTACCGAAAATTTGAATGAAGTCAATCAGCGGTTATTCGAGATTTATTTCGAATTGAAACTAACTGACAATGCGCTTGATACCTGGGAAAAAATGGATGAAAAATCGAAAAATGAAATTTCCAATCTGAAAACATTCTTTGCCATAAATAAGCAAAAGGAGAATACTGAAGTTTGCGATTCACTGTCGCTGGTAATTTTGGAAACAGAGCCTGAAAATGTTGATGCTTTGGAATGGAACGGCAATAAATATTACTGGCTTGGCGAAAACCGCTACCAGAGCGAAATGGAGAAATACAATAAGAACAAAACCAACAAACAGTACAAAATTCTTTTAGGCGAACTCGATTTGGCTACTGCCGATTTTAAAAGGGCGCTTCCTTACTTCGAAAAACTCTGGAATATTGAGCCCGGAGAAAAATATGCAAGTTATTTTATGAATATTTACGCCCGTTTTGGCGATGAATCAAAAGTAAATTACTACAAAAAATATGTGAAGTAAAAAGGTTTTAGTCTTGTTGTCTTGCCTTAAATCATTCAGTTTTCCGCACATTATACATTCCATATCGAATTTCAATAATGTTGGGATTTAAAGTTAAATCATATACTTTCAGTTAAAACATTACAACTTAAATACTGTTTTACAGTTATCTTTCACAGAACATAGAATAAGAATTTTTAATTGATGAACGGTCACAAAAGTGCAACCAGAAATTACGATAATAAAAAGAAAATAACCAAAGAAGGTTTTGGAAAAGTACTGAAACTTTTTGGATATGTAAAACCTTATCGTTTTGAGTATTCTATAGGAATGTTTTTTTTACTTGGCGGAAGTCTGGCCAACCTCGCATTTCCGAAATTATTGGGCGATTTGGTAGATGCAGGTAACAAAGGAAGTTTGGCTGCAGAAATCAACCATCTGATGTTTTTGTTGCTTACAATTCTGGTTATTCAGGCTGTATTTTCCTATTTCCGGGCAGTTTTATTTGCCAATGTAACCGAAAAAACCATGGCCGATATCCGGCGTTTTACATACAATCACCTCATTAAATTACCGTTGAATTTTTTCGATAAACACAGGGTTGGCGAATTAAACAGCCGGATTTCATCTGATATATCAATGCTTCACGAAACATTTACGACCACGTTGGCAGATTTTATTCGACAAATGGTAGTAATCGTAGGTGGAATTGGATTACTTGTTTATACTTCACCACAGCTCACCATATTCATGCTTTCCATTTTGCCGGTTGTTATTTTGAGCATTTGGTTTTTTGGTCGGTTTATAAGAAAACTTTCTCGTGAGGCACAGAAAAAAACAGCAGAGTCGAATACCATTGTTGAAGAAACGTTACAGGGGATTAGAAGTGTAAAATCTTATACCAACGAGTTTTTTGAAATGGACCGTTACCGCCTGAAAATTAATGAAGTAGCTAAAGCCGGAATGAAAGCGGGAATTTACGGCGGACTATTCAGTTCGACATTAATAATCGGACTGTTTGGCGCGTTGGTGGCCGTTGTCTGGCGTGGCGCTTTACTTTTGGTAAATGGCGAAATTGAAACGGGTGAGTTGTTTTCGTTTGTGATTTATTCAGGGTATATTGGCGGAACTATTGGAGGTGTGGCCGCTGTTTTTGCACGTATGCAAAAATTTATTGGCGCTACCGAAGATCTGTTTGAGATTTTTGAATCGGAAGAAGAGAAAATTCAGGAAATTGAAAAAGATGTTCCTGAACTAAATTTTTCGGGCAAAATAACATTTAAAAATTTGTCGTTTGCCTATCCATCGCGACCCGAGGCACAGGTCTTAAAGAATATCAATTTGACAATCGAGCCCGGAAATTTAATTGCACTGGTTGGCAAAAGCGGGGCAGGAAAATCGACTTTCGCCACGTTGTTGCTTCATTTGTACGAACCCGGATCGGGTCAGATTTTATTTGATGATTTGTCGATCACCGATATTAATTTAACTGCGTTGCGTAAACAAATTGCACTGGTGCCGCAGGATATATTTCTGTTCGGAGGAACAATCCGGGAAAATATTGCTTATGGTAAGTCGGGCGCAAGCGAAGAGGAGATAGTCGAAGCAGCACGAAATGCCAACGCGCTTGAATTCATCGATCGCTTTCCTGAAAAAATGGAAACAATAGTGGGAGAGCGGGGCACACAACTTTCGGGTGGCCAACGGCAGCGGATTGCAATTGCACGAGCCATTCTGAAAGATCCAAAAATATTGATTCTTGATGAAGCCACATCATCGCTTGATTCCGAATCCGAACAACTGGTTCAGGGGGCGCTGGAGAAATTAATGAAAAACCGCACTTCCATAGTTATTGCGCACCGTTTATCAACCATCAGAAAAGCCGATAAAATTGTGGTTTTAGATAATGGCGAAATTCTGGAAATTGGAACTCATGATGAACTTATGCGTGTAAAATCGGGCGCTTACCGCGTTTTAAACGAATTGCAGTTTTCTGTGTAACCCTTTTTTGAAGTCGAAGTTTTTTTACTAATCTAAACAATGTTAAACTGTAAATCTTTATTTTCGCACAAAAACTAAATTAACATTCAATCAAAAAATATATATGAAAATTGCTGTCGTAGGAACGGGATATGTGGGTTTGGTTTCGGGAACCTGTTTTGCTGAAACCGGTATTGACGTGGTTTGTGTAGATATCAACAAACACAAAATTGATTTGCTTAACAATGGCCACATACCAATTTACGAACCCGGTCTTGAAGACATTTATAAAAAGAATGTTGAAAAAGGAAGATTAACCTTTACAACCGATCTTGCAGAAAGCATAAAAGATGCTGACGCAGTGTTTATTGCTGTGGGAACGCCGCCTGATGAGGACGGAAGCGCCGATTTAAAATATGTTGTTGGTGTGGCGCGCGAAATTGGCAAAAACATGGATCATTACATGGTCATTGTAACCAAAAGCACTGTTCCGGTTGGAACTTCAGTAAAAGTTAAAAAAGCAATTTCTGAAGAGCTGGAAAAAAGAGGCGTGAACATTGAATTTGATGTTGCTTCGAATCCTGAATTTTTAAAGGAAGGTAGCGCTGTTGATGATTTTTTGAGGCCCGACAGAATTGTAATTGGCACGGAATCTGAAAAGGCACAAAAAGTGATGAGCAGGTTGTACAAGCCATTTTTACTGAATGGCCATCCCATTTTGTTTATGGATATCACTTCTTCGGAAATGACAAAATATGCGGCAAACTCGATGCTGGCAACCAAAATCAGTTTTATTAACGATATTGCCAACCTCTGCGAAATAGTTGGCGCTGACATCGATTCGGTGAGAAAAGGCATTGGTTCGGATAAAAGAATCGGGTACAAGTTTATTTATCCGGGAACAGGATATGGCGGATCGTGTTTCACAAAAGATGTTCAGGCTTTGGTACGAACCGCGGACGAAAACGGATATTCGCTCGATATTTTAAAAGCCGTTGAAGCAGTTAATTACAGGCAGAAATCGGTTTTGTTCAGTAAAATTCAATATCATTTCGAGGGAAATTTGAAGGGAAAGAAATTTGCGCTTTGGGGATTGGCATTCAAACCCAAAACCGACGATATGCGCGAAGCTCCGTCGCTGGTTATAATTGAAAAACTGCTTGAAGCAGGCGCCACTGTTGTGGCTTACGACCCGGTGGCAATGGAAGAAGGAAAAAGAATTTTAGGAGACAAAATAGAAATGGCCAAGGACGAGTATGAAGCTTGTATTGATGCTGATGCTCTGATTCTGGTGACCGAATGGTCGGAGTTCAGATCGCCAAATTTCAAGGTACTCCAGAAACTGTTAAAGAATAAACTCATTTTCGACGGACGGAATATCTACGATCCCGCTGAAATGGCAGAATTTGGATTTTCTTATTACGCTATTGGAAGGAAACCTGTTATTGCATAGATTATGAAACGAATATTAGTTACCGGTGGAGCTGGTTTTGTGGGTTCCCATCTTTGCGAATTTCTGCTGAACAAGGGCAACGAAGTGGTTTGTCTTGATAATTTTTTTACAGGCAAAAAGGAAAAGATCATCCATCTGCTTGATAACCGTTATTTCGAACTGGTAAGGCACGACGTTACCATGCCTTATTATATTGAAGTGGATGAAATATACAACCTGGCTTGTCCTGCATCACCGGTTCATTATCAGTACAATCCCATCAAAACCATCAAAACTTCGGTGATGGGCGCCATTAATATGCTGGGACTGGCAAAACGTATCAAAGCAAAAATATTACAGGCATCTACCAGCGAAGTTTATGGCGATCCTGAACTGCATCCGCAGCCTGAAAGTTACTGGGGACATGTTAATCCTATTGGAATCCGCTCTTGTTATGATGAAGGTAAACGGTGTGCTGAATCGCTGTTCATTAATTATCATCACCAGAATAATGTAAAAATCAAGATAATCAGGATTTTCAATACTTACGGGCCAAAGATGGAGCCCGATGATGGGAGGGTGGTTTCGAATTTTATAGTTCAGGCTTTGCAGGGAAAAGATATCACCATTTTTGGAAGTGGTCAGCAAACCCGCAGTTTTCAGTATGTAAGCGATTTGGTGGAGGGAATGACGCGAATGATGGCAACAGAAGATTCATTTATCGGGCCTGTAAACATTGGTAATCCCGGCGAATTCACCATGCTTGAACTGGCACAGGAGATTATTGACATCACAGGTTCCAAATCGAAAATTGTTTATTTGCCTCTTCCGTCAGATGATCCTACACAACGGCAGCCTGATATTACGCTGGCAAAAGAAAAGTTAAACGGCTGGGAACCAAAAATTCCTTTGCGTGAAGGACTTATAAAAACAATAAATTATTTTGATACGCTTTTAAAAGAGAAGTAACATTACTTTTAATCTTTGATGATTTCTTCCCCGTTATCGAACCGGGCAAATCTTCCTCTTTCTTTACCATGAACCATGTCAGTCCGGGGCCATGGCCAGCCTCCAAAACGGGTTTTCCGGTAATCCGAAAATGCCTGTTCTATTTCTGTCATGTTATTCATCACAAACGGACCATACTGAGCGACAGGTTCTTCAATAGGTTTTCCTTGCAGCAGCAGTAAACGGGCAGGTTTATTTCCGTTTTGAACTGAAATTTCTATCCGGGCATCCAGTTCCAGAACATGATTTGTCTGAATTACATTTGTTTCAGTTGTAATTGTCTCTCCTTCAAAGAAATAAAGTGATCGGTTTACTTTTGTAAATGCTGCCGGAATTTCCCAAATCGCATTTTCCTCTAGTTTTATTTGCCAGATGTTAACCTCATTTTCAGGATTTGCGGCCCATGAATCGGGAGCGGGTGCGGGTGCGGTATGACTGCCATATTTGCCTGCAACCACATCAATTTCAATGGTTTTCTGTTGATTGTCTTTCAGAGTAATTTTTGGGATGCTTTCTCCCCAAAGCATTTTATACATCGGGGTTACAAATTTTTTTGCTGCCGGTAAATTCAGCCAAATCTGGAAAAGTTCGAAGGTGTTTTCACTATCTTTTTTCAGCAACGGAAACATTTCGGAGTGTTGCAAACCGCTGCCGGCTGTCATCCACTGCACATCACGGTTGCCGTATCTCCCGGCTGCACCGTTTGAGTCAGCATGATCCACAAGTCCCTGCAAAACAAATGTCACTGTTTCGAAACCGCGGTGAGGATGGGATGGAAAACCGGGAACAGTGTCGCCATGATACATCCGCCAGCCGTCTTTTATCACAAAATCGTTTCCAATGTTTCTTCCGGCAAGAGAAGTGGCAGGGCCAAGTTTGTCGTTACCTTTTGGATAATAATCGAGATGGTGGACGCAAAAGAGAAACGGATCCTGTGTTACCCAGGGAAAACCCACTTTTTTGATTTGACGGATTGCAGCAGGTTTCATGTTACCCGCGGTTTATTTCAACCAATGATTTTTCAACCCGGCCAATATAATTGTCAATTTGCTGTTGTTCCTCAAATCCAACAATCATCATGTCAACGCAGCCCAGACCAAGCACAAAACGCAGTGAATCGTCGATTTTTTTGCTGTCGTCGCGCAATTTTCCATCGCCGACCAGTTTCATTCCAATTACACCTTTCCCTGCTTTGTGCAGTTGCTGGATCACTTCGACCACTTCTTTCGGATCGGGTTTGTCCATTGCCATTCCGTAAGGATTGATTCGAACATGAATAACATCGACCCACGGACTTTTTACCGCGTCTTTCATTGCTTCAAGCGAGTGAACCGAAACTCCATGAGCGCGGATTATTCCTTTTGCTTTCAGGTTTTCGAGAATGTCCATCTGCTTTTTCTGGGTTTCTGTCCAGTTTTCGTCAACCATGCAGTGAATCTGCACCAAATCGATATAATCTGTTTTTAACTCTTTTCTGAAACGGTCGATCACAACATTTGCATCAGGCCGCTCAGGTTCAGGAATTCCACCACCACGAACCCAGATTTTTGATGTTAATGTGTATTCTTTCCTGTCTTTTTTTCCCAAAGCTTCAGCAACTATATCGTGAGTACCATAAGTATCTGCACAATCGAAATTGCGAATTCCGCTGTCGTATGCATGCTGTATCAGCGCCAATCCTTTTTGCCTGTCCAGTTTGGTCAGAAATGAAGTCCTGTTACCAGCGTGAACACCTGTTCCCACACCTACCAAAGTAGTTTCAATTCCGGACTTTCCGAGTTTAATTTTTTGCACAGGATTGCTCGATGCAAAACGACCGGGAGTTGAAGCAAAAAGAGGATTTGAAAATAAAATATGAGCGGTTCCCAAACCCAGGGCGCTCACAAATTTCCGGCGATTCATATTCATTTTTTCCATGACAGCAATTTTTCAGTTTTACGATTCAACAGTTTGATAATTTCTCGTTAAATAACACTTTAAAAGTAACAATTTAAATGGTTTTTGGTTGATAATGTCTTTTTAACTATCGTTACTGCTTTTCCAAACAGGGAAACGGGAAATAAGATTTACGCTGTAATGTTCGAATGGACTGGTTTGTCAAGGTCCGATTATTAAACAAAAAAAATAAAAAAAGGAAACCTTTTTATTAGATTTCCCTTTTGTTGAGTAATTATAACTGTTTTTAGACCATCAGTCAAAATTGTTTTGTTTCCAATGATGTTTTGTCAACTGAGCGTACACTTTTTACCGAATCGGCTTTGTTTTTAAGTTTTACTTCATCATTAAAATAAACCGCTTTTGTTGCCTGTTTTACGGCATTGGTTGTTGTGCTTATTTTTTCAATCGGATTATAATTTTTAAAGAGGTCGATT
>DATITY010000082.1:0-4127 GCA_035467235.1 Draconibacterium sp. | reverse complement strand
CAGGTTGCATACGCGTTACGCACCCGTGCGCCGCTCTCATGGTATTGCTACCAATCCCGCTCGACTTGCATGTGTTAAGCCTCCCGCTAGCGTTCATCCTGAGCCAGGATCAAACTCTCCGTTGTATATATAAAAAGTTAATTATCTTTCGCCCAGTCTTTACAAAATTCTCTCAGAAATCAACAAAGTTGGTACACCTTGCTTCTTTTTTATTTTTTCTTAATTTACTGCTTCAAAATGTCAATGAACTCTTTCATTCCCCTGTTACGGGGCGGCAAAGGTAATAACCTTTTCCTTTTTACCAAAACTTTTTTCGAATTTTTAAAACATTTTTCCTGAGGCCTATTCTCTCTCTCATCTTTTTAAATCAAACCCAAATATCCCCAAAAAAAAACATCTCGCAAATCCTGAATGAACTTCGCTATAAAAGCGGGTGCAAAAGTAATAGCCTTTTCTTTCCATCCAAACTTTTACATCGATTTTTTATCAGAAAAAACCATCATTTTTACAACTTACTGACTTTCAATATTAACAGAACTTTAGAGGAATTAATTTTACGGTAATAAATTGATTTGGGTTTCAATTTTTTATTACTCCCTCAATATCAAACCTTAAGCTTAAAAACAATCACTATTCCAAATTGTTTCCGATGATATCAGAAATATTCAGAATTTTAATTACCAGACAGTTATAATTTTATGTTAACGTTAATTTAAGAATAGCTCAATAACCGGTATTTCAATGTTTGGTTTTGTTACCGGAAGCTTCAAATCCAAATCACCCGTAGTTTGACTATCACCACCGCGATTATGCTGACGGGGTTCAGAAATTTTTATTTCGGATGCATCATGTAAAAATTGAGCATATTTAACTTTTCCCAAATATCCCGGCATTCTTAAATTCTGCAAAGGATAATCCAGCAAATGAATGTAGAGACGTTTAGTTTTGGGATTATAAGTTAATAATGTATTGTCAGGTGCCTTAAAATCTTCAGGTGCCTGTGTACATCCATAAATTGAACGATTATTGAATTTCATCCATACTCCCATTTCGTTTAAAGCTTTATCAGCACGTTCGTCGAAAGCACCACGGGCTGTTGGCCCCACGTTCAGTAAAAGATTTCCGCCTTTACTTACTGATTCGATTAACAGTACCAGTAATTGTTTATTGTCCTTCCATGTATATTCATCGCGGTAATAACCCCATGAGCCCGAAAAAGTCTGGCAGGTTTCCCAAGGTATTTTTTTTCCATCAATTTCAGGCCATTTATCTACCTTATATTGTTCCGGAGTCATAAAATCCCAACCACCCTGGTAATCCTGAAGATCTGCCCTGTCGTCAATTAAAATTTCGGGCTGAAGCTGTCGCACCATTTTAATCAGTTCTTCCGACCCCCAGTCATCGCGACCTTTCCCAAATTCGCCTGGAAAGGAGAAATCAAGCCAAAGAATATCAATTTTTCCATAATTGGTAAGAATTTCACGCACCTGATTCTTTAAATATTCCCGATAAATGCTCATATCACGATCTTTATTAAGTGCATCATATTCTTCTTTTGTATTTGCGCTTTGAGGATGAACCCGGTCAATGGTATATTCGGGATGATGCCAATCGATTAGTGAATAATAAAATCCAATTTTCAAACCTTCAGCCCGGAAAGCATCAACCCATTCCTTAATAATGTCTTTTCCATAAGGTGTGTTTGTTACCTTGTAATCGGTATATTTAGAATCGAACATGTTAAAACCTTCATGGTGCTTACTTGTAATTACAGCATATTTCATCCCTGCAGCTTTTGCCTTTTTTGCCCACTCTTTGGGATTGAATAAGTCTGGATTAAAAATTTCGAAATACTTTTTGTAGTCTTCATCAGTAATTCGTTCATTTTTTTTCACCCACTCGTGTCGGGCTGCCTGTGCATACAACCCCCAGTGAATGAACATTCCGAACCGTGCATCAGTCCACCATGCCAAACGTTCAGTTTTTTGGTCTTCTGTTTCGTTCCAGATTTTGTTTTGTGAATAAGTAAGTTGACTAACGATTACAATCACAATTACCATTAATAATATACGTTTCATTTTTACAGTTTTTTAGTTTTAATTTCTAATTTATTTTTATCGAAAAACAATTTAATACAATATTATTGAGTAATGATATCAAATTCAGCAATTCCAATTCTGCCATTTTCTTCTGCAGGAGAAATCGCCTTAAACCTTACAAACTTTCCACTAACTTTTTCAAATTCTTTTTTCTGAAGTAGCGGATTGTTTTTAATGTTGGCAAATTCGCCTTCTGAAACTGGATTCCCCCAGTTTTTGCCATCCATACTTATATAAAACTGATATTTACTGATAATTCCCGGATTCCATCTACCCTGATCAGGCAAGTAAATGAATCCAGTGATTTGATGTGTATCTGCCAAATCAATAATAATTTCAGCAGGCACTTTATTTTCCATTATCCATGCCGTTTCAATATTACCGTCAAAAATAAATCCTGATTGTTCAATAGATTCAAAAGCACCTTTCAATTGCCAGTTTTCTTTCGACACATCGAATTGGGCAACTGATACAGGACTTGCTGCTTTTGAGCCAGTATCGATAACTATTGATTTCAGAGTTGCCTTTTTATTTAATAAAAATGGTTCTGTATATTTTGATGACTGAATTGTTGGATTACTGCCATCAGTGGTATAAAAAATATCAAGTCCTGAATCAAATCCTTCAATTGAAACTTCACCCAATTTATTTCTTTGAATAATTGGTTCAACAATTACTTTTGGTGCTTTGTAAATCCCGATATTTGATATCACTGGACAAGCTCTTGAATCTATAATGTTTAATCGAAGTTGAGTTGCTATTAAATTGGGAAACCGCAAAATTCGTTTTCTACCAATTGTAGTCTGTGCTGCAATTTGTTGCCATTCGTTTTCGACCAGCGCTTCCAGTGAAAATTCCCTGACCCGCTGACCAAAGCGAATATCTTCCTGAACCAAAAACCGGTTGAATTCTGTAGGTTTTCCAAAATCGATTGTTAATGATGAAACAATAACAGAATCGTCGGTTGACCAATAAGTATCGGGATTATTATCGGCAACATTTTTTGCACTAAACTTATTTGAATTCCCTCTTGTGTTTGTTGAGGTTATTTTTTTGCCTTCGACGAGATTAACGGCAAAATCAGATTTTATGGTTTCTGCCAGCATTAAAATCTGTTCTGCATCTTTTTCGTGGATCAATCCTCTTGTATCAACAGGAAAATTGATTAGCAATGATGCGTTTCTGCCAATAGAATTATAATATATGTCGAGGAGTTTAGGCAGTGTTTTAACCTTTTGATCTTCTGCAGAATGATAATACCAACCCGGTCGGATAGAAACATCCACTTCGGCAGGTAACCAGTGAGTTCCATATTCCTGACCTGCTCTTAACCATTCAAGATTGGATACTACTCCCGGTGCAACACTGTCTTTATTTAACATGCACCAATTTGTTTCACGGGCCCAGCCTTCTTCATTTCCAATCCAACGAATATCAGGGCCGGCATCGCTAAACATACAGGCATTCGGTTGCAGTTCGCGAACAATTTTATAAGTATTTTCCCAATCATAGTAAGTTTTATTATCGATTTTCCGTGTTTCATTTGCACCACCATACCAGCCATTTCCACCGTTTGCGCCATCGAACCATACTTCGTAAATATCACCATAATTGGTTAATAACTCACGAAGCTGATTTCTGAAGTAAGTTAGATATTCCGGTTTTCCGTAATCGGCATGGTTTCGATCCCAGGGAGAAAGATAAACTCCGAATTTCAATCCGTTTTCTTTGCAAGCTTCAGCCAATTCGCGCACAACATCGCCATTCCCATTTTTCCAGGGTGAATTTTTAACTGAATGTTCAGTGTAAGCTGAAGGCCATAAGCAAAAACCATCGTGATGTTTTGCAGTTAAAATAATCCCTTTCATGCCCGCTTCCTTGCAAACCTTTGCCCATTGCCGGCAATCGAGCTGAGTTGGATTAAACAACTGTGGGCTTTCGTTTCCAAAACCCCATTCCATATTTGTAAAAGTATTCATATTAAAATGAACAAAAGCATAAAATTCCAATTGATGCCAGGCTAACTGG
>DATITY010000081.1:0-1524 GCA_035467235.1 Draconibacterium sp. | reverse complement strand
GAACAGGTTTCGGAGATGAGTGAAAAACTTTACAGTCAGGGCGAAATTAATTTTGATGCCGAAGTTGAAAAGATTCTGCTGGGATTGGGATTTGAACGTCAGGATTTTCAGCGGCCAACGAGCGAATTCAGCGGAGGCTGGCGAATGCGGATTGAACTGGCAAAAATTCTGTTGAAAAAACCCGATTTGATTCTTTTGGATGAACCCACCAACCATCTTGATATTGAATCGGTTCAGTGGCTTGAAGATTTTTTGGTCAACGAAGCAAAAGCAGTTATCGTGATTTCGCACGACCGCACTTTTGTTGACAACATCACCACCCGGACCATTGAAGTTACCATGGGGCGCATTTACGATTATAAGGTGAACTATTCCAAATACCTTGAATTGCGGAAAGAACGCCGCGAGCAGCTGCAAAAAGCATTCGACGAGCAACAAAAAATGATTGCCGAAACCGAACTGTTTATCGAACGTTTCAGAGGAACTTATTCCAAAACGCTGCAGGTTCAGTCGCGGGTGAAAATGCTCGAAAAGTTGGAATTGCTGGAAGTTGATGAAGTTGACAGTTCGCATTTACGACTGCGTTTTCCACCATCGCCACGCTCGGGAAACTACCCCGTAATTGCCGACCAGGTAGAAAAATCGTACGATGGAAATCTGGTCTTTTCTGATGCAACTTTTACAATTCACCGTGGCGAAAAAGTGGCGTTTGTAGGAAAAAACGGTGAAGGGAAAACCACAATGGTTAAAGCAATTATGGGTGAGCTGGAACATGGAGGAACTCTGACTCTCGGCCATAATTCGCTGATTGGATATTTTTCGCAAAACGAAGCTTCACTTCTGTACGAAAAACTTACCGTATTTCAAACCATCGACGATGTTGCAAAAGGCGATATCAGAACAAAAATTAAGGATATTCTGGGTGCGTTTATGTTTGGTGGCGAAGAATGGGATAAACAGGTTAGTGTACTTTCGGGAGGCGAACGTACAAGGCTTGCCATGATAAAACTGCTGCTGGAACCGGTAAATCTGCTGATTTTGGATGAGCCAACCAATCACCTCGACATGCGAACCAAAGACATTCTGAAACAGGCGCTGATGGAATTTGACGGAACTTTGATACTCGTTTCCCACGATCGCGATTTCCTTGATGGTTTGGTGAATAAAATTTATGAATTCGGCAACAAACGTGTTAAAGAACACGACGAAGGAATCCGCGAATTTCTGGAACGGAAGAAGATGGAGCACTTGCGGGAGCTGGAAGGAAAAAGGTAAAATCGATAAAATTTCCTGCCTGATAATTTTATCTTTGTTATTGCGTTTTTACAAAAACCATATCAATAACTCAAACTGTAAAACAAAATGAAACTTTCAGTTATTCCCTTTATTTTTTTTGTGTTTCTTTCTTTCAGTGCCAAAAATCAGACGGAAGAACCCAAACCAAAAAAGCTCTCCTTTGGTGTTAATTTCTCACCGGATTATTCCTGCCGAAGTTTGCATTCAAATAATCCTGACTATGATTTT
>DATITY010000080.1:0-2625 GCA_035467235.1 Draconibacterium sp. | reverse complement strand
AACTGGTTCGTTGCCAAATTCAATCACAATCTCATCATTCACTTTGCTGAAATTCAAAGCACCACCGCCAACCACAGCGCATTTGGTGATTTCCAAGCCAAAATCGGGTAAAACAATTTTTGGTGATGTACCCGGCAAATTGAGTACATGCAGGTAAATTTTATTGTCTTTCCGTGTACTCACACCCCAGTCGGTTGGTTTGAAAGGTCCGCCACGGGTACCATAAATCGAAAAACCGTATTCTTTCAGCCAGGTACCCATCTCTTTCAGCCGCTCAACCTGCAGTGGTTCAATGGTTCCGTCGGATTTTGGGCCAACATTAAAAAGGAGGTTTCCATCACCACCGGCAGAACGAATCAGGCTTTGCAGACACTGTTCAGTCGATTTCACCACATCATCGGGTTTCCAGGCCCACTGATGGGCAATGGTCATGCAGGTTTCCCAGGGTCGATCATTCTGAAAACTGCCTACCCTCTGTTCTGGAGTATCAAAATCGCCGGGAGCTCCGGTGCGGTTGTTCACCAGAATTCCGGGCTGAATTTCATTTATTCGGTTGATAACGCCCTGTCCGCGGATAGAATCAAACTTTTGCGGAACATCGTACCACATCACCAGCAACGGACCATATTTTTCAATAATCTCAACCGATTGATTTTTCAAATATTCGGTATACCGATCGAGATTTGAAACTTCACGTACGACACTACCACCGGGACTTGTAAGTGGAAAATCGGGATGACGCCAGTCGCAGGTGGAATGGTAAAAACCAAGTGCCATCTCATGTTTTTTACATGCAGCTGCCAATTCCGCCATCACATCGCGTTTAAAAGGCGAATTCATGATGTTGTAATCCGTGTATTTTGTATCCCAGTTACAAAATCCGTCGTGATGCTTTGAAGTGAAAACAATGTATTTCATTCCCGCAGCCTTTGCCAACAGCACCCAGTATTCTGCATTAAAATTCACTGGGTTAAACTGCAAATAGAGCGAATCATAAGTTGAAACAGGAATTTCGTGACCCCGCGACCAGCCGATTTCTGTGCCCTTTAGCGAAACCGGGCCCCAGTGGATAAACATCCCGAAACGGGCATCTTTCCACCATTCCAGTTTTTCAGCGTGACTTTCAGGAAAAATGGATTCCGTTCCTGGTTTTTGCGGAGAACAGGAAAACAGAATTATTATTACAAACAGTGAAAATGAAAGTAAACAGAATGTTGATTTCGATTTCATCTAGTTTATTTTTTATTATTATTAAACTCTTTTACAGCATCATACATCGCCACAATATTTTCAGGTGGCACATCGGGAAGGATGTTGTGAACTGTGTTGAAAACAAATCCGCCACCTTCCGAGAAAATCTCCAGCCGTTCCAGAACCTGTTCGCGAACCTGTGCCGTGGTTCCATTGTTCAGGGTTCCAACGGTTTCAATTCCGCCGCCCCAGAAAGTGCAATCTTTCCCAAATTCCTTTTTAAGAAAACGGGGCTCCATTCTCCACGCTTTGGTTTGCACCGGATTGAATATTTCGATTCCGGCTTCAATCATATCAGGCATTAAAAGTGAAATGGAACCACAGGAATGAATAAACGTGTGCATTTTGCTGTGTGTTTTTACATAATCGCACAACATTTTATGTCGGGGTTTGAAAAGTTCGCGGTATATTTCCACATCCATAAATGGGCCTGACGACATTCCCAAATCATCGCCAAAACGAATGATATCAACGATATCGCCCACCGCGTTGCACACTTTTTCGAGGGTTGCCAGGTGGCGAATCATCAGCTGATCTAACAGTTTTTCAACATTGTACGGGTCACACATCAAATCCATCAGAAAATTGTCCATCCGTCGCAGGAATGTTCCCCATTCAAAAAGGTTGCAGCCGCAAACAACAAGTAAAGCTTTGTCAGTATTTTTACGAAGTTCAATCGTATTCTCACGCAGTTTTTGCCAAAAATCAGATTCGCCGGCATGGTCCCACGGACTATGTGCATCACGCGCCCACATGATTCTTCCCATTTCGGCATCCAGGTTTTCATACGAATCCGGATACCTATCGACATAAGGAAAATAAGTCTGGTCAAAGAAAGTAGCTCCAACCGGCATTCGCGAAAGCATCGTTTTTCCGTCGTTATCGTAGGTGGCAAACGAGCCGTCGTTCAGTTTAACCGGGTTGAACCATTTTGGATAAAAAGCCGGTGTACCGTTTGCCAGTGTAGTTGGCTTCCAGTCGGCAGGTTGTGTATTAAAAGTACGACCAATATCCAGTACATCAACACCAAACTGGTCGAGCAACGACATATCGGGTTGAGCCAGTTGTTGCACCACATCGTAAACCTGTACCGGTAATTCGTGTCGTCCAAGGTGTTTTACTAGGTTGCTGTATGCAATAGCCGATATCCCCGAACTGGGAGTGGCGCTCAAATCAACCGGAATCCTATCCGGGGTTTTATGTGCAATTGCTGCTAAAATTCTTTCTCTTGATGTCATATTTTTGAGTTTAAAGTTCCGGGTTTAAAGTTCAAAGTATGGTCGCAAAATTCTGGATAATTGGATTCTTGATTTTTGACATGTTACATGTTTTTTATTTCATATTCTATCAATCTCAATTAATCTCTATAAATCT
>DATITY010000079.1:0-18068 GCA_035467235.1 Draconibacterium sp. | reverse complement strand
CAATCAGGCCGGACTGGCTGGATTGGAAAGTCTTTCTGCCGGTGTTTTTTATGAATCGCGTTTTATGGTCGATGAGCTTTCGCATGTCGCCGGTTCTTTGGTTATCCCAGTTAAATCGGGCACTTTCGGCCTCAGTTTTTCGCAGTTTGGAAAAGGAACTTACAAAGAACACAAAGTTGGGTTGGCATTTGCAAAGTCGTTGACAAAAAAAATCAGCGCTGCAATCCAGCTCGATTATCTTTCTGAACTCTATCCTGAAAATGAACGTGCCAGCGGTTTTGCAACTTTAGAAGCAGGAATTGTTTTTGCGGCTACCGACGAATTAATTTTGGGAACGCATATTTTCAATCCAATTCAGGGAGGAATAAAAACGCCCGAAGGAGTTCAGAAAATGCCCGCTGTTTTTAGAATTGGCGGCCATTATCAATTCCCAAAAATGGTGTTGTTGATAGTTGAAACCGAAAAAAACTTCGACAATCCACTTCTCATCAAATCCGGGTTGGAGTTTTCTCCGGTTAAAAATCTGGCCTTGCGTTTTGGCGTTTCGGGGAAACCGGTGACTTACACAGCTGGAATCGGATTTAAAACAGGCAAAATTGCAACAGATATTGGTTTTAGTTATCATGGAAATCTGGGGCTCACTCCTTCCGTTTCAATCCAATTTATTTTATGAAAAAAATTGTACAGCAAATATGGATTGTATTATTTGTGGCAATTTCTTTTTTATCAGCCGCGCAGGAAACAGATCCGGCAAGAATCATAGAATCGATTATTGAATCTCAACTCGATAAAATTGATGAACAAACCGATGTGGCGTTAATTATTGAAGACCTCGAAGGATTTGCTGAAAATCCCATCAATATAAATGCTACAACAGCTGCTGAACTTTCGCGGTTGTACGTTTTAAATGATGTTCAAATCAAAAAACTGCTTGAATATCTGGCAGTTTATGGTCCGGCTTATTCCATTTTCGAACTGAAAACAGTTGATGGATTTACCCCTGATTTATTGCAGAAAATAGAGCCGTTTATTTGGTTTGGCTCCCGCGAAGTATCAAAAAAGTTTGGCGACGCATTTAAATACAGCAAAAATCAACTTTTACTAAGAACACTCGGAACCATTCAGGAAGCGAGTGGTTATCAACCCCGTGAAGATGGTTCAACACCATACGAAGGCAATCAATACAGATACTACACGCGATACAGGTACGAAGCACGCGACCAGTTTTCGGCTGGTTTTACTGCTGAAAAAGATCCGGGTGAGTCATTTTTCAAAGGTTCAAACAAACAGGGATTCGACTTTTACTCGGCACATGTTTCCATGAATATCAATTCAACTTTTGAAAATATTTCGGTTGGCGATTTTTTGGTTCGAGCCGGCCAGGGTCTGGTTTTGTGGCAGGGATACACTTCGGGAAAGTCGGAAAATGTGCTTGAAATTTCAAAAACCAACCAGGGAATACGCCCGTCAACAGCGGTTGACGAAAACCTGTTTTTCAGGGGAGCCGCAACAACACTCAATTTTGGAAAGGCAAAACTGAGCATTTTCTATTCACAGAAAAATGATGACGGAAATGTTGCAGGTACCGATTCAACCGGACATTTTGTAACCAGCTTGCAAACTTCGGGATATCATCGCACAACAAGCGAAATTGAAGATAAAAATGCAGTGAGAAATACCAACTACGGCGGACTTTTTTCTTGGAATTTCAGCAATCTTAAAGTTGGTGGAACTTTGGTTCGGCAGCAGTTTAACCTGCCGTTCATTCCTGCCACCCAATTATACAACCAGTTTCGTTTTAGCGGAACAGAAAATTTAACAGGCGGTGTTGATTACAGTTTTAATAAGGGTAAATACCAGTTGTTTGGAGAAGCCGCTCTTTCAAAATCGAAAGGGAAAGCATTTGTACAAGGCGCAGTAATCAATCTGAACGACCAGTTAAGTTTCTCTGCGCTGCTGCGTCATTTCGACAAAAACTACCAGGCGCTTTGGGCAAATACTTTTGCCGAGGGAAGTAATATCAACAACGAATCGGGACTGTATTTCGGCACAAAAGTATTCCCTGTAAAGTTTGTGTCACTTTCTGCCTACTCCGACTATTATCGTTCACAATGGTTAAACTATTCAACGGCAGCTCCTTCAACCGGGTGGGATGTTCTGGCGCAAGCCGATTTTGTTTTATCGGGAAAAACCGAATTTTACATCAGGTTCAAAAACGAAGAAAAGGAGGTGAAGTTTATTCAGGATGAGCTTTATGTAAATCTGCCCGAAAAAACTCAAAAAATCCGTGTTCATTTCTATCACAAACACAGTGAAAATATCATTCTGAAAACCAGGATTGAACATGTTTATTACAAAGGATTGGAAAAAGAAAACGGAATCATGATTTTTCAGGACATACAATACATTCCGACCAAAATACCAATAAACATTTCCGCACGATTAGCCTGGTTTTCAACTGACAGCTATAATTCAAGAATTTACGCATACGAAAACGATTTGCTTTACACCTTTTCAATTCCGGCCTATTACGGAAATGGTTTTCGCACATATATTAACCTGAATTATAAAATTTCCAAAAATATCGATTGTTGGTTTAAAATTGGTAATACACTCTGGAACGACCGTGAAATCATCAGTTCGGGCTACAATGAAATACAGGGAAACAACAAAACCGAGTTAAAATTTCAGCTGAGGTTGAAAATATAAATTTGAATTTATTACTTTGCTGAGTTTTTAAAAAACCAAAACTATGTCAGATTTATCACATCTTGATTTTGAAGATATCCGGCCTTACACCGACAAGGAGGTGAAGTCAAAAATTGCTTTGATGTTGAAAGACCCGGTTTTCGACGAAGTACTTTTGCATGTTTTCAAATTCAGGCCTGTAATTGAAATGGTGAAATTGCAACTCCGTATGATCCGGACCATCAAACAGTTGCAGGGAACATTTATATACGATTTGCTTCGAACAGTCATTAACAAATCATCAAATGGATTAACCTGCTCGGGCATCGAAAATCTTGATAAAAAGAAACCCTATCTTTTTATATCTAACCATCGCGACATTGTTCTGGATGCGGCATTGCTGAACTTTCTGATTTTTGAAAAGGGAATGAATACAACACTTGTAGCTATCGGAAACAACTTAATGTTGTACAACTGGATTGAACATGCAGTTAAACTTAATCGGGCATTTGTTATAAAACGCAATCTGCCGCCTCGTGAAATACATGAAGCTTCGTTAAAAGTTTCGCATTTTATTCGCAAATCAATTGTGGAGGATAAACTCTCGGTTTGGATTGCCCAGCGCGAAGGACGTACCAAAGACGGTTTCGATAAAACACAGGTCGCCGTATTGAAAATGCTGAATATGAGTAATACAAAGGGCATTGTGGAAGGATTTAAAGAACTGAATATTGTTCCGGTTGCCATTTCATACGAAATAGAACCCTGCGGACTGGCCAAAATTAGAGAACTGATTAAAAAGGAACATTACGGCCAGATGAAAACAAGTAAAGATGACCTGAAAAGTATGTCAATGGGTATGTTCAACCCAAAAGGAAGAATGCGTTTTTCGTTTGGGAAACCCATTGAACTGGATTTGGAAAGTGGAAATCCAAAATCGAAAGAGCAGCAAAACAAAATTGCACAGGAAATTGCCGAAAAAATTGACAATCAGATTTATGCCAATTATAAACTTTGGCCAAACAATTACATAGCTTACGATATGCTGATGCAGGAACACCGTTTTAAGAGTAAATATACCCACGCCGAAGAGCGGAAATTTAAAATTATGGTTGAACAGGCCATGGTAAATATCGACTTCCCGATAATAGATATTCAGGAACGCTTTCTGAAATTATACGCCACTCCGGTCATCAACAAACTGAAAGTCACCAAAATATAAATGAATTCTTTAATCTGGGATTGGAATGGAACGTTGCTCAATGATATTGATCTCTGCATCAACTCAATCAATTCATTGCTGAAAGACAGGGAACTACCCGAAATAAACACCAGATCTTACAAAGAGGTTTTTTCGTTTCCGGTTCAGGAATATTACAAAACTCTTGGTTTTGATTTTGAAAAAGAAGATTTTTCGGTTCCGGCTCACCAATACATTGATTTGTACTACGCAGGATTCGACAGTTGTTCCCTTCAAAAAGAAGCGGTTGAAGTACTTACACATTTCCGCGAAAAAGGAATACGGCAGTTTGTACTTTCGGCAATGGAACATGAAATGCTCGAAAAAACATTGGAATTGAAAGGTATTCTGCATTTTTTTGAAGGAGTTGCCGGATTGAAAGATCATTATGCTGTTTCAAAAGTTGATCAGGGAAAACAGCTTATTCGTGATTATAAAATTGACACTGAAAAGACATGGATGATGGGCGATACGATTCACGATTTTGAAGTAGCCACAGAACTTGGAATCAGATGTATTTTAATCGCCGATGGTCATCAGTCATTGAAGAGACTTGAAAAAACAGGTGGAACTGTAATTGGTGATTTAAACCAACTTATAAAAGGAAATTTTTTCGGAATTCAATTTTTGAGAACAAAATAGGTCAGGATTAAAAACATCGTACATAAACAATCTCAAAAAATATCCCTCTTTTTAATGTCTTTGATAAACAATTGCAAATTAATTTTTCCACGATAGTCATTTTCGGCAATCGAATAACAAATGTCGAATGGCGATCCGGAAGTAATTAAATCATAAGCTTGTGATTGATTAAACGCAATACCGGCAAAAATCCCTGAATTCACGTCAGGTTCCACCAAATCCAGTTTCAGATGTTCCTGGTTTTTCCCGACACGCCGGCTGGTTCCGGCATCATAAACGTCTTCGGTGACAAAAACAGGTGACATATTATGCGGCCCGAAAGGTGCAAATTGTTTTAAAATACGGTAAAACCGCGGTGTAATATCGCTGAGGGTAATTTTAGCATCAATCTCAATAGTTTGGGTTTGCTGCATGTTGGTAATTTGCTTTGTTACAATTTCTTCGAACCGCTGCCTGAATGCAGGAATATTTTCGATTTTAAGTGTAAGACCTGCAGCATACATGTGTCCACCGTACGATTCAAGTAAATCGCTGCATTTTCCAATGGCTTCATACAAATCGAAATCGCGAACCGAACGCGCCGAACCGGTCGCCAGTCCGTTCGATTCGGTTAAAATAATCGATGGCCTGTAATATTGCTCGGTAACCCTCGATGCAACAATTCCAACCACACCTTTGTGCCAGTCCCGGTTATACAAAACAGTGCTGTTCATGCATTTCAGCTCTTCATCCCTTTCAATCATGTCAAGCGCTTCCTGTGTGATATCGCGGTCGAGTGTTTTCCGTATTTCATTGTACGAGTCAATCTCCTCGCCAATCAAATCCGATTTTTCCTCGTCTTCAGAAACCAGAATCTGTACCGACTTTTTACCATGTTCAATTCTTCCCGAGGCATTTAACCGTGGCCCGATTTTAAAAACGATATCGCTGATGGTAATTTCTGTTCCTCCAATACCAGCCAGATTAATAATTGTTTGAAGCCCGATTCCCGGATTTGTGTTTAGTTTTTTTAAGCCATAATAAGCCATAACCCGGTTTTCACCAACGATTGGCACAATATCAGAAGCAATACTAACTACAAGCAAATCAAGCATATCATAAATCTCGTCCTGTTCCAGGTTGTTCTTTTGGCAGTATGCCTGTAATAGTTTAAAACCAACTCCGCAACCCGAAAGTTCTTTGTTTGGATATGGGCAATCTGGTTGTTTTGGATCTAAAACCGCTACTGCCGGCGGAATACTATCGCCTGGATTGTGATGATCGCAAATAATAAAATCGAGGCCCCGTTCTTTGGCATCCGCTATTTTATCAACGGCTTTAATTCCACAATCGAGTGCTATAACAAGTGTAAAACCGTTTTCTATTGCGTAATTAATACTTTGTGGCGAAATTCCATAACCTTCGCTGTACCTGTCGGGAATGTAATATTCAATTTGTTCAATGCGTGATTTCATAAATGAATACATCATGGCAACCGAAGTTGTTCCGTCCACATCATAATCACCATATATCATTACCTTTTCCTTATTTGCTATGGCCTGTTCAATACGGGCAACCGCTTTGTCCATGTCTTTCATAAGGAACGGATTGAGCAAATCGCTTAACCTGGGTCGAAAAAAAGATTTGGCATCATTAAAATTGGTAATTCCTCTCTGCACCAGTAAACGTGCTATGATCATGTTTACATTCAGTGCAGCGGAAAGGTGCTTCACCTCATTTAAATCACCCTGCTTTTTCAAATTCCAGATTTTATCCATGTCAGTTTTTATGATTTTCCTTTTGACAACTTGCAAAGATACAAAATGGCTACTGATATATAAATCAGAATCATTCTTTACATTAATTATTTTTACAAGTACTGATTTCTAACGATTTACTTCAAAAACCAATATCATGACTTTTATTATCTTTGCGAAAATTTTAAAAAATCATGAGCAGTGTTGAATTAAGCGAACAGGAAGGAATCAGAAGAAATTCGTTGCAGAAAATGCGGGAACTGGGAATCGACCCATATCCGGCAGCAGAATACAAGATAAATACAACTTCAGTCGAAATAAAAGAGAACTACAACCCGCAAAAAAGGAATTACCAGGAAGTGGTTCTGGCCGGACGAATCATGAGTTTCAGAATCATGGGAAAAGCCTCGTTTGCTGAACTGCAGGATCACACCGGACGAATCCAGATTTATGTGAACCGCGACGAAATTTGCCCCGGTGATGATAAAACCCTGTACAACGATGTATTTAAAAAACTCTTAGATATTGGCGATATTATTGGAATTAAAGGATTCGTATTTATAACACAAACCGGTGAAACTTCGGTTCATGTTAAAGAATTTACGGTTCTGAATAAATCGTTGCGTCCGCTCCCGATCGTAAAGGAAAAAGATGGTAAAACCTACGATGCATTTACCGATCCTGAGCAGCGTTACCGCCAGCGTTATGTCGATTTGATTGTAAATCCACAGGTGAAAGATGTATTTATGAAACGGACAAAAATTGTAAATACGATGCGGAATATGTTTAATGAATATGGTTATTTTGAGGTTGAAACGCCCATTTTACAGCCCATTCCGGGAGGTGCAACTGCGCGGCCGTTTATTACTCACCATAACTCACTGAATATTCCGCTTTACCTCAGAATTGCCAATGAATTGTATTTGAAACGCCTGATTGTCGGTGGTTTTGAAGGCGTTTACGAATTCGGGAAAGATTTCAGAAACGAAGGAATGGACCGCACCCACAATCCTGAATTTACCGTGATGGAAATTTATGTAGCATACAAAGACTACAAGTGGATGATGAGTTTTACCGAGGAAATTTGTGAACGGGTTGCATTGGCGCTGCATGGACAAACAAAAGTGCAGGTTGGCGAAAACACCATTGACTTTAAAACTCCGTATCCGCGTATAACCATGACCGAAGCCATAAAAGAACACACCGGTTATGATATTTCGGGGAAAAGCGAAAAAGAACTTTTCGAAATTTGCGACAAACTGGGCATTGAAACAACCCCAAGCATGGGCAAAGGAAAACTGATTGACGAGATTTTTGGCGAGAAATGTGAACACCATTATATTCAACCTACTTTTATAATCGACTATCCGAAAGAAATGTCGCCATTAACTAAAATGCACCGCGACAACCCGGAACTTACCGAGCGTTTTGAGTTGATGGTGAACGGAAAAGAACTTGCCAACGCTTACTCTGAATTGAACGACCCCATTGACCAGCGCGAACGTTTTGAAGACCAGTTGAAACTCTCGGAAAAAGGTGATGACGAAGCGATGTTTATCGATCAGGATTTTCTGAGGGCATTGGAATTTGGCATGCCGCCAACTTCAGGAATGGGAATGGGAATAGACCGCCTGACGATGTTTATGACCAACAGCCCATCGATTCAGGATGTGCTTTTCTTCCCGCAGATGAAACCTGAAAAGAAACCAATTGAACTTACCGAGGAGGAGAAAGCGATTTTCGCACTTTTAAAGGCAAAGTCGCCAGTTGCTTTAATTGAATTAAAGGAACAATCGGGTTTGAGCAATAAAAAATGGGATGTTTCCATTAAAAGTTTAACAAGAAATAAACTTGCAACTGTTACAAAAACAGGAGACGATTTGGTGGTTGAACTGGTTGTATAGTCTCGAGTAGATAGTATGGAGTATTGAGATTGTGAGCCTTCTGTTGGGAAACGGGAGGCTTTTTTGTTTGAATTAAATGAGGATTTAGATTCGAAAAGTTACTTAAGTTGATAATCTAATCTTATTATGAATATAACAAATCATTTTTTTTGAATACAGTTTTTCAATTAATCAATTGATTCAGTTTTTAATACATTTGCTTACAAGTTTAAAAGCATTTATAACCAACTAAAATTTCAGCATGAAAACACAAAAACTTAATATTCTTCTATTCGTATTGTTTTTTCTTTTTACATCAATATTTGCAAAATCACAGGATGAAAAACCAATACGACTGGCAGTTGCAGGAATGACTCACGGGCACATTTCCTTTATTTTAGGACGCCCGGATAAAGGAGATTTTGAACTGGTTGGAGTTTATGACACTAATAAGGAACTAACTCAGCGACTGGCGAACCGATATAAATTCTCTCCTGATTTGATTTATCACGATCTGGAACAAATGCTGGATAAAGTAAAACCGGAAGCCGTGGTTGTCTTTGGTTCCATTTACGATCATCTTGCTGTTGTGGAAGCCTGTGCACCGCGTGGAATTCATGTGATGGTAGAAAAACCTTTGGCGGTAAATATGGAACATGCAAAACGAATGGCTGAACTGGCTGAAAAACACCACATTTTTTTACTTACCGATTACGAAACATCGTGGTACCCGACAACTGCCAAGTCGTTGAAAATGGTGAACGACGAAAATTTTGTGGGAAAACTGCGAAAAGTTGTTATTCACGATGGACACGAAGGACCAAAGGAAATTGGCTGCGACAAAGTATTTTTGGATTGGCTGACAGATCCGGTTTTAAACGGTGGTGGCGCCATTGTTGATTTTGGATGTTACGGCGCCAATTTAATGACTGCCTTAACCAATGGTGAAAAAGCATTGGAAGTAACCGCTGTTACCCGCCAGTTTAAACCTGAAATTTATCCAAAAGTTGATGATGAAGCAACAATCATAGTTTCATATCCTGAATCGCAATGCATTATTCAGGCATCGTGGAACTGGCCGTTTAGCAGAAAGGACATGGAAATTTACGGGGAAACCGGGTACATTTTCGCCGAAAACAAAACCGATATGAAAATCAGGGGAAAAGATATGTCAGCAGAAAAACAGGAAAAGATTTCATCAATTGATGTTGCGGTTTATGAAGATCCGTTTGCCTATTTTGCAGATGTAATTCACCAAAAAATTACAATACCGGAATACGGACTTTATTCTCTCAAAAACAATATTGAAGTTGTGAGGATTTTAGACGCTGCGCGTGAATCGGCCAAATCAGGGAAAACAGTAACTTTAAAATATTAGTATTATCCCTGTTTACTATTTTATACCGTAATGTCTTTCCAGAATTTTACTAAATAATTTACCTGGCAGGATTCTCTTTAAAATTACTGCCAGCTTTTGTTCCATAGCGGCAATTATATATCGTTGTTTTGGTTTTTTACTATCAACAATCTTCACCATTTTTTTTGCCAGAATTTCAGGATCCCACCCATTTGCTTCATCGTTTTCAGTAATCGAAAGCGTTTTATCAAACTGAGTTTTATACGGATCATCTGCTGATTCGACAATAAATTCGCGGCGGTTTATACTGTTGTTTGTATGAAAATCGCCGGGATTAATTACAACAACATTGATATTGAATTGCTTTACTTCCATTCGAAGCGCTTCGCTAAATCCTTCGACGGCAAACTTGCTTGCCGAATAGAATCCCTGAAAAGGAAGCCCCATCAATCCACCAATCGAACCAAAATTAATGATTGTTCCGCCTCCCTGTTTTCGCATTACCGGCAGAACTTCGCGGGTAAGATGAACCAATCCCATGAAATTGGTATCCATCTGCATTTTAACATATTCAAGCGACAAAGTCTCAATAGGTCCGCCACTGTGCATTCCCGCATTATTTATCAGCACATCGATTCTTCCTTCGTCCTGAATAACTTTCCGGACTGCGTTTGTAATTGAATCAGGGTTCATGAGGTCCATTTGCAGCACCTTTATAAGCGGGTCTGTTTCTGCTGATTTGCGAACAGTACCATAAACCACGTGACCTTTCTTTGCCAGCAATGCAGCGGTTTCTTTTCCAAAACCTGACGAAATACCGGTTATCAGAATTACTTTTCTCATAAAATTTCGGGATGCCCTGAAAAATAAAATTTACCTGGAATTGGTATAAATCAATTTCGAGTCAAGAATACCCAGCCTTTTAGCGGCTTTTGCAATTTTTTCAATCGAAATATCAACCTGCTCTTTCGTGTGGGTAGCCATCAGCGAATACCTGATAAGTGAATCCTCTTTGGGAACAGCCGGTGAAACAACGGGATTGACAAACACACCATCTTCGAGAAGTTGCATGGTAAGTTGAAGTGCTTTCACATCATCACCAATAAACAACGGAATGATTGGCGATTCAGTTTTCCCGGTATTAAAACCCATTGATTTGAATCCTTCCAAAGCATAATTTGTAATCTCCCAAAGCTGCTCAATCCTTTCAGGTTCATTCTCCATAATTTCAATTGCAGCCAAAACTGTTGCCACTGACGATGGCGTCATGCTGGCGCTAAAAATCAGGGAACGCGAATTATGTTTGATATAATTTATTACTTCCTTATCGGCGGCAATAAATCCACCGAGCGATGCAAACGATTTGGAGAAAGTTCCCATTATCAAATCGACTTTGTCTGTCAGTCCAAAATGAGAAGCTGTGCCCGATCCGTTTTTTCCAATAACGCCCAGCGAATGCGCATCATCGACCATTATAGTTGCATTGTATTTCTCAGCCAGCTCAACGATTTCGGGAAGTTTTACAATATCGCCCTCCATGGAAAATATGCCATCCACAACGATGAGCTTAATTGAGTCATTCTCACACGTCATCAGTTTTTTCTCAAGAGCTGCCATGTCGTTGTGAGCAAACTTCAACACTTTTGAAAACGATAGCCGGCTGCCTTCGATTAAGGAAGCATGATCAAGCTCATCGAGCAGAACGTAGTCATTTCGTCCGGTTAGCACAGATACCACGCCAAGATTTACCTGAAATCCGGTGCTGTAACACAAAGCCTGATCTTTTCCAACAAATCTGGCTAATTTCTCTTCAAGTTCAATATGAATGTCTAAAGTTCCGTTTAAGAACCTTGACCCGGCGCAACCAGTACCGTATTTATCGATGGCTTTTTTGGCAGCTTCTTTTATCAGCGGATGATTTGTAAGCCCAAGGTAGCTGTTCGAACCAAACATCAGCACCTTTTTCCCGTTCATTATAACTTCGGTATCCTGATCCGATTCAATCGCCCTGAAATAGGGATAGATACCTGCCTGCATTACTTTTTGGGGGGCATCATACGTTGATAACTTATCCTTTAAATTTCCCACTTTAATGATAGATAGGTTTAATTGTAAAAGGCGTCAAAGATAATTAAAATGATAAATAATGATAATATTCTAACCGTTATTGAATATATTTTAACTTCCTATTGTAAAAAACAATGTGAAAAGTATGATTAAGCACTTGTCGATCAGTTCGTTGCGGAAGGAATTAATCCAACCAGTTAACGGTACTGTGCAAAAATGAGGGTTTGGTATTTATCATTCATTCTGTCATCATTTCGCTCCTGTTTTTCCTGCTCCACGTTAAATTTGTTCCCACCCTGTTCGGTAAGTATGTCGAATCCATTCTTCGGCCATTTCGAGAGCAGGAAGTGTTTTGTATTCTTTTTTAAATTTTGGATCGCCGTTTAAAACTTCAAATTCATTTTTTGACAAAACTTTTATATTGTCGGAAGGGGAGATATTTGTGAACCTCATATTTACACCATCCCACAACAATTTACGTTGTAAACTTTGCAGACGAACAGCCAAAACACCCATCACGACCATTTCGTTAAGCGGCGCAGCATAATTGAAATTTGATGTTGTTTCGAGACGCGAATTTTTATCTTCCTTGCATGCTCTTATCCAGTCCTGTTCGTGACCGCCATCCATTGCATTTGTAACTCGTCTTAGCGATTTTTGAGGTTGCGCGAAATTTGCCATCTCGCTCGTTGGCAAAAGTGTTGGGTTTTGTGCATAAGTACCACACATAATTTTTCCTTTCGAACCATAGAAAATGCAACCTCCCCCATCGTCACCCATTTGTTCCCCGATTTGCAGTTCTTCAGGACGGGGCGGCAAAAATCCCCCATCGTACCAATTCACTGTTACGGGCGGCATTCCAACTTTGGGCAAATTATCGCGGCGAGGAAATTCGTAGCGCACAAACTCAGCATTTGGTGGTGAGTCGTTGTTAAAAGGAGAAGAACTTGCCTCAACCGCTGTGGGAAATTCAAGCATCAATGACTTAAAAACAGGATCGATAATGTGACAACCCATATCGCCAAGTGCTCCGGTTCCAAAGTCCCACCAGCCGCGCCAGTTCCAGGGATGATAAGTTGGATGGTACTCGCGCCATTTTGCCGGACCAATAAACTTGTCCCAATTCAATGTTTTAGGTATTCTTTTATTGTTTTCAGGAGTTGAAAGTCCCTGCGGCCAGATTGGCCGGTTGGTCCAGGTATCAACATGAGTAACTTCGCCAATAACACCAGCCCAAATCCACTCACAAATTAATCTGATTCCTTCATCAGAATTTCCCTGGTTTCCCATTTGAGTGGCAACGCCGTAACGTGATGCAGTTTCACGCAGTATCCTTGACTCGTACACCGAATGAGTCAGCGGTTTTTGTACAAATGCATGCATCCCCAAACGCATCGCCAGCACTGCCGGTAAAGCATGAGAATGGTCGGGTGTGGCAATCATAACAGCATCAATATCTTTTTGCTGGTCGAACATATCGCGGTAATCCATATACTTTTTTGCCCGGGGCCAGCGTTTGAAAGCATTTCTATCGGCATATTCCCAGTCCACATCACAAAGGGCAACAATATTCTCGGATTCCATATTCTGAAGGTTTGTGAATCCTTTTCCTCCGACGCCGATTCCTGCAATATTCAATTTATCGCTGGGTGGTTTATGTCCTAGTCCTGCAATTACATTTGATGGGAGAATTGTTATTCCGGCCGTGGCAGTTACTGCTGCACCTAAAAATTTCCTGCGTGATATCATCGTTTAATACCTGTTTTTATGGATAAAATAATTGTTGCAAATTAGAAAAATAATCAGGTTTTACCTATTGTCTGATTATTGTGAAGAATTTTCCTGTTTTCAAATCGGGTTGGTATAAATTTTATTTTTTTGCCCCAATACAGTAAATGTGTTGATCTCCCCGAAGATAAATTTTGCCATTGCTAATTGCCGGTGATGCATTCATTTTTTCGCCAATTGAATTTTTTGCGATTGCCTCGAATTTCAAACCTGGTTTTATTACGGTAATAACACCATTATCATTTGGCATGTAAACCAGTCCGTTAGCCAACACCGGAGAAGAATATTGTTTACCCAGATTCTCCGTCCAGAGCGTATTGCCAGTTGCAATTTCAATACAGTGAACCTGGCCATTGGTCATTGTTGAAAAAAGATAATCGTCGGTACAAACTGGTGAAGGAACATAATATGCACCTTTTGTAGTTTGCCAAACGACATGGCTTTCAGTAACATCGCCCTGCCCGTTGGGTTTAATTGCCAGCAAATGTCGTTGTGGCCAGGCACTGCTGACCAGCACCAATCCGTTCTTTTCGTTATAAACCGGACTGGAGCAAAAGTCTTCCGACGGACCATTTACATACCAATACCGCGATCCATCATCAGGATTATAGGAAGCAATTTCCATGTTGCCGCAAAAAATCATTTGCTTTTTCCCGGCCATTTCCCTGAATATAGGTGTACTAAAACTATGAGCTGGTTTATCATGAGCAACTTTCCATATAATTCGCCCGTCAGTTTTACTTAATGCTGCAATAAAAGCTTCTCCTTTACTGTCACCATTAATAATCACTTTGTCTTCGAAAAGTGCCGGAGAACAACTATATCCGTGTGGGCTTGAGAACTTACCCGGACTTTGGAGCCAAACCTGTTTCCCGGTAAAATCATAAGCTGCAACTACCACATCCTGACCATCCAAAAACGAAACATAAACAAGCCTGCCGTCTGTTGCCGGTGTGCCTGATGCATAACTGTTGTCATTGTGCTTGTCCTCCAGGGCAGATTTAACAACAGTTTTCTGCCAGATTAAATCGCCGCTTTGCGAATGATAACAAAGTAGAACCTTCTCCTGTGTTTCAGAAATAGCTGTAGATGTAAAAAGTTTGTCTTCCCATATAATTGGCGAAGAATGACCTGATCCAGGAACTTTACTTTTCCAAAGTACATTCGTTTCTGAATCCCATTGAACAGGCAAATTGGTTTCAATACTTGTTCCGTCGCCTTGTGGACCGCGCCAGCATGGCCAGTTTTGTGCAAGAGTTACTGTAGTCAGATTTATTAAAGTAAGGAAAAGAAATAATCTCAGTAATTTAAAATTTGTCATTTTTTCAATTTATGTCTTTAACTGTTTTTCTGTCGCGGAAAATTAGAAAAAATATCAGGTTTTACCTACAGTTAACTTTTTGAATTTCCTGTCCGCCCTTTTTCAAATCCAAACGAAACAAATAATTATGAATATTGAAAAAATTCCGGTAATTTTTAAAAGTTATCTTTTTCTTCACATGAAATTCAGAAAATAACAGTTCATTAACAAACCTTCATATCAAAGAAATGTTATCGTCAAACAACCATCGTGTTGTAAGGATAATTAAATTTTTATTTGATAAAATTTATTGACAATGAAAAAAGTTGTATTTACATTCTTGATTGTATTGTTTGCAATATCAACCTGGTCGAAAAACAAAAAAGCCCCGTTGATCGGGGATAAAGCACCATCATTTACGGAAAATTCAACCAATGGGATTTTGAATTTTCCGGAAGATTTTGGAAAAAGCTGGAAAATTTTATTTAGCCACCCTCTTGATTTTACCGCTGTTTGTACATCGGAATTATGCGGTCTGGCTTACTATCAGAAAAAATTTGATTCGCTTGATGTAAAAATCGCCGTTGTATCCATTGATGAAATTGAAAGGCATTTATTATGGAAAGAATTCATGGAAAGAGTAATAAATGAGAACGATGAAACTGCTAAAATCAATTACCCCATAGTAGCTGATCTTTCAGGAAAAGTATCAAAAAAATATGGAATGTTGCATGTTTCTGTTAACGACAGAAGAGATGTAAGAGGTGTGTTCATTATCGATCCGGATAATATTATTCAATCCATTTCATTTTATCCCATGAGTGTGGGCAGAAACATGGATGAAATATGGAGGACAGTTGCTGCCCTGCAACTAACAAAAAAAGAAAATGTGCTCACACCTTATAACTGGAAACCGGGCGACGATGTTCTTGTTCCCCACCAACCTTATACTTCGGATGAATTAAAAGAAAATCCGGACCTTGAAAATCTATATTACAATAAGGGGGAATTTATGTGGTTCAAAAGAATGAATAAATAGTGAAAAGGATTTTCGCGAATGAACATCCTTTTCACTATTATTTCCTTTCCTTCGATTATTCAGGCATATCGGGCAATTTCCATGGAGCGCAATATTTGTGTTTAATTAATTCGGCAACAACATTTTCACCATCCATAAACAATACATACACAAATTTACCGTCAGTTGCGGGCGTGCCTGATGCATAACTATTGTCATTTTGTTTATCTTCCAGTTCAGATTTATGACTTTTTTCCGCCAGATCAAATCGCCGTTCTGAGCTTTGAACCAAGCAAATCTATGTTTCTTATTTCCTGCCAGTCACTGTCCGAATTGTTCATACAGGCGGGCGGTCAGGTGGGATTATTCGGTATTTTAAATTTTTTCTTCAACTAAATCGAAAAAAGGTACTGAAAAAATTACAATAAAAAAGGGTGCTCATTGCTGAACACCCAAATTTTTCAATATTATAGTTTAATTAAGCTGGCATATCTGGCAAGCTCCATGGAGCGCGATAAGTATGTTTAATTAATTCAGCGGCAAAATCTTTTGCAGCAACTGGTTCTGTCCAGTCTTTTTTAAATGTCGGGTGACCATCATGAATTTCAAAACCGTCTTTGATAACTGTTCTGATTTTTTCATCGTCAGTCAGGTTGGTAAACTGCATTTTTGCACCATCCCAGTCAAGTACTTTATTAAGCGACTGTAAACGAACTGCAAGTACACCCATTACAACCATTTCGTTGAACGGACCTGCTTCGCTGAAGTTGGAAGCTGTTTCAACACGGTTTTCTGGACTTTCTTTACAAGCGCGTACCCAATCCATTTCATGGCCACCACCAGTTGCTTTTTCAATTCTTCTCCTGAATTTCGGAGCTTCAGGAACTCTGCCTGAAAGCAACCATGGATTAACACCGTAACAACCACAAATCAAAGAATCCTTTGTTCCGTGAAAAATAACACCACCACCGCTGTCGTTCGGGTTTTTGCCATCAGGCCAGTTATCCGGTAGCATTGGTTTAATACCACCGTCGTACCAGTACACATCAACCTGTGGAAGCGCAGCACCTTTTTTTGCTCCTTTCCATGCGCGTTTTGGTGCACGGGAAGGGAAAGTTAGTTTAACCGACTGAGAAACAGGGGCACAGTCTTGTAATAACAAGCTTGAATTACCCTGGGCATGAATCGGATAACCTAATTCGAGACCAACAAATACCGGGTGTAGAATGTGGCAGGCCATATCGCCCAAAGCGCCTGTGCCATAATCCCACCAGCCTCGCCAGTTCCATGGATGATAAAGTGAATTGTAAGGTTTCATTCGTGCCGGACCAGTAAATAAATCCCAATCCAACGTTTCAGGAACCCAATCCCCACGTTCCGGAGTATTTAACCCTTGCGGCCAGATTGGACGGTCGGTAAAAGCTTCAACTTTGGTTACTTCACCAATTTCGCCGTTAACAAGCCATTCGGTGGTAAGATTTACTCCTTCGCCCGATGAACCCTGGTTACCCATTTGAGTAGCTACCTTATGTTTTGCGGCCAGTTTGGTTAACAACCTCGATTCGTAAACCGAGTGTGTTAATGGTTTTTGCACGTAAACGTGTTTACCCATTGTCATGGCAGTAGCTGCAATGATTGCATGGGTATGGTCGGCAGTTGCAACTACAACGCCATCAAAGCTTTTACCCAGTTCATCGTACATTACACGCCAGTCTTTGTACTTTTTGGCATTTGGAAACCTGTCGAAAACACCATTGCCACCTGTGTATTTCCAGTCAACATCGCATAACCCGATGATGTTTTGCGATTCAAGGTTTTTAAGGTTTGCAAAACCCATTCCACCAACGCCAACACCAACGATGTTGAGTTTGTCACTTGGAGCTACGTGCCCCAAACCTGCAACCGCGTGACTGGGAATAATCGTAATTCCGGCAGCAGCAACGGCTGTTGTCCCCAGAAAAGATCTTCTGGAAACTGAGAACTTGTTTGATTTTTGTTCCATAATAATTAAAAGTTTTAATTGGATAGGTATCTATCTACTCTGTTATTTATTCAAAAAAACAGCTAAATATAGTGATATTAAAAGAACGGTCAAATAAATGTTTGCAGATTTAAAATGCGCTGTAAAACATATTTCATCTCTCCTTTCAACCTGATTGGATCATTAAGAAAACTGATAGAGTTCAGTTTCAGAGAATTACTTCATCATAAATAGCTTTTGTCTATTCGGCTTCAAAAAAATCAATTTGATTGATGGGGTACTTAATTCTATATTTGCACCTGAATTTTAATTAAGTCTAAACAATATTAATCAGTAAAATATAGAATTTATGTTAACAGTAGGAGATA
>DATITY010000078.1:0-4890 GCA_035467235.1 Draconibacterium sp. | reverse complement strand
AACGGCGACAGGGCAGTGGTGAAAAATGTGCTTTACGAAGACATCCGCGTTGAAGATTCCCGTGGATGGCTCATAGATTTTAAAATACTCGAATCGCAATATTCAAAGGACAAGCAGAGGGGAAAAATTCAGGATGTTCATTTTAAAAACATTACTGTTGAAGGAGATGTTTTCCCCTATTCGCAATTGTTGGGGTTTGACCAGTCTCACCGTATCAGCGGCGTAACGCTTGAAAATTTTGTGATTCACGGAACAAAGGTCACCAGCACTTATAACGGAATGATTACGACTAATTATGCTGATGAAATTGTTTTTAAATAGTTGTCTGAATCAGGATTTTCAGGATTAATGATATGTAAGATTTATGAATTATGAATATAACGATAGACGAAATAACGTATAAAATAAACGGATGTGCAATGAAAGTGCACAATATTCTTGGAAATGGCTTTCAGGAAGTTATTTATCAAAGATGTTTAGCTATTGAGATGGAAAGAGCTGGTTTGAGTTTTGGAAGAGAAATTGAACAAATTATATACTACGAAGGTATTGAAGTTGGAACACGAAGGGCTGACTTTGTTGTTGAAGAACAAGCTATTGTTGAGCTAAAAGACTTAATCAACCTTGAAGATGTACATTTGGCACAAACTAAAAACTATGTAATTGCGTATGATTTTCCTGTTGGTTTGTTAATTAATTTCGGTGCAACCAGCCTTCAGTTCAAAAAAATATTCAACAAAAAATACAAATCCAATATTAATCCAGGTAATCCCTAAATCATATATATCCTGATTCAGACGATAAAAGTTAATAATAATAAAAGCTAAAACACATGAAAACTAAACCATTTCTTTCAAACCCGTCGCACCTTGTCATTTTTCTTCTTCTAATTCTGATTTCAAATACACTTTCAGCGCAGGTAAAACTCTCCGAACAAAGCTGGGTTTTGCCAACGTATCCGGTTGAACCGCCCGACAAAAATCCGATGTTTTTTAAAGGAGAATCGTACCAGGGCGCTTCGAAAGTTATCTATCCGTACGCACTCAACGACATGATTTCTAACGACAGGTTTGAAAAGGCATGGAAAGCGTTGATTCTTGAAAACGAGTACATCAAACTATGCGTTACCCCCGAAATTGGCGGGAAATTATACTACGCCACCGATAAAACCAACAACTACAATTTCGTTTACAAAAACAATGTTGTGAAACCTTCGAACATTGGAATGACCGGGGCCTGGGTTTCGGGCGGAATTGAATGGTGCGTGATTCACCACCACCGCGCTTCCACTTTTCTACCAGTTGATTATGATTTAAAGGAAAATGCCGATGGCAGCAAAACCATCTGGATTGGAGAAACCGAGCCACGCCACCAAATGCGGTGGACCATTGGAATTACCATGTTCCCGGGCAAATCAGTCTATCAAACCGAAGTAAAAATCCACAATCCCACCCCGTTTACACACACTTTTCTGTACTGGGCAAATGTGGCGGCACATACCAACAGCAATTACCAGGTTATTTTCCCGCCCAGCGTCAATATGGTTACCTACCACGCGAAAAACAGTTTTTCGTACTGGCCGGTTTCAACAGAAGTATATAATGGCGAGGACTTTACAAAAGGGGTTGACATCAGTTGGTGGAAGAATTCCATCAATCAGAATTCCTATTTTGCCTATGATTTAAAAGAGGATTTCATGGGTGGTTACGACCACGGAAAAGAAACCGGAACCGTTCACATTGGCGACCACAATATTGTAAAAGGCGCCAAATTGTGGGAATGGGGTTCGGGAGAACGCGGCCAGGCAACCGAAGGCAAACTCACTGAAAACGATGGCCCGTATGTTGAAATCATGGTGGGCGCTTTTTCCGATAATCAGCCCGATTACAGTTGGATACGACCGTACGAAGTGAAAACCTTCAAACAATACTGGTACCCTGTAAAAGATATTCAGGGTTTTAAAAACGCCAATCTGAACGGTGCTGTCAACCTTGAAAAACGAGATGGTAACCAGGTTTTCCTGGGATATTATTCAACCCAAAAAGTCAGCAAGGCAAAAATTATCCTGAAAAGAAAAGATGTTGTTGTATTCGAAAAAATAGTGGAGATTTCACCTGAAACTGCCTTTACAACTTCACTTAAAATGGATGGCCCCTTTGAAATGACTGACCTTTACACGGAAATGATCAACACAGAAAACGACGAAGTTCTGGTTTCTTACCAACCGTTAAAGCCAAAAGAAAAACAACCGCTTCCGGAAGAAGTGAAAAGACCGGCGTTACCGGAAGAAATGAAAACTGTGGAAGAGCTTTATCTGACAGGCAGCCGGATTTTGCAATTTTACAATCCAACACTCAATGCGATGGATTATTTTAATGAAGCATTGAAGCGTGACCCTTCTGATATCCGCATCAATACAGCCGTTGGAAATATTTACCTTAAAAATGGCGAATACGAAAAAGCACGCGGCTATTTTGCCACTGCAATTCAGCGGTTAACCAAAGATTATACCCGTCCATCAAATTGTGAAGCCATTTATTTACAAGGTCTTACTTTAAAAGCGCTGGAATTGTATGATGAAGCTGAAGACACGCTGTACCGTGCCTCGTGGGATTATGCCTGGCATTCGGCAGCAACTCTCGAACTGGCAAAAATTTCGTGTTTAAAGGGCAATTTTCAAAAAGCGCTGGAACAGGTCGAACAGTCGCTTTCGACAAATACTTTAAACAACAGTGCAATCAATTTGAAAGTATCTATCCTAAGGAAACTTGGTGATTTCGAGGTTGCAAAGGCAACTATGACACTGATAACTGAAAAAGACCCGCTCGATTTCAGGGCCGGAAATGAGCAGGTTTTGATAGCACAATCATCAGGCAATACGCAGGAAACCAACGAATTGTCAACAACACTCAACCGGAAAATGAGGGATTTTGAACAGAACTATCTCGGTCTTGCCGTTGGTTACATGAATGACGGATTTTTTGAAGAAGCCGAAGATGTGTTGCGCAGGTTCAAAGGAAATAACCCGGAAGTTTGTTACATTTTGGGATTTCTTCAGGATAAAAAAGGGAATAAACCGGAAGCCGGAAAACTGTTCAGGGAAGCATCTGAAATGCCTGTGGATTATGTATTTCCGTTCCGCCTTGAAATGGTGAAAGCGCTCAATCTGGCATCTCAATATCATCCGGCTGATGCCAAACCTCACTATTATCTGGGCAATCTTCTTTACGACAAACAACCCGAAAAAGCAATTACCTGCTGGGAAAAAGCGGTTGAACTTGACTCTGGTCTGGCCACCGCCTGGAGGAATATCGGATGGGGTTATTATCAGCACTATAATGATGTAACAAAAGCAATTAACGCTTACGAAAAGGCGTTTGCCATTACCAAAAACGAGCCTGTTTACTATGCCGAACTCGACCCGCTGTACGAATTGAACAACACACCCATCGAAACAAGGGCGAAACTGTTTGAATCGGCCAACGATGTTGTAAAAAAGCGCGACGATGCGTTTGTCCGCCAGATTATTGTGCTTAACCTGGCCGGAAATCCGGATAAAGCGGTTGAATATCTTTCGGGCAGCAATTTCCATTTTCGCGAGGGGAGTTCGAGAGTTCGCGATATTACCGTTGATGCCCACCTGCTGTTTGGCAAAAAGCTGATGGAGGAGAAAGAATTTGAAAAAGCGCTGGAACAATTCCTTGCCTCTGTTGAAACTCCTGAAAATGCAAATAGGAAAACGGGTGATGAAAGAAGTCCGCAAATCAACTATTTTATCGGATTGGCTTATGAGGCGCTGGGAAACAAGGAAAAGGCAAAATCTCACTTCACTTTGACAACGAATCAGGATATCAGGAGAATTGATTTTATCTCTTATTATCAGGGTTTAAGCCATTTGAAACTGGGCAACAAAACCAAAGCCAGTGAGATTTTTAATGCATTAATTGTAGAAGGCAACAAACGGATTGAAAAAGGTTCCGAGGTCGATTTCTTTGCCAAATTCGGGGAAAAAGAAACTGCAAATTTGCAACTTTCGAATGCCTGGTTTTTAAAAGGACTTGGCAATAAAGGACTTGGCAATATGGCAGAAGCAACAGAAAACCTGAAGAAAGCGGTTGAACTCTCGGCCAGTAATTTGTGGGCCGGGGTTGAGTTGCAGGGAAAGTAACCATCATTTAAAAGACAAAATAATGAAAACAAGATTTTTAATTTTCACCCTGTCATTTGCACTGATTGTTCTGTGTTATGCAGAAACAGCTTCATCTCAAAAAACTGTAGAAACGAAAATTACAAGCGAAAAACTGCTTTACCACCAGATAATTACCGACAACAGTGGCAACATTCTGCCGTGGTATTCAACTGATTTGGGAGAATCATACGATTTCGTAATTAACGCAATCTGGAATTTCTGGAATACCATGCGCACCGACAAAAACGGGCTGCCTTATTATATGAACCACCAGGTTTGGCGAGACTATTTTAATGATCGGCGGGGAGTTGGCGGCGACCAGTTTGCAATGGCGCTCTCGTCGTGGAATTTGCTTGACGGTTATTCAGGAAATGAGGCAGTGAAAGAAGATATGAAATTTATTTCGGATTACTATCTTACTCATTCGCTTTCACCTTCGGATGCTGCCTGGCCGAATATTCCATATCCTTACAACACTTTAATTTATTCAGGAATTTATGATGGAGATATGGTAATTGGACCGGGTTTTACTCAACCCGACAAAGCCGGATCGTTTGCATTTGAACTGGTGAAGTTGTATAAAATAACTAATACCACAACTTACCCAAACATTACTGATAAACGCTACCTCGAAGCTGCTGTGAAAATCGCCAACACACTTGCTGATAAAATAACAGATGGTGACACGAATAATTCGCCCT
>DATITY010000077.1:0-6046 GCA_035467235.1 Draconibacterium sp. | reverse complement strand
ACTTCAGTTTGGATTCACGGCTGGTAAATCGCTTGAAAATATTTTTGTAAAAATCGGGGTAATCCTGAGCTATGTGTAATTGATAAACTACCAGGTCCACCTCTTTAGAAAACATCATCCCTTCAATAAATTTATTCATATAAGGGAAATTGCAGTTTGTGGCTAAAGAAATGGGTTGATCATAACCTTCAATAAGCCAGCCCTGTGGATCTTTGTCCGAAAATGCAAGCGGTCCTATTATTCGCTTCATTCCATGCATACGTGCCCATTCAGAAACTGCTTCAACAAGTGTTTTGAAAACCTCGTAATCTTCATAGGTTTCCAGGTAACAAAACCGTCCGTCAGCGATTCCGTGTGATTCATTGTATTTATTATTGATGATACCCATAATCCTGCCAACTACAACATTTTTCTTAACCGCCACATACAATATGGTGGTAGAATGATCGAACAAGGGATTCTTTTCAGGATTAAAATAAGACCTTTCATCAATGTAAATCGGAGGAACCCAGTTGGAGTGGTTAATATGGATTTTTGCCGGCAGATGTATAAATTCCCGCATCAGTTCGCGGGTAGTAACTTCTTTAATTTCAATACTCATAATCAAGTTTTAGAATCCTGAAAAGTGATTAAAAATAAGAAAATTCAGGATAATTGTATCAATATGAAAATGAGATTGACAGTATTACAACACCCGCTGATAGATGCGGTATCGTTTATAAACCACTCCTCCCATTTTTTCCATTTCTGCCCTGACTTTCAGGTTGGTTTCAAGTTCGAGATGCGAATCAATAACAACTTTGCCAGCTTTTTTTGCCGATTCAATGAGTTTTATTCCCATCATTACATCAAGACCTTTGCCCTGGTATTCAGGTGCAATTCCACCAAGCAGCAGGTTGAGCTGTTTGCTTTTACGGCCTGCTGTAAGGATTGGAATAAATCCCCATGGCAACAAATAACCTTTTGATTTTTGAATTCCCTTGCTAATGTCGGACATGGCCACAAGGAAAGAGACCACCTGGTCATTCTCGTCGGTGAAAATTTTAATAAACCGTGGATTAATAAGGTACAGATAACGGTTGGCAAAGTCGTCCATCTCCTTGAGAGTGAACGGTACAAAACCGTAAATACCTGCAAATGTCTCGTTTAAAAGTGTCAAAACTCTCCGTATGTATGGTTTCACCTGGCTGCGCAGGGTGAATTCTTTCAATGTCAAATTGTTCTCCCTGCTGGTAAATCGTTTGTAAATACTTTTATAAAATTCAGGTAATTCATCCGGAATCGGAACCTTATAAACCACCAAATCCACCTCTTTGGTAAACGATAAATCTTCAGCCAACTTGTTTATATAAGGAAAGTTACAGTTTGTTGCAATAACTATGGGTTCGTTATATCCCTCAATGAGCCATCCCTGAGGGTCTTTATCCGAAAATCCCAAAGGCCCCACCATTCTGTTCATTCCGTGATTCCGGGCCCAAACCGCAACAGCATCAATTAAAGCATTGAAAACCTCTGAATCGTTATAGGTTTCGAGCCAGCAAAAACGTACATCCGATATTTTATGCGATTCGTTGTACTGATGACTAATGATTCCCATAATTCTTCCCACGGTTACACCAGCTTTTTGTGCAACGTACAGAATTGTGGTACAATGATCAAACGCATGGTTCTTTTTAGGATTGAAATAAGTCCAGTCATCCATATAAATCGGGGGAACCCAGTTGGAGTGATTTTGGTGTATTTTTGCAGGAAGGTGAATAAATTCCCGCATCAGTTTATGTGTTGTAACTTCTTTGATTTCGACTGTCATAAATTCTTTTTAATCGAGTTTTTTAATTTTTATTTCTCTGAACTCTATTCCCTGACCTTCTGCCTGTAATCCAATGTAACCTTCATTCAGTGGTTTTCCGTCAATTTTTATGGCAGGGTCATAACCATTGGCTACTCCGCCTCCAATTTGCGGTTTGGTGTATTCCAAAACGGTTTCGCCATTTACAATATGAATAACCAGAGAATCTCCGTAAACAATTAATTCACCTGTCACCCATTCGTTCCAATCGTAAGTTTTTGAAGAAGAGTTGATACAATGCTGTGGATATTTTTCTCCTTTAAAGAACACTTCCGTTCCGGGCGAACACATATTTCCGGTGGGCCGGGGTTGTCCGTCACCTGCTCCGCCCAAAATCTGGTATTCAACCGAAATTGGCCAGTCCTGTTCCTTTAAAATGGTTTTGGGATCCTGCGAATGAAACATCACACCACTGTTACGGTAGGTATATGACGGTGCATCTTTCATCCACTGATCGGTAAACCTGTATTCGAATTTCAGGTGAAATGACGAGAATGGTGTTTGATAAAACAGATGACCGAAACGATTGTTAAATTCCTTATAATCATCGTAACATACCTGAATTTTCCCGTCTTTTACCCTGAACGTATTGGCATAATTATCACCCAAATCGTGATGGTAAAATTTTACAATCCAGCCATCGAGATTTTTACCGTTGAACAGGGTTTGCCATTCATTTTGGCTGATTTCCGTTTTTTTCGTATTAAAAGAGAAAATCATTAACATGATTGACAGGAATATTATCGTTTTGAAATGGTTCATTTTGTCAGGTTTTTAAGTTCGAAAAATATAAAAAGAATCAACGGCTAAAGTAATAACTTTTTCCTCTTTTTCGATTGATATTTTTTTTGATGATAAGAAAAGCAGCCTTCAGATTATTTTACAAGTTCGTAAAAATAAGTTGGCACATCGGTTACAAAGGTCATTGTTTTCCCCGAAAACGGATGAATGATTGTTAACAAAGCTGAATGAAGAGCCAGCCGTTTAATTCCTTTTTCCGGCACTCCATAAATTTTATCTCCTGCAACCGGATGTCCTTTTTCTGAAAAATGAACGCGAATCTGGTTTTTAGTTCCGGTAAAAAGATTGATTTCGAGCAGACTGAATTTTGAATTCTCTTTCAACACTTTATAGCCGGTTTTCGAGAATTTCCCTTTTTCAGGATTATTTACCGAGTACATTCTGTTGGCACTGTTTTCGACTAAATATGATGTAATAATTCCCTCTTTTTCAAACAGTTGCCCGTGAACAACTGCAACATATTTTTTCGAAAACTCTTTCCAGTTATCCTGTAGAAACCGTTTTACAGCTTCGGTTTTGGCAAAAATCAAAACACCCGATGTGTCTCTGTCAAGCCGGTGAACAATAAAGATACGGTTTCGCGACCTTGAATTGCCTTTCCTTACATAATCGGTTAAAAGATAATATGCAGTGTTTTCCTTTTCCCTGTCGGTGCCCATAGTAAGCAGGCCATTTATTTTATCGACCACGATAATATCCTGATCTTCATACAAAATTGTAAGTCCTTTGGGTTGGTGTTTTGCTGAAGGTTTCTTTAATGGTGGCGTTGGTTCGTGCATACGATTGACTTTTTAAATCAAATGTAAATTGTTTATTTTAGTTAGAACTTTGTAAAACACAATTTGTTATTTGGAAATCTAAAATTATTCTGTATATCACTTTTAACGACAAAAAGACAAAAAAAGAGAGTTGGTGCATATTGGCACAAACTCTCGTAATTAGTTGAAAATCAAATGTAAAAGTGGAGCTGAGGGGAAGCTCTACACCTCTTGTAACCCTTGCTACCACTGGGTTTTTAAATGTGTATAATTGTCTCTTAGTGTTTTTCGGTATAATTTTGTCTCACCTCAAAAGAGATTTATAGCTTTTTTTAGTTACCATTATTATACGTTTTAAGCACTTTCTATATACAATAGTACCACACTTATTTTACAATTACTACACTTTTACCATACATTTTTTATCAATTTTCAATTTAGTTTTTATGAAACATAATCTACAAAAAAATACTAAATTTTTAATAAAAGCATTGTTAATATTGAAGCTTTACTTTTTCAGAAGAAATATTTAAAATACTTATAAATATTTAAAACCAATGTCAAAATATAATTATATTTCACCTTTCGATTAAAATTGTAATTGTTTTTCTCGTTTGGTAATTATTTTTCTCGTACTTTTGTATTAATTATTTTTCTCAAGAAGTTATGAATATTAACTGTTTTTCTCGGAAAATAACTGTTTTTCACGGAAGGTTGGCTCCTGAAGAAGGATTTTTAGTAGGTTATGGAGCAATCATCGAAAATTATAAGTTGTCCGTTCCTATTCCTTCCAGATTGTCATTGATCAGCCTGAAAAAGCGAAAGTATGAATCAGATAGTTGGCAAGTTTTTACTCCAAAGTATCGACCTGATGATTCGCTTTATAAACAATTGATTTTTGCATTGAAATACGAAGGCATAGATCTTCTTATATTGAAAAAATTGTTTGAAAGTATTGCGCAAAGCATAATTGTTGAATTAGTGCAATTGGAGCCAACAAGCCAATACAGTCGTAAAATCTGGTTTTTATACGAGTGGTTTTTCAACCGGCAATTGGATATTCCGGATTTGAAACAAGGAAATTTTGTACAGTTAATCGATGAGAAGCTTCAATTTGCTGTTTCCGGGAAAAGATCATCACGTCATCGGATAATTAATAATTTGCCTGGTACTCCGGGCTTTTGTGTATTAATTTATAAAACTGAAAAACTTCAAAAATATCTGGAGTATAATCTTCAGGAACAGAAGAATTCATTTTTAAAAGGTGTCCACAAAGATGTCATGCAACGTGCCTCTTCATTTTTGTTGTTAAAAGACTCAAGGGCATCGTTTACAATTGAAGGTGAAAATCCAGGTACAAACAGGGCATTACGCTGGGGAAAGGCTATAAGTGAAGCCGGTATAAATTCGCTTTCAAAAAAAGAACTTTTGCGTTTACAGGAAATTATAATTGAAAGTAAACGATTCACAAAATTAGGTTTTAGAACTGAAGGTGGTTTTGTTGGAGAACATGACAGAATAACCGGTGAACCAATACCGGACCATATTTCAGCCCGATGGGAAGATTTAGAGGAGTTGACAGACGGATTAATTCAAACTGCTCAATATCTGGAAAACGAAAAGTTTGATCCAATATTGGCAGCAACCGTAATTGCTTTTGGATTTGTTTTTATTCATCCTTACTCAGATGGTAATGGAAGGATACATCGCTATTTAATTCATCATATATTAGCAAAGCTGAACTTGACACAACAAGGAGTCATTTTCCCGATTTCAGCATCAATTCTTGATAAGATTGATGAATACCGTATTATTTTGGAGAGCTATTCACATCCCTTAATGGAATTGATTGGGTGGGAGAGTACTCCTGACCATAATGTGAGGGTACTTAATGAAACCATCGACTTTTACCGTTATTTTGATGCAACCAGACAAGCTGAGTTCTTATTTGAATGTGTAATCGATACTATTAACCGAATTATTCCGGAAGAAGTCGATTACATTATAAAGTATGATGAGTTCAAACGGTTCACTGATAATCAATTTGAAATGCCTGATAAATTGGTAGCAACATTAGCGAGATTTCTGGAGCAAAACAGAGGGACACTTTCAAAACGTGCACATACAAAAGAATTTTCAGTATTGACAGATGTGGAAGTAATCGAAATTGAGCGTATGTATAAACAAATTTTTGAGATAGAATGAATTATCCTCACAACGAAGTTTTACTGTAAATATTAGGCGTATTCTTAAGTTCCTTACTATAAGCTAATTAACAAATTTGGATATCGTTAATTTGCTCATATTCAATTAGTTATGTTTATTTTTCGTGGAGCTGGCGGGAAGCTCTACACCTCTTGTAACTCTTACTACCACTAGGTTTTTAAATTTGTATAATTGTCTCTTGGTGATTTTCGGTATAATTTTGTCTCACTTTAAATGCAACTTATCGCTTTTTTAGTACCATCATTATACGTTAATGCACTTTTGATATGTAATATTACTACACTTATTTTACATTTTCCACACTTTTACTATACATTTTTATCAATTCAGACTAATTATTACGTAATGAACTGCCCTGTCGAAATTGAACGGTTTATCTCATTTGGAGTCAGTATATCAATTCATTGTAAGG
>DATITY010000076.1:0-1679 GCA_035467235.1 Draconibacterium sp. | reverse complement strand
TTGTATAATTATGCGCAATGAAGGTTAGGTTTAAAAGGCAGGCTGAAATCAGGAAAATAATTCAAAAAGGAAATGTACACAGTCAGGATGAATTATTGATTGAATTGAAAAGAACAGGCTTCGATTTAACACAAGCCACTTTATCACGCGACCTGAAGGAAATGCAAATAGCCAAAGTTCCGCATCCTGCAAAGGGATACATTTATGTTGTACCCGAAGGTGAAAAAAATAAAATTTCTGAAAAACAAAGCGTAAATTATTTGGCAGATGGTTTCAGGGATTTGCGTTTCTCAGGAAACCTTGCCGTTATCCGGACGCAACCTGGCTATGCAAGTACAATAGCAGCGGTTATTGACAAAGCGGAATCATGGGAGATTTTAGGAACTGTTGCCGGTGATGATACAATCCTGATTATAATGAAGGAAGGTATTTCGAAACTTGATTTAATAAACGCGTTGGTTTTAATAATGCCAAAACTGGAAGGCAAATTATAATTTATTGAAGGAATGAAAACACTTGAAAATATAAAAATTGAAGTTGCTACCGAAGCACACATCAAATACATCGATGCCATTAACGATGCCATCGATGTTGCTTCGAAGCAACGTGGGACGGGTATTGCGAGAAGGACTTTTGAATATCTTGAAGGCAAAATGAAAGAGGGCAAGGCAATTATTGCTTTGGACGAAGATAAATTTGCAGGTTTTTGCTATATCGAAACATGGCAGGAAAAGGGATTTGTTGCCAACTCAGGTTTGATTGTGGTGGATGAATATCGTGGTTTGGGACTGGCAAAAGCGATTAAAAATAAGGCTTTCAATTTGTCGCGCGAAAAATATCCGAATGCCAAAATATTCGGGCTTACCACCGGGCTGGCAGTAATGAAAATCAACCACGAACTGGGTTACCGACCAGTTACTTTCTCCGAATTAACCATGGACGATCAGTTTTGGAACGGTTGTAAAAGCTGTGTTAACTACGATATTTTAACACGAACTCACCGCACCAAATGCCTTTGTACAGGTATGTTGTACGATCCGGCCTGGGAAAAGAAAACCAAAGAACCCGAACCTGAGATAAAAAAACGGAGTCTTATGGACATTATCAGGAAACTGAATCCCAAAAACTTGAGTATAAAAAACAACAATAAAGAAGATAAAGGTAAAAACGGAAAAATAATTGCACGGATTTTTAATGCAATGTTTTATTAAGTAACTGAATTGACATGAATAAAAAATTGGTATTGGCGTTCAGCGGTGGTTTAGATACCTCGTTTTGCGTAAAGTATTTGAAAGAAGAAAAAGGTTTTGAGGTTTATACAGCCATTGCAAATACAGGCGGTTTTTCTGAAAAAGAACTTCAGGTTATTGAAGAAAGAGCTTACAGGTTAGGCGCAAAAAAACATCTTACCATCGATGTTACCAATGAATATTACGAAAAATGTATCCGTTACATGGTTTTCGGAAATGTTTTAAGGAACAATACTTATCCCATTTCGGTTAGTTCTGAACGCGTTTTTCAGGCCATTGCAACCATTAATTATGCAAAAGAAATCGGGGCAGGTTATATTGCACACGGCAGTACCGGCGCCGGAAATGACCAGGTTCGTTTCGACCTTACATTTCAGGTTCTGGCTCCGGAAATTGAGATCATTACACCCATCCGCGATTTGATGCTCA
>DATITY010000075.1:0-4550 GCA_035467235.1 Draconibacterium sp. | reverse complement strand
GCAAAACAGGTATAAACCTACTACAGGTAGATAGTTTAACCGGGGTTTTCAAGGTTTATGCCGATAATAAAATGGCAACTTTGGCAGATCTCCGGTTTCAGGAAAACGACAAAGGAATAATTATGGATGTGTCGGGCTTTTCGAACCATGGAATTATAAAAAACACCGATTCCGAAAATCAGGATTTTACTGGTTTTAACGTAAATTCGTTTGTTGAAATAAAAAATAACCTGGCATTTTCGACTTTGAAAAACGAAATTACGATGATGGGCTGGGTGAAACTTTCGAACGTGGATAATTACCCCGTTTCGATAATTACACAGGGTGACCACAATGTGATTCAACTTTTGAATAATAACGAAATTGAATTTTTTGCCGGCGGTTGGGGAAGAGGTACCTGCAATGTTAACCTGCTTTCAGGTTTTACTGGCGAATGGCATCATGTGGCAGGTGTAGCAGATGGTTTATTGCTAAAATTGTATATCGACGGCATACTAATGGAAACGGTAACACTCGATAACAATGCATCATTGGCTACCAAAGCAAACTGGAATTTGGGCAGGAATGAGGAGTTTCCCGGCAAACGGATTTTTAATGGTAAAATAGATGGAGTAAAGATTTTCGCGGTTGCATTATCGCAAAATGAAATCGCGGAAATAGTGAATAATGAAAAAAATAAATTTGATTGATCATGGTACAACGACGACAATTTATAAAAACAACAGCCAGTGCAGCGGCAGCACTTACAATTGCTCCGGCATTATTTGGCAGCGAACACAGTATGGGATTAAATAACCGGCCAGCTCCGGCACAACGCAACTTTCAAAGTGACGCTGTGGAAAAAACCATTCAGAGAATGAACACCGTAATTCGCGATCCCGAATTGCGTGCCTTATTCGAAAACTGTTTCCCCAATACGTTGGATACCACCATTAAATACGCTGTAAAAAATGGCAAACCCGATACTTTTGTAATAACCGGCGATATTAATGCGATGTGGCTTCGCGATTCTTCGGCACAGGTTTGGCCCTATCTTCCTTTAATAAAAGAAGATAGCAAACTGGACAGTTTAATTGAAGGTGTAATTCGCAGACAAACCAGTTGCATTCTCATCGACCCGTATGCAAATGCCTTTAACGAAGGGCCAACCGGTTCGGAATGGGAAAGCGATTTAACCGAAATGAAACCGGAATTGCACGAACGAAAATGGGAAATCGATTCGTTATGCTATCCAATTCGGTTGGCCTATTATTACTGGAAGGAAAGCGGAAAAACCGAAGTATTTGATGAAAGCTGGTTGCAAGCCATGAAAAAAGTTGTTGGTACTTTTAAGGAACAGCAACGTTTTACCGGCAAAGGTCCATATTCGTTTATGCGAAAAACAGAAATAGCAACCGATACTTGTCCGGGACGCGGCTGGGGAAATCCGGCAAAACCCAACGGACTGATTTGTTCTGCCTTTCGTCCGTCAGACGATGCAACTACTTATTTATACTTAATTCCATCAAATTATTTTGCAGTAGCTTCACTTCGTCAGTTGGCTGAAATTTCCAAAAATGTTCTTGCTCAAAACAGCTTTGCGCAGGCGTGTGAAGCATTGGCAAATCAGGTGGAGTCGGCTCTGAAAGAATATGCAGTAACAAACCACCTTGAATATGGAAACGTGCTGGCTTTCGAAATTGATGGTTTTGGCAACCGCTTGTTTATGGACGATGCAAATATTCCCAGCTTACTTTCACTCCCATATTTAGGCGCTTTGTCAGCAGACAATCCATTGTATAAACAAACCCGGAAATTTGTTTTAAGTGAAGATAATCCGTGGTTCTGGAAAGGTAAAGCTGCTGAAGGAATTGGCGGTCCGCATGTGGGTGCATTTTATATCTGGCCGATGGCAATTATTATGCGGGCAATGACAAGCTCTGATAAAAACGAAATTGCAAACTGTCTCTCGATGCTGAAGCGCACTCATGCAGGAACAGGATTTATGCACGAAACTTTTCATAAAGATAATCCTGAAGATTTTACCCGCAAATGGTTTGCCTGGGCGAATACACTTTTTGGCGAGCTGATACTTAAAGTTGAAAAAAACCACCCCGAATTATTGGCAGAATTATTTTGATGATTATTACTAAACCAAATCAATAAGAGAAGTATGAACAACAAATATCAAAACCGGAGGAATTTCATTAAACGTTACGGGGCCGCTGCTTCAGGATTAATTTTGTTACCAACAATTATTCCGGCGTGTGCCCGCGGAAAAGAGGGAAACATAGCTCCATCTGACCGGATAAATGTAGCATTTATTGGCGCCGGAAACCAGGCGTTCAACGATGCCCGTGATTTTATGAACGATGAAAGAGTGCAAATAACCACTGTTTGTGACGTAAACAAAGGAAGCACAGGTTACTGGGATGGCGCTTTGGGCGGACGCGAGCCTCTTATCGCGATGCTTGAAAAAGGTTATTCTGAGAAAAACGGGAAAAAATTCAAGGGAGTTAAGGGGTTTGAAGATTTTCGGGATGTAATTGCATTGAAAGATATTGATGCGGTTGAAGTTGTAGTTCCCGACCACTGGCATTCAATTCCTGTTTTAATGGCTGCTGCGGCAGGCAAAGATATTTATTGCCAGAAACCGCTGTCGTTAACCATTCCCGAAGGCAGGGCAATGAGCAATGCAGCGAAGAAAAATAAAATTGTTTTCCAAACTGGCAGTCAGCAGCGGTCGAATTCAAATTTTCATCGTGTTTGTGAACTCACGCGGAACGGAAGAATCGGAGAACTGAAAACCATTCGGTGCGGTTTGCCAAGTGGAACGCCTGATTATGGAAAGACAGGAAATCAAACCGAACCTATTCCTGTTCCCGAAGGTTTTAATTATAACATGTGGCTGGGACCGGCTCCCGATGCTCCTTATTGTCCGGCACGCACCCATGTTAATTTCAGGTGGGTACTCGATTATTCGGGTGGCCAGTTAACCGACTGGGGTGGCCATCATCCTGATATTGCACAATGGGGAATGAACACAGAATACACCGGACCGGTGAAAATTCAAAATGCCAAAGCAACCTGGGCTAAACATCCGGTTTGGAATACGGCAACAGATTTCTATTTCGAATGTATTTATGCCAATGGTTTAAAACTGATTATTTCGAGCAACGAAGAAAAAGGCGGAGTTAAATTCGAAGGAACAGAAGGCTGGGTTTGGGCAGATCGCGGACGGCACGGAGCAAGTTCAGAAAGCATTCTGAAAAGTGAAATTAAACCTGACGAGGTTCATTTATACAAAAGTGACGACCATTTTCGTAATTTTATCGATTGTGTTTATTCACGCGAAGAAACCATTGCTCCGGCGGAAATTGCGCACCGTTCGATTACAATTGCACATTTGGGGAATATTGCCATGAAGCTTGAAACCGATTTGGAATGGGATCCTGTAACTGAAAAGATTCTAAATAACGAGCTGGCAAATAACATGCTGGCCCGCACAATGCGCGAACCCTGGGCTTCGGTTTATAAAGAATTTGCTGTTTGATTTTTTCACCTTACCTTTTATTTTTTAAACCAACGAAATGATAAAACTATTCAACATATTCAGCATCATATTCCTGATTGCGGCCTGTAATAAAACTACGGTTACCGTTCCGGAAATTAAAAAGGAAAAAACAGCATTTCAAACTTCCAGTCCATGGATTCCTGAAATCGATGTTCGATCAGATATCGCAATTGTTTATGGCGCAAATGACAGATCGGGTTTAACTTTTGAGGAGCGGGTAAAATCGTGGCGGGATCGGAATTATGAAACTCATTTTATGACAGGAATTGCATGGGGCGATTATCAGGATTATTACCTGGGAAAATGGGATGGGAAAAACCACATGGATGTATCGCAGGTTGAACAAAACGGAAAACAAATTTTACATGGCGAAAATAATCCGTATGTAGTTCCTGTCAGTTCCTTTATTGAATATTTGAAATCGGAAGTCATAAAAAAAGTGATAGATGCAGGCATTTCATCCATTTATCTGGAAGAACCTGAATTTTGGGCCAGAGCAGGTTACAGTGAATTGTTTAAAACGGAATGGCAAAATTATTATGGATTTCCCTGGAAACCGCAACACGAATCACCGGAAAATACCTATTTGTCGAATAAACTGAAATATCAGTTATATTTCAATGCAATAAAGGAGGTTTCTGATTTCGCTAAAGAATACGGAAAAAGCAAAGGAATAAATGTAAAAGTATATATTCCAACACATTCGCTTATAAATTACTCGTCATGGCAAATAGTAAGTCCCGAAGCCAGCCTTGCCTCCTTGCCGGGAATTGATGGCTACATTGCACAGGTTTGGACTGGAACATCGAGAGAACCCACCTATTTTAACGGTTTAAAAAAGGAACGTGTTTTTGAAAATGCTTTTCTCGAATATGGTTCTATGGTTTCAATGACAGCGCCAACAAAACGAAAAATATTTTTTCTGACAGATCCGATAGAAGACCGGCCGCGTGACTGGCAGGATTACAAACAAAATTATGAAGCTACTTTTACAGCC
>DATITY010000074.1:0-6548 GCA_035467235.1 Draconibacterium sp. | reverse complement strand
GCCTACAAAACCGAGTTGAGTTGGTGGATTTTTGCGCTGGCTGGTTTGCTGGCTTTGGGAATTGCACTGTTTACTGTTTCGTTTCAATCGTGGAAAGCGGCAACGAGGAATCCGGTGGAGGCGTTGAGGTATGAATAAAATAAATATGAAACTTTTCAGAAAAATAAAACAGAATTGGAAGTGGTTCGCGATTAACATCATCGGGCTGAGCATTGCTTTGGCCTGTGTGCTTATCATCTTTCTGCATGCCATGCACGAACGGAGTTATGATCGGTTTCATACCAAAGCCGGTCAGATTTACCGTGCAACTACCGACAGCAACAACGGGGCAACATCGATGCATCCGGCGCGGGTTGCAGGCGACTGGCCTAAACAACTTATGTCTGGTTATCCGGCCATTGAAAAAATGGTACGGCTGGTACCGTTCCGAAAGGCAATCATCAAAATAGGCAATCAGAAATTTTATTCCGAACACGCTTTTTCAACCGACAGTTCTTTTTTCGATGTTTTCGATTTTAAAGTTTTATCAGGAAATCCTGAAACAGCTTTTTCTCAACCAGGACGGGCATTCATCAGTCGAAGCCTTGCCATGAAATATTTCGGAAGTATTATTGTGGTCGGCAAAGAGATTTCAATTCTGCACCAGCAGGAACCCAATCCAAAACTGTATGTAATTGATGGGGTGATGGAAGATTTTCCGGTGAATTCGCATTTTCATGCCGAATTGCTGACTTCTTTCACCGAGGTAGCCGACCAGACAACCTGGGCATACACCTATTTTTTGATGAAAAAAGGCACTGATACCAATGCGCTTAGAAATACAATTCAGCAAAATTGGGAAAAAGAAAACAAAACCGGCAGTGTACTTCCCATTTTGCATTTACAAAAACTAACCGACATTCATCTGTTCAGTCATAAAACCCGTGAAATGGAAAAAAATGGCGACATCCGTTCCATTATATTGCTGATAAGCGGCGCTTTTATTGTTCTTTTAATCGCCCTCATCAATTATATGAACTTAGCACAGGTTCAGTTCATCGATCGGATTAAATCGCTGAAAATCAGAATAATTAACGGAGCGTCAAAAACAAACCTGACAAAGGAGATCGTTCTCGATTCGCTGGTTGTTTCTGTTGTTTCATCTGTAATTGCTGTTTTAGTATCTGCGCGGCTAAGCGAATTGTTGAGAATTCCCATTTTTCGAACGGACAGTATCATTTATATTCTTTCAGTTTCAGCAGCATTTATTCTGATTGTTGCACTGCTTGCCCTTTTCCCGCTTTTCACCTCGAAACTGGTTTCTGATACAAATATTAATATTGCAAAAAACCGGTTATACAGTTTTCCGCTCATCTTCCAGTTTGCCATGGCAGTGGCAGCAATTTCCTGCACAATCGTGTTAAACCGCCAGATAAACTTTATAAACAATCAGCATCCCGAAGCAAACAATGCAAACATGGTTGTAATTCCCGATAATCCCTGGGAGTCAGTGCAAAGGTTTGAACTACTGAAAGGTGAACTGATGAAGAATCCTTTGATAACAATCATTACAGCAGCAATGGAAGAACCAGGCGGCGACATCATTGACGCGGTGAATTTTGAAATGGAAGGAATTGATAAAAAAGAAGGGCAATCGATAAATATTTTTACTGTCGATCCCAATTTTTTCAACATGTTAAAAATCCATTCCATCGCCGGAACCATTGATTTTGGAAACACCCCATCGCAAAAATGGGAAACGGATGCAGTTGAACTTAGTACTCTTCGTAAGACTGAAAATGCTGACCCAAAAAAAATTGCCGAACTCGAGAAAAACCTGGGGGTTTACCGGGAAAAATATGTTCTGAATGAAAGTGCGCTAAAACTCCTTGGGATACGTAATCCCGAAGATGCCATTGGAAAGCGGTTCAGGTTAAACTTTTTTCTTCCCGATCTTTTCCCCGAAGGTGAAGTGGTAGGTGTGGTTTCCGATTTTCATTATACAAATCTTTACAGCGAAGAAAAACCTCTCGCAATTGCTCCACGGAAAATGTTCAACTACTGTTTTATCATTGGTATTGACCCCTCGCAGCGTGAAAAAGCAATCACCACAATCAATTCAACCTGGCAAAAAATAAACCCCGATTTTCCCTTGCAATACGAATTCTTAACCGACAGTTATCAAAAAGTGTATGCCGGCGAATTTGCCCAAAACAAGGTTCTGTCGCTGTTTGCGCTGGCTTCAATAATACTTTCGTCTCTCGGAATATTTGCATTGTCGGCATTTAATCTGCAGCGCCGGGTAAAAGAAATCGGGATCAGAAAAGTAAACGGCGCGAGGGTGTCGGAAGTGCTTGTTTTGCTGAATAAAGGACTTATCAGATGGGTGGCTTTTGCGTTTGTAATTTCAACACCCGATGCGTGGTTTGCCATGCACAAATGGCTCGAAAACTTTGCTTACAAAACAAGCCTTAGTTGGTGGATTTTTGTTTGTGCCGGAATTCTGGTGCTTATAACTTCCCTGTTAACCGTAAGCTTTCAGAGTTGGAGGGCTGCCACCCGGAACCCGGTTGATGCATTGCGGTATGAGTGAAATTTTAAATACCTTTGATTCGCATTGATGTAATGCATTAAAATTCGCAACAAAATGAAAATTCAATTTTTGGGGGCAGCAAGGGAAGTTACCGGAAGCAAACATTTGATAACTACCGGGTCTGGCAAAAAAATACTGCTCGATTGTGGTATGTTTCAGGGCAAAGGCGCCGAAACCGAAAACATGAACCGGGAACTTGGCTTCGATCCCAACGAGATCGATCATGTCATTCTAACCCATGCACATATCGACCATTCAGGGTTAATCCCATACATCTATAAACTCGGATTCCGCGGTTCGGTGGTTTGCACCAACGCCACCCGCGACCTGTGCGCCATTATGCTTGCCGACAGCGGCCACATTCACGAAAGCGATATAAAATGGATAAATAAAAACAGGGCAAAAAAAGAACTTCCGCTTTTGGAACCAATTTATACTGAAAAGGATGCCCGGGCCTGCATGGAACTTTTTATCGGTGTTGCCTATAACCGGAAGTTTAATATCGATGGCAATATCCGTGTAAAATTCACGAATACCGGGCACATGCTGGGCAGTAGTGTTGTATCGCTTGAAATTACCGAAAATGGAAATACCACACGGATTGGTTACACAGGCGATATTGGCAGGCCTTCAAGCCGTATTTTAAAATCCCCCGACCCTTTTCCGCATTGCGATTACCTTATCACCGAAGCGACTTACGGCAACCGACTTCATCCGCAGTTAAAGGAAGCAGAAGAAGATTTGCTGAGGGTTTTGCAGGAAACCTGTGTTCAGAAAAAAGGGAAATTGATTATTCCATCATTTGCCATCGGACGAACTCAGGAGATTGTATATTCTCTGAATAACTTTTTCAATGAAGGGAAACTGCCAAAAGTGAATATTTACGTTGACAGCCCGCTTGCAGTAAACGCAACCGTGATTTTCAGGATGTATGCCGAAAGCCTGAATGAGAATGTGCGTGAGGTGATGGAATCGGATCCGGATCCGTTTGGCTTTAGCTCCTTGTTCTACATAACCGATGTAAGAGATTCAAAAAGGCTCAATGCATACCAGTTTCCGTGTGTAATTGTATCAGCTTCAGGAATGATGGAAGCAGGAAGGATAAAACATCACCTTGCCAACAACATTTCTGACCCAAAAAATACGGTTCTTGCTGTAGGGTACTGTGCTCCGAACACGCTTGGGGCCAGAATTTTAAGGGGAGATAAAATTGTCAGAATTTTTGGCGAGGAACATGAAGTGAATGCAAAGGTGGAACGGATAGAAGCCTTTTCCGGTCATGGCGATTACAACGAAATGATTCATTACATCAGTTGCCAGGATAAAACAAAACTCAAAAAAGTTTTTCTTGTGCATGGCGAAAGCGAACCACTGGAATTCTACAGACAAAAATTGAAGGAAGAAGGATTTGAAAATATTGAGATTCCAAACAAGGGCGACGAATTTGAACTGAATCCGTAATCTCCAAGTTAAACCACTCTATAAAGCACTGTTTCTGAAGGTAAGTCATAAAAAAAACAGCAAAATGTTTAATGCGCTAAACAAAAAATGCCTCATTTTGATTAACGCCTTATACAAAATACCTTTGTATTTGATAGAATTTACGAATAAAAAAACCATTTACGATTAATCATAATTCTCTGAAATGAAGATTACGATATTCTTCCTCATTCTACTCTTGCTTTCAATAATTTCCCATGCCCAGAAATGCGACATCTCAGGCAAGATTGAGGGAATGAAAAACGATACCCTGACAATTATGTTCCTGCCGCTGAAACATGGAGAAACACCGATTATTGGCCAGGTAGTTTGTAAGGACGGAAAGTTGAATTACGAAGTAACACTGGCCGCACCCATTCCGCATCTTGTAAGAATCAGCAGCAAAAAATGGGATAACTGGTTTTCTGCAAATCCGTATCCCTTTAATTTTGAAATGTGGGACATAAATTTCTTTTTAAACTCCGGCGATAAAATCAACTTTATTGCTGAACCGAATCCAAATGGAATCTTCGTGAAAACTTTTGGAAATCAGATAAACGAGCAAAGAAACGAGCTGCTGAAAACCATATTTCCATTGCAAACTCAGTTTAATTCAGCCTGCCTGAAATTTGCTGCTGCTAAACTGACAAAGGATAGTTTGCAGATTAAAAAAGAAATTGAAACGGTTGAGAAAATCGATTTCAGAATCAATGCCATAACAATCAACTTTATTGTGAAGCATCCTGACTGGGATTATTCAGCAGAAGCATTAATGAGATTGCCTATGGATTCGTGTTACAAATACTACCCCACTTTAAGTAAGAAAGTGCAAAACTCCTTTTTTGGAAATTATGCCAAAGATATTTTATATGCTGTAAAGACCGGAGATATTGCACCTTCCTTTTCATTGCCCGACCAGAATGGAAAAACCGTGTCGCTGTCTGACTTTAAAGGGAAATATATTGTTCTGGAATTCTGGGGCACCTGGTGTGTTTACTGTATTAAGGATATCCCAACCATGAAACAATACTTTAATGAATACAAACACAAAACAGCATTTGTAAGTATTGCCTGCCGTGATTCAGAAACGTTGTGGAAAGCGGCTATCGCAAAACACGAAATGAGTTGGACAAACCTGTTAAACAACGATGAAAAGCTAACAAGAACGTACGGAATAGAAGGTTATCCAACAAAAATCATCATTAATCCAGATGGAATTGTAGTTGGAAAGTTTTTAGGCGAAGGAAGTGAGTTTTACGCTGAAATGGACAGGCTGTTTAAAAATTGATTTTGTATTCAAATTCCATTTAAATAGTTTAAAACGAACGTTTTCAGGGAACAAACCCGAATATTTTCTTTTATCAGAAAATCATCTGATGAAGGTGTCAGTACAAAATTTACAGGAGCATTCAAATCTTCAATGGCTTGCAGATTTCCGCGGGTAAGTTGCGGCGAGTTGGAATATTTGATTTCGGCAGTTGCAACTACAATTAGCCCTTTGGTAAAAACAATGTCCACTTCGGCTCCGTGATGTGTACGGTAAAACATGATTTCAATCCGGTTACTCTTTAAAGCGTTTATCTGATTGATTACAAAAGCTTCCCATGAACTTCCAACGATTGGGTTACCTGACAGTTCAACAAGATTTGAAACACCCAGCAGATGGTGAAGAATACCTGTGTCGGTGAGGTATATTTTAGGTGTTTTCACAATTCTTTTGGAAATGTTCCATGAAAATGGCTGCAAACTTTTCAGCAAAAACGCTTCTTCCAGAAAATCGACATACTTTTTTAATGTAGGCGATGTTACACCCAACGAATTGCCAAGCGCCGATGCATTAAATAACTGTCCGTTTAAATGTGCCATCATGCGCCACAAATTACCGATAACTTTTGGCGAAGCGTTCAATCCCAACTGAATCAGGTCCCGGTTAAGGTAAGTGCTGATGAAGTTTTCCATCCACCGGTGCGACAAATCATTGCTTTGCGCAAAGAGTGCCAGGGGGAAACCACCTTTTATCCACAGGTCGTTTTGCAATACTGAATCAGGAATTTCAGTCAACCCGATTGGATGAAGCTGATGATAGGAAATACGGCCGGCCAGCGATTCAGAAGAATGCCTGATTAGTTCCGGTGAAGCCGAACCCAAAAGTAAAAACCTGCCCGGAACCCTGTTCTGATCAACCAATGCACGCAAAAGTGGGTACAATTCCTTTTTATGCTGAACTTCGTCGATTACCACCAAATAATCTGAATGTTGCGACAGAAAAAGTTCTGCGTTATTCAGCTTAAATAAATCAGAGGGTGATTCAAGATCGAGATAAATGGATGGCTTTTGAATTTCAGCCATAATTTGTTTGGCCAATGTGGTTTTTCCTACCTGCCGGGGACCAATAATTGAAACCACCGGGAAGAATTCTAATGATCGCAATATTTCACTTGCCAATATTCTGTTAATCATTTTTTTATATTATTTGAATGATTATCCTATTTTAATT
>DATITY010000073.1:0-8232 GCA_035467235.1 Draconibacterium sp. | reverse complement strand
AACCCGCAATATGGCGCTAAAACCTTTGGAATTTTATCCCTTCCGGGGTCTGATTGTTTTCCAATAATGCAGCCACAATACGCGGCAAAGCCAGCGCGCTGCCGTTTAAAGTGTGGGCCAGTTGTGGTTTTTTGGTGGCCTCGTCGCGGTAACGCAATTTTAAACGATTGGCCTGGAATGATTCGAAATTGGAAACCGAACTTACTTCGAGCCACATTTTCTGGGCTGCTGAGAAAACCTCGAAATCGTAGGTTAGCGCTGAAGTAAAACTCATATCGCCGCCACACAACCGCAAAATCCGGTAAGGTAATTCCAGTTTTTCAACCAGTGTGGTTACATGTTTTACCATGTCCTCCAAAGTTTCGTATGATTTGTCGGGGTGGGCAATCTGCACAATCTCCACTTTATCGAATTGGTGCAAGCGGTTCAACCCGCGAACATCCTTGCCATACGAACCGGCCTCGCGGCGGAAACAGGCGCTGTAAGCCGTATTTTTATATGGGAGATTTTTAGCCTCAAGAATTACATCCCGATAAATATTGGTAACCGGTACTTCGGCGGTGGGAATCAGGTACAAGTTATCAATGGTTGCGTGGTACATTTGTCCCTCTTTATCGGGCAACTGTCCGGTTCCAAAACCTGATGCTTCGTTTACCATCAGCGGCGGCTGGATTTCTTCGTAACCTGCTTTTGAGGCTTCTGCCAGGAAAAAATTAATTAATGCCCTCTGCAATTGGGCGCCTTTCCCGCGGTAAACCGGAAACCCGGCACCGGTTAATTTCACGCCTAATTCAAAATCGATAATGTTGTATTTCGCAGCCAACTCCCAGTGTGGAAGCGCGTTTTCGGGTAAGGTTGGAATTTCTCCCTGCCGTTTTACAATTTCGTTATCGGCAGCACCTTTTCCATTCGGAACCGAATCGTGCGGCAGATTTGGTAGTTGAACCTGTAACTGGTAAACCTGTTCTTCAATGACTGCAAAATCCAAATCAAATTGTTTAATGCTTTCTTTCAATTCAGATGTACGGGCTTTTGCAACATCTGCTTCTGCCTTTTTTCCTTCGCGCATAAGTTGCCCAACTTCACCCGAAATTTTATTCATTTCTGCTTTGGACTGTTCAGCCTGTACCTGCAGTTTATTCTTCTGGCGATAAAGTTCACCGATTTGTTCCACTATTAAAGTGGCATCGAAATTCTTGCGTTTCAGCTTTTCGATAACGAGTTCAGGATTATCCTGAATGAATTTTAAGTTGAGCATGTTTATTTCGTTAAATTGAGTTGACAAAGCTAATAAATGAATTTTACTGAATTCAGTGAGATGTCGATTTTTTTTATGAGTATGAATTTCAAATTATATCAAAAAAAAATCTCCTGCTATTTCTAACAAGAGACTTTTAATATACGTTTTACCTAAAAGGTGTGTGATTATTTCTCCAAACCACCTTTTAATTTTTCCTGTAAATCTTTTAATACTTCCCAATTTCCTTCGGCGGCGAGTTTAGCTTGTTCAGGCCAGGTCCCGGGATTTTTTGATGCATAACTGCTTCCTGCATCAGCGAGAATTTCGCTCAGCTTTTCTACCGAAGTACCCGCAAGGTCAACATATGTGTTAATACCTGCTGCATTGAAAATTTCGGCAATTTTTGGCCCGATGCCTTCAATTTTTTTCAGGTCATCAGCTTCTGTCATTTCAACAGCAACTTTAGCTTTTGTTTCTTTTGCAACCGGATTAATGTCTGCTTTTGGAGCTTTAACTTCATCAGTTTCTGCAACCTCAGCAGCAACTTTAGCTTTTGTTTCTTTTGGAACCGGTTTAACTTTAGCTTTCGGAGCTTTCACCTCGGGAGCTTCTGCTACCGCAACATCCACTTCAACAATGGGTTGAACCGATACATACGAGCGGTTTTTCATTTTCTTTTTGAATACAACAGTTCCGTCGATTAATGCAAAAAGGGTATGATCTTTTCCCATTCCAACATTTTCACCCGGATTGTGAGTTGTACCACGCTGGCGAATTAAAATATTACCAGCTTTTGCAAACTGACCTCCGTAAATTTTTACTCCCAGTCGTTTACTTTCCGATTCGCGTCCGTTTTTCGAACTACCTACACCTTTCTTATGAGCCATGGTAAATTTTTTTTAAGTTATCCAACAATGGTTTCAACCTGAATTTGAGTAAAATGCTGACGGTGACCGTTCATTTTCTGATACGTTTTTCTTCTTTTCTTTTTGAAGACAATCACTTTTTCACCCTTCACATGTGCCAAAACTTTGGCTGTAATTTTTGCACCTTCTACGGTTGGAGTTCCAACGGCTACTACACCGTTATTGTCAACAAGCAACACTTTTTCAAAATCAACTGAGTCGCCTTCGTTGGCTTCCAGATGATGTACAAAAAGCTTCTTGTCTTTTTCTACTTTGAACTGCTGTCCAGCAATTTCAACAATCGCGTACATATTTTCATTTTTAAATGTTACACCGGCAGGCGGGATCCCATGTGGTTTCCTCTTTTCAGGCCTGAACGATTCAAATTTTTCGGACTGCAAAAGTAGTCGTTTTTAAATGATTAGCAAATAATTCAGAAAATATTTCTTAATTTCAGCATAACCAAAAATGATTGTTATATTTGTTTTCACAAAAAAATCAGGCTGAAAATAGCATGCAGAAAATTCGCTTAAACATTTTAGGATTATCGGTAAGTCAAACACAATCAGGAGCTTATGCCTTGGTTTTATCCGAAGAAAATGGGGAAAGAAGAATTCCGATAATCATTGGTCCTGTTGAAGCTCAGGCAATTGCAATTCAGCTCGAAGGATTGAAGCCACCGCGACCACTTACGCACGACCTCATCAAAAATATGGCTTTGGCTTTTGATATTGCTTTGCTGGAAGTAACCATTTATAAATTGGAAGAGGGGATTTTTTACTCTGAGTTACTTTGCGAAATGAATGGAAAAGAGATCCGGATTGATTCCCGGACTTCGGATGCGGTAGCTTTGGCTTTGCGTTTCAGGTGCCCCATTTATACTACTGAAGATATTTTGAAAAAGTCGGGTATTATTCTGGATTTGGAAGATGAAGAATCGCCTGTGAGAAACTATTCCGACAAGGAAGAATTTAGTGAGTCCGAAGTTTCCACCTACTCGCAATATTCTGAAAAAGAGCTTAACGAAATGATAAATGAAGCCGTTCAGAACGAAGATTATGAAAAAGCCTCGATTATTCGTGACGAATTAAAGAGACGAAAAAAGTAACACCACATTTATGAAATATTTTCTTATCCTGCTGGCATTTTGTGCCGGCATTTTATTTTTTCAACCAGTTGCAGCTCAAAGCCATGATTCAATACCTGAATTAAGCAATCAGCAAGTCGAAAAACCGGTTAAAAAGGAGAGCTCAAATATATTGCTTTCAAACATGCCTGCTCCATCTTTTAAAATAAAATCGGTTTTAAAGGGATTTCTTGGAATGGTTGTTTTACTGGTTATTGGTTTTCTATTCAGTAAGGACAGAAGGAATATTCCGTGGAAAACAGTTGCCATTGGTTTAATCTTTCAAATTGTTTTGGCAATCGGCGTTTTGTATGTTCCATTTATTCGAACCACATTTGAGTTTTTCGGGCAGATTTTTGTAAAAATTCTCGACTTCACTAAAGCCGGAAGCCAATTCCTGCTTGGTGATTTGATGAATGCAGAAACTTATGGATTCATTTTCCTTTTTCAGGTTTTGCCTACCATTATATTCTTTTCGGCGTTAACCAGTTTGCTTTTTTACTGGGGAATCATTCAGAAAGTGGTTTACGCGCTGGCCTGGGTTTTTACCAAAGCACTTAAAATTTCGGGTGCTGAAGCATTGTCGGTTGCCGGAAATATTTTTTTGGGACAAACCGAATCACCGCTGATGATAAAAGCCTATTTGGAAAAAATGAGCAAATCGGAAATCCTGTTGGTAATGACCGGCGGAATGGCAACGCTGGCAGGAGGTGTACTTGCTGCGTACATCGCTTTACTTGGCGGTAACGACCCGCAACTCAGGCTCGAATTTGCCAAACATTTGCTGGCTGCTTCCGTTATGGCGGCACCTGCAGCAATTATTTTTTCGAAAATGTTATTGCCTCCAACCGATGAAATCAATAAAGAAATTGAAGTGAGTCAGGATAAAATAGGCAGCAATACTTTGGATGCCATTTCAAACGGAACGACAGAAGGAGTTAAACTGGCGGTGAATGTTGGGGCAATGTTGCTGGCTTTCATTGCTTTTATTGCCATGTTTAATTTTATTGTTGGGAAAATCGGTCAGTGGACCACTTTAAACGAATTGATTGCAGCCGGAACCAACGGCAGATACAATGAACTTTCGCTGCAATTTATTCTTGGTTACACTTTTGCACCGTTAATGTGGCTCATTGGAGTTAGTACCGCTGATGTTGTAACAGTTGGCCGTTTGCTTGGCGAAAAACTGATTCTTACTGAATTTATCGGGTACATAAGTTTGGCTGAATTAAAAGCAACCGGAGTATTTTCGGATCCAAAATCGATAATAATGGCAACCTACATTTTGTGTGGTTTTGCCAATTTCTCTTCCATCGGAATTCAAATTGGCGGGATTGGCGCACTTGCTCCGGGAAAGCGGGTGTTGCTTTCGAAACTCGGCGTACATGCGTTAATAGGTGGAACGCTGGCCTCACTGATGAGCGCAACAATTATTGGAATGATAATGGGGTGAGGAAATGCGGGAATGCTTGAATGCTGCAATGCATGAATGATTAAGAAAATACGAATGATTGAATGATTGAAATGACTTCGGAGAAGTCACATGTTTATAGAAGGATGATGGGATGAAAGATACGACTCCGGCCGGAGTCGAACGAAATAGCAAACATTCAATATATTTAATTATTAACGTTGTCAGGAGCTGCGCAAACTGACAAGTTAAAAGGAAGATTTTTATCAAGACAACGACCTGCGGATTCAGACAAATCGAAACATACTATGTCAGCGTTAAAAGTCCTTGAAAAAAAACGACAGGATTCCAAATCAATGAAATCCCGTCGGATTCATTAAACTACCAAATTGATTGATTATTTGCTCAAATCCTTAATTCTGAGATTTCTGAATTTTAGTTCCGAACCGTGACCTAAAAATCCGATATATCCTTTATCGCGCAGCAAACCGGGGTGTTCATTTCCGTCGAGCGTTCCGTTTTTGCTTGCCTCCTTGATGTCGCCATCAAGTATGGTTTCTCCGTTCAGGATTACTTTAATTTTTGAACCTTTTACGATTACTTCTTCCGAATTCCATTCGCCAACCGGATTTAAAAATCCACGTTTCGCAGGAATCACGCCATAAACAGAACCGTGATACTGGTAATCGTGCAGATTTGCATATATGGGAGCCTCGTTATCGAGAATCTGAAGTTCCATTCCAACATAAGCGGCATCGCCTTCCAGTGGCGCCCTGATACCCAACCCATTGTTGGCGCCGGGAGTTAACTGGAAATCGAACCTGAAAATAAAATCGCTGTATTCTTTTTCAGTGAAAATATTACCATGACCGCCGCGTTCAGGATTTACAACCATTTCGCCATTATCGGCAAAATAATCGGTTTTATTTCCCTGCCAGCCATCGAGGTTTTTACCGTTAAACAGGGCTTCAAAACCTTCGGAAATTTCGGCTTCTGTTAACCCGATTTGTTTTGTGTTTATTTCGCGTACATAAATATCGCGAAAAGCCAGTTCGTTTCCATGCGCCTGCAATTCGATTGCACCTGTTTTAAAAATCGGTTGACTGCGGTCCCAGTAATTTTCGAGCGGAACATTGTCAACCACCAGTTCGCCGTTTAAGTAAACAGTAACATTTTCGCCTACCATTGTTACCCTGAAAGTGTTCCAGTCACCCACCGGATTGTCTGCCACTTTCAATGGTTTGCTCGTGTATTTCTGGTTGTTGTATAATCCGCCTGAACCAACCTGTGCGCCAACATCCACGCGTGATGTATCCCAAACCTGCACCTGCGGCGTGCCACGCAAATACAATCCACTGTCGCCTTCTTTGGTAATCCGCCAGTCAACTACCAAATCGAAATCGCCGTAATCTTTTACCGAACAAAGGTTGTCACCTTTTCCGTTAAAAACTATCATGCCGTCTTTTACAGTCCAGTTTTCAACCATTTTCAGGTTGGCTGCTGCCTGCTTTTTTGCCAGTTCTGCTGAACTCAGTTTTGCCCTTGCAATAGGGTTTTCAACCAATCCCTGCCAGCCATCGAGGTTTTTGCCATTGAACATCGAAACAAACCCTTTTTCCTTGGGCATTTTTTCGAGGTAGTTCTTTACATTGATTTTATCATAATCGCTTTCTTCCCCAACCAAAACCGAGGCTACTTTTTCAAGCATATTTTTTACTATTTCCCCCGAAAATCCCGGCTGTTCATTTCCCGGCAAGGCAATTTTCATGATGGCACGGGCAGTAGTCTGCTGTAAATCTTTGTCATCAAGAAATTTTTCAAGATAAACGAGGGATAAAAAAGTTTTCAGGTTTCCAATGGAATTGATGACCTGAATTTTTTCTTCGGTTGTTGCCGCAAAAGGCATCACTTTCCGGTATTGGAGCAATTTCTGGTCGTCGGGTAAATCAGCCGATCGAACTTGTCTGATAAAACTTGCAAAGGCCGGGGCATGAAATTCTGCCGATGAAGACTGACAAATTTCGAATAATACCGCCGAAGCCGGGTATTCTTTCCAGTTGGTTAATGCTTTAAAAGCAGCTTCTTTTGTTGCTCCTGTTGAATTTTTGAAATAGCCTGAACTGGTTGCCAGAGCTGCATCTCCGCCAATTTCGGGTAAAACAGTGATAATCCGGTCTTTTTTATCTGTTGTTTTCAGAGCAGAAAGTAATTTTCCTTTTTCTGTTTTTTCTGCTTCAACACCTTTGGCAGCAGCAACAACAGCCATTTGTACCTGACCGATTTCAGTTTTGTTGTTTACCGAAAGCAAAAGCTGAATGAGTTTATCCAAATCCTTTTCAGCCGAAACTTTCTTCAAAGCATTAAATGCGGCGGATTTTTCATCAGCATTGCCTGATTTGGTAAGAGCAAAAATTGGTTCGAAATAATCTTTACCCGATTTTGCGCCAATTAAATCAATAAAAGCTGCTTTCGTTTTGCCTGAAGTTTTACCCATTTGAGTGGCAACCGGAGCCAGGTGTTTTTGGTCGAGCAGTTGAAGCAGTGCGGTTTTTGCAGCTTCAATATCCTGACCCTTTGCCAGATGTTCGATTAATAGCGGAGTTGCTTTGCTGCCTTCCAGTTTCACCAGTGCGTTGATAGATTCAACTCGCACCATTTCTGATGCTGAATTCAGGTTCTCCTTTACAAAACCTGTGGCCAGCGGATCTCCTTTGCGGCCGAGCATTTCAATAATTTCAGCTTTTGTTTCATCTGGAACTGTTTGAGCTTTTGCAATCCAGGCGCGGGTTGCAGCAACATCATCCATGTTTTCCGCCAGATTCAATGCCGAATACCTGAAAGGTTTATTTGCGTTTTCAACAGCTTTCAGTAAAAGCGGCATGGCTTCAGTTCCAAAATATCCGGTGTAAATGGCAAGTGCTTTTGAATAGTTGTGAAGTTTGTCGTCAGCCTTATTTGCCTTGAAAATTTCGTTGCAGGCTTTTTTGCAAAGTTCGGTTTCATTTTTTTCGCCCAACCTGTCAGCGTAATGCAAAAATGCTTCGGTTGCATTGGTGGGTTCGTAAGTAAAGTTTGCATTTTTAGCGGCAGATAAAAGAGTTTTATATGAACCTGGATCGCCGATGTTAGCCAGCGCTTCCAGTGCAACTTTCTTTATTGCCGGGTTTTTATCGTTTACAAAAGTTGTAATTTGCTGAACTGCGCCAATGCACTGCAATTCGCCCAAAGCTTTTACCAAAGTTGGGCTTGTTTTGTCGTCTGCTTTTGGAAGTGCTTCAAGTAAAGCACTGGCAGCAGTTTTACCGCCAACCGATAAAAGTGTTTGTGTAGCAGGCTCTGAAAGAAAATCGTCGGTTAAATAAACTTTCACTTCCTGAATTGTTTTGTCTCCGGCAACCAGGTTTAATTCATTCAGCAAAAAGGTTTTTATATCCTTGTTTTGCTGAGATTTTAATGCTTTTAACAGTTGACCTTCAACAAAATCCTTTTCCTTTTCTTTGCCGAATTCACTGGCATACCTTGAACAACTGTTAATGGCAAAACGCACGGC
>DATITY010000072.1:0-3953 GCA_035467235.1 Draconibacterium sp. | reverse complement strand
TTAAATAGCTAATTTCATTTTGCTTCTCTATATGGTTTTACTCTATACAGACGCGGTTGCTTTGCCAGCTTGCTTGGCGAATATTTTGGCACCGATAGCTGCAAGTACAACTGACCATAATGTCCACATAATCACCATCGTAACAATGCGCGGGTCGGCGTTTGGTATAGAAAGTGCAGCCGCTAACACTGCTGCTATGTTACGTGTGCCCATACTCAAAGCCATTACGCTTCGCTGTGCCTGCTTCAGTCCAAAGCCGAAGTAATAAGTTATCGCTGCCATACCAACCATAAAGATTGTCATTGAAAGCAGTGCAAAACTCCCCGCTGTATTGATCATTGAACTGCCATATAAAACGAGACACCATATAATTGTAAGCAATGTAGATAATTGTGCAATCAACTTAATTGCTGGGAAAAATTTAGTCGATACAGTATCGTAGTAATGCCTTATTGCGGCTCCGATTATCAAAGGTAAAAGTATAGTTAGAAGAAGTGGTTTTGCGAGAGACCAGGTGCTAATTGCAACTCCCTCAATCATCATCGGAGCCAGCAATGGCATAAAGATTACGGTACCTAAGGCAACAAGCGGTACTAAAGTTCCTGCAAAAGGCATATCGCCCTTGGCTTTTCCTACCATCTGCTGAAGGAAAGGAGCAGTAGGCGCTAAACTGCAAAGGTAAATCACAACCACATATGGTTCCGCAAGAGGAAGAACCCACACGATCAAATAGCCGACGATCGGTCCTGCAATCCAACCCCAAATAAAAATTAATGCAATGGCTCTTGTATTTTTCAGCGCACCCATTACATCAGGCATCCTTACTTGAATGCCCATAGCGAACAAATTAGAAACAGTGAAAATTAACACCAGTGGACCAAATGTGGTCTGAAGAAACTGCATAATTTCATTCATAATCTAATTCCTTTATTTTAATCTACCTTGTGTGAACGCGCCAGCATTCCACCAGAAATATTCTTTGCTTTAAATCCATTTTGTAGAAGAATACGTGTTGCATAGTAAGCTCTTTGTGCCGATCGGCATATAATTAATATTTCACGATCTTTGGGAAGTTCTTTTAGACGGGCACGAAGCATAGGTAATGGAATATTAACTGCACCCTTAACTGATTCAACTTCTAGTTCCGGAGGATTACGTACGTCCAAAAGAAAACTGTTGCCAATCGAATCCCAGTGAGAAATAGGCATATCACCACGAAGTACATCAGCTGCAACCATTCCTGCGAAGTTTACAGGATCTTTTGCACTTCCGTATGGCGGTGCATAACATAATTCTGATTCTTCAAGATCATAAATTGTGCATCCCATTTGTATTGCCATTGCAAAAGAATCTATTCGTTTGGGAACACCATCTTCACCAAGCACCTGCGCACCCAAAAGCTTTCCGTCAGATTTTCGGAATAAGGTTTTTATGATAAGCATTTTGGCACCCGGGTAATAACCTGCGTGTGAATTCGGGTATGTATAAATCTTTTCGTAGTCTGTTTCGCCAAGTCTTTTAAGTGTTTTTTCACTTACACCTGTTTGTGAAATTGTGCCGCCGAATATTTTACAAATAGAAGTACCTTGAGTACCGCGATACCGTGAATTACGACCACATATAACATCAGCCACAATTCTTCCCTGTCTGTTTGCTGGTCCAGCCAGTGGAATTAATGTCCACTCACCTGTAACAAAGTCTTTTACTTCAACGGCATCACCAACTGCAAAGATATCCGGGTTAGAAGTATGCATTTGATCATCAACTCTGATTCCGCTACGTTTACCAATTTCTATCCCTGCCATCTTCGCTAATTCTGTTTCAGGTTTAACTCCAATTGCAAGTATAACGACCTCTGCAGGATACATTTTACCAGATTCAGTAAGTACCTCCAGTGAACCATCTGCTGATTTACGAAATCCTGCAACCCCGTCATTAAGCTCAACTTTAACTCCGTGTTTCTCCATATAACGTTTTACTATAAGAGCCATTTCAGGATCGAGCGGAGGCATAACCTGATTTAACTTTTCAATTAATATTACATTAAGTCCACGTTCTATTAAATTTTCTACCATTTCAAGACCGATAAATCCGCCGCCAACTACAACTGCATTTTTAGGTTTTCCTATTGGATTTACACCACTGTATTCATTCATACCTGTGTATTCTAAATCGCGTTCGAGCCATTCACGTATATGTTTTGCATCAGGTACTGTTCTTACAGAAAATATTCCTGGTAGATCAATTCCCGGTAGTGGAGGGCGAATGGGTGCAGCACCAGGTGAGAGAACTAACTTGTCATATTTTTCTGTTGTTACTTCTCCCGTAAGATGGTTCTTAAGCTCAACAGTTTTCTTAGATGATTTGATTCCAATAACTTCACAATTTGTTCTGCAATCAATTGCGAAAACGGCTTTAAACATTTGTTCTGTGGCAACAAGAAGGCTTGACTCCTTTTCAATTGAACCGCCAACGTGATATGGCAGTCCGCAGTTTGCATATGAAACGTACGGGCCGCGTTCGACTAAAAGTATTTCTGCTTTTTCATCCAACCTGCGTAAACGAGCTGCACACGATGCTCCACCAGCTACACCGCCTACAATTATTGTTTTCATTTTAATTTCCTTTTTCTTTGTTCTATCTTTCTATTTAACTAAAACTCCTATTTTGATTTCGCACTCTCAAGCACTATGTTCTTAAACTTATTGCCATTTCACATCAACAAGTTTCCTCCTTAGTTAAATACTACACAAGATTCAACGTCCTTTAAATACAGGTTTGCGCTTTTCGTTCCATGCCAATGTACCTTCTACTCTGTCTTCTGTACCAGTAAGACGGTTATAGCATTCGACTTCGTAACGAAGTGCAGCGCGAACATCCATTTGCAATCCTTCATGTATCGCCTTCTTCGCCTGACGCACAGCCAATGGTGCGTTGGCAGTAATAGTTTCAGCAACTGCGATCACGGATGGCATCAATTCGTCTGCACAGCAAACACGATTAAAAATACCCCATTCCAAAGCTTCAGTTGCACCAAAAGCACTGCCAGCTAATATTATTTCATTAGCGCGTCGCTCACCAACGATTCGCGGCAAAGTTGTGGTTCCACCAACGCCCGGTAGTATACCTATCATCACCTCGGGGAACCATAACTTAGCGCTATCAACTGCATATGCAAAATCAGCCGCAAGAATCATTTCCAAGCCACCACCAAAAGCTTTGCCGTTTACTGCAGCAATAACCGGAACAGGACATTCCATCATAGTCCACAAGGCTTGCTCGAATATCTCGTGTTGATGGCGCCAGTCATATTCTGACATTCCTTTTCGTTGCTTCATATCTCCACCAGCACAAAATGCTTCTTCACCTTCCCCCGTTAATATGATACAACGCAGACCATCGTGATTGCGAACAAAATCCGTCCAAAGATCAAGCAATTCAATACCCATCTCTGTGTTAACAGCGTTACCGCTTTCCGGACGATTTAGTGTTACAATAACTAATCCATTGTTGCGTCTTTCAACCTTAAGAGTGGAATAATTATTTTGCTTAATTTCTTTGCTCATATTTACATTTAATTTTTTTAGTTAATTCTAAAAATATTTATTAGGCAAATTCACAATCACAAATAATCTCAACTAACTTTTTTTCTTTTAACCTATTCTTCCACTGGATGCTAATGGATCTGCTGTCTGTGGAAGCTTAGCAGTTGTTCTCTTCTTCCATTCTTCTTCCAACAATTCTCTTGCAGCTTTTTCCAGGAATTCAGGTGCAGCCCATTCGTTTACATCAAAATCATTCTTAATGTAACCGTGGCTTAACATAAAATCTTTACCGATCTTAACAGCGGCGAGATTCAAAGGTGAAAGGTTTGGAACCAGGTCAACATCTCTGATGCCTTGGTAAGTAGCCTCAACGTCGCGGTAGAAGGTCTGCTGGTCGAGAATTTCCGC
>DATITY010000071.1:0-2777 GCA_035467235.1 Draconibacterium sp. | reverse complement strand
GCGGAACATTGCTTTTGCTGAATGCTGCGCCCGATATAACTGGATTAATTCCATTGGAAGACATTGTAAAAAAATATGCACCAAACGCCATCGTGTTTCAGGGACCATTTGCCAGTATCCGCTGGCTGGGCAATGAGCAGGGAATTGCGCCTTATCCGGCATGGAACTCGGTGAAATTTGTCGATGCCAAAACCGGCGTGGCAACTGCCGAACATGGCGACCCTGACGGAGAGGTTTGGATACCCCTTGAAGCCGATGTGCCGCTAAAAGATCACAACTGGTTCTGGAGCCCAACCAATCACAAAAATCTCAGAAATCTGGATCAGTTAATCGAAATATATTATAAATCTGTGGGGTGCGGAACATTGCTTTTGCTGAATGCTGCGCCCGATATAACTGGATTAATTCCATTGGAAGACATGACTATTTACAAGCAGTTTGGCGATGAAATTAACCGGCGGTTTGGAAAATGTATCGCTTCAACTTCAGGGAATGGCGGGATGCTGGAAATTAAAATGGATAAACCAGCAAAAATTGATCACGTTGTAATTCAGGAGGATATTGTTTTTGGCGAGCGTGTTCGCGAATATACGGTGGAAGGTCAAATCGGTGAAAAGTGGGTTGACCTGGCAACAGGAAGTTCAATAGGTTACAAACGAATTGAACGGTTTGATGCAGTTGAAGTGAGTGCTGTCAGAGTCCGGTTTACCAAATTTTCCTATCCGCCTGCAATCAAAAATCTGGCAGTATATTTTGTTGGAAATCAAGTGTCTGCTAATGTAAACTCAATTCAGAATAAAGAAGAAAAGATTTTTGTTTCTTCAATAAATACAAATAAATCAGGAAAATTTGAAATAGACCTTTCTGATTTTATCCTGATGGCAGGGCAATATGAACTCATTGCTGAAACCGCTGAAAAAGAGATTTTGACGATTGAATCCTCAACTTTGATTTTGCAGGGGATTGCAACGCCGGGATTCTCGCGAATAAATAAAGATGGTAGCTGCATTATCAATATCACTGCGCACCCCTCAGGAGGAAAAGGAACCATCATTTTAACAGGGAAAATTATGAATGCGAAGAATTTAATTAACGAGTCAATTAACTTTAAATTAAAAAAACTAATATGAACAAAAATCAAATTTTATACGTGATATTCAGCTTTACTTTGGCATTTACTGTTATATCCTGTTCACAAAAAGTTGACTGGGTTTCAACAACGGAAGGTCAGCCCTGGTTAAAGAATGAAAGTCTTACGGTTACTGGTCCCGCAGATGATGTGGATGTGATAATAGATACCAATCAACAGGCACAAACCATCGAAGGTTTTGGCGCCTGTTTTAATGAGCTTGGCTGGACCTCATTATCGCGCTTAAGTGAAGATAATCAGCGCTATATTTTTTCTGAGTTGTTTGAGCCCGGAGTTGGGGCAAACTTCACGATATGCCGTATGCCTGTTGGAGCGAATGATTTTTCGCGCGACTGGTATTCCTATAACGAAACAGAAGGCGATTTTGAGATGAAAAATTTCAGTATTGATAATGATCGTGAAACTTTGGTGCCGTTTATAAAAGAAGCACAAAAACTAAATCCATCTTTAAAAATATGGGCTTCTCCCTGGAGTCCTCCAACCTGGATGAAATGGAACAAACATTATGCATGTGCTGTTCCGTGGGAGGGATTGGCTGAAAAATTCAGGAACAATCTTCCTGTTGATAAGCAGGGTAAAGAAGGAACCAATATGTTTATCCAGGAGGATACTTATTTTAAGGCTTATGCGCAATATTTTTCAAAATTTATTGATGCATACCAAAAGGAAGGAATTAAAATTTCAACCATCATGCCTCAGAATGAGTTTAATTCCTGTCAGATTTTCCCCAGTTGTACCTGGACTGCTGCCGGCCTGGCAGAATTTATCGGTAAATATCTCGGACCTGAAATGGAAAAACAGGGTGTAGAGATTTTCTTTGGCACCATGGAACGCCCCGCCGAAGCTTTGGTTGATACCATTCTGAATGATTCTTTGGCCGGAAAACATATTAAAGGTGTTGGTTTTCAATGGGCAGGCAAAGATGCAATCCCGGGTATTCATAAACGTTATCCCGACATGCCGCTTTACCAGACAGAGCAGGAGTGTGGCAATGGCAAAAACGATTGGGAGTATTGCTGCTACGCATGGTCGCTGATGAAACATTACCTGCAAAATGGTACAACAGCTTATTTATACTGGAATATCTCGCTCGATGAGGGCGGTTTCAGTCGTTGGGGATGGCAACAAAACTCATTGATTACTGTCAATCCAGAAGAAAAAACCTATAAATTCAATCATGAATATTACCTTCTGAAACATGTCAGTCATTTTGTAAAACCCACAGCCAGACTATTGATTACTGATGGTGCTTTTCAGAATATTCTGGCTTTCATAAATCCTGATAAAAGTGTTGTTTGTATTGCGCAAAATGATGAATCTGTTGCCAAAGAGGTAAAAATTCAAATTCATGGCAATACAATAAAACCGGTTTTGCCTGCCAATTCTTTCAATACCTTTTTAGTAAAAGCCTACTGAATTTGAAAAAGCCCATATTGGTAAATTGTTAAAAAATATAAATCGATGAAATTCAGGTTATTATCCGGTATCATATTCATTTTGCTATTTGTCCTGATTTTTAATATTAGAAGCACAGGGCAGATAGTTCAGAATACAGATTGGCCTTCGTTTATGGCTCAGCACGATATGATTTGGGAAGAACTTCCGCTGCAATGGAACGAAGGCGCCT
>DATITY010000070.1:0-5867 GCA_035467235.1 Draconibacterium sp. | reverse complement strand
GTTCAAGTACTACCAAATCACCCTCCTTTAATCCTTCTTCAACAAGAACAGAGGTTTCGTTTTCAAAACCGGTTTTTATTTCCTGTTTTCTAATGCTGTCTGCAGTTTTTAAATACACGTATTTTAGCCCGTTTTCTTTAAATACCGAATTCACGGGAACAGAAATTACATTGTTGGCATTTGCCAGTATTATATCGTTATTACTGCTCATTGCCGGTTTTAATCCTTCGTTGGTATTGTCAAGATGAATCACAACTTTAAAAACTTTCATATCGAAATCCTTGTGACTTTCGCCAACACGTGCAATGGTTTTTATGCTTCCCTTAATTATTAAGCCTGCCAGAGCATCGAAGGTCACGCGAACGCTGTCGCCAACTTTAATTTTGGCAATATCAATCTCTTTCACATAAATTTCGGAAATCACTTTCGACATATCGGGAAGTGTTGCAATTGGTGGCGCAAATTCGTAGGTCGATACGTCATCATCTTTACTGTATTTTTTACCATCCCAGCTTTTCCCGAAAATTAGTATGCCATCTTCAGGAGCCGTGATTCGGGCGGCCAGCATTGCCTCCTCATATTTTGCTATTCTCTTTTGTGTTCTTTCCACCCTGTCCTCTGAACGACCCACCCTCATTTTAAGTTTGTTTTGTTCGAGTAAATAATCGCGGCGTTTTTTTGCGATGTCGTTTTCAGCTTTTTGATAGGTCATTTGCGCTTTTCGCTGGTAGGCTTCCGATTCGTAAACCGATTGTTCGAGGTCTATTTTATTGTATTCCAAATCGAGCATTGCATTTTTTATCTCTTCACGCATATTGGTTAACGTAACGGTGCTGTCGATTTTTGCATTGTTCAGGTCTGCCATATCTTTTTCAAGGTCCTGCTGCTGTTCGCGCATACCCGACATTATTTCGTTACCATCAAGCTGAATAACAAAATCTCCCTTTTTCACGTTTTTGCCATCCTGTGTTAAGTCGATAATTTTTAATGACCAAAGTTCCAACTCGCGATCTCCTAAAATTTTCGGAGCCCGAATCACAGTGGCAACCAATCCGTTTATTTCGCCTTTACACGAAAGTACAGCTTCAAATTTTCCCTTTTTAACTTCGTAATATTTCGGGATTTTTTCGGTTGTGCGGGTAATATAAAAAAATGCCGATGCAACAATCGCAATTAAAGCAAAACCACCTGCAAATAAGTATCTTCTGTTTTTAGCCATTTTTCACTATTCTAAAATTTCGTCGTAATTAACCATCAGCGGGGTGTTGGTTTCAAAATCAAACAGCGTTAAACTCCGGAGTCTGAAATACGAAGTCCAGTAATCGCGCAACCTGTTCAGGTACGAAATTCGTGCAGTTTCCTGGTCGGTGCTTGCGATATTCAATTTAATTACATCTATTTTCCCGATGAGGAACCGCTGAAATGTAACGTCGTAACCCAACTGGGCAACCGTGTCGGCTTTGGCTGAGTTTCTAACCTGACCTGCCTGCAAATTAAATTCCAATACACTTTGAAAAATATCCATTTCAAAATCGATACGTTCCTGTTTTATGGTAGCCAAAGCAACTTCGCGGTTCGATTCTGCCATTGAAACACGTCCTTTACTTCTGCCCCAATCTACGATTGGCACGTTTATTCCAACATTAAAGCGCTGACTTTTATCGGGTTGTCCGTAAACATCCTGGAACTCTTCCGATGAGCGGCTCATTCCGTACATGGCAAAAAGAGATGTATTTAATCCCGTTTCCGATTTGGTTCGTTTTACGTTTTGATCCTGCTGTAACTTTTGCTGCTGGTGGTTAATCATTTCAGGGTTATTCTGAATGGCTTGCGTCAGCGCGATATCAGGGTCAATTTGAAGTTCAGGAATTTCGCTGGGAACTACACATTCTATTTCGACCGTTTTTTCCATTCCCAAAAATGAATTTAAATTTGCCTGTGCCCTTTTTTCCTCCAGTTGGGCCATGCTTAACGCCTGTTCGGCATTTAACAAACTGAGTTCCAGTTTTAACAATTCATCCTGGGTAACGGTTCCCACCTGAAACCTGCCTTTCCCGATTTTATACAAAGTATCGGCATTTGCATAATTGGTCTCGGCAATTCCTTTTTGGATTTGTGCTGTTATCAGCTCAAAAAACTGCATCGTCGATTTAATGCGCAAGTCTTCAACATCCTGAATAAACTCTTTTTTTGCCTTTTCAAATTTCAACGGTTCAATCTTCGATTGCCATTTCAGTTCGTTGTAGCCGTTCAACTCCTGCGAAAAGCCAATGCTGAAAGGAGTTGCCGAATAAGATGTGCTTTGTTCGCCACCCAGGTTTTTGACCATGGCCAGGTCGGTTCGCAAAAACAACTGACCGCCTGTAAATGCAATGTTTTGAGTAGCTGCCACTCCAACTTCAGAGTTCAGGTATTCTCTTAAGCGATATTCATCCTGGTTGGTTTCGAAATTGTACTCTTTTTTAAGGTAGCGGTTGTAGTCGAGTGGTGTGGTACTCAGCGCAACTCCCGGGAGACGTTCGGCCTGGTAGAAACGAAATTCCCAGTAACTGGCCAGGTACATATTTTTATTTCTGAAAGCGTCAATTGATTGATTCGACGCAATTTGAATTACATCGGGCAGGCTAAGTTTTACCTTTTGCTGCGATTTTACGGTAAAGGAAAAACTGCTGACAATGATTAAAAGAAACAGTATATTTTTCATCTTGATTTTAGTTTTGTAGTGTTATGAACGCAAAGAAACAACGGGATCGTTTTCGGAAGCTTTTTTAGCTGGCAGATATCCAAATGTTATTCCAACCACAACCGAAACTCCGAATGCAATAAAAATGCTGAAAAACGAAACAATGGTTTTGATATCGAAAACCGCTGTAATCACTTTCGAAAGCACTATTCCAAGAATAATTCCGATGATTCCGCCGGTTAAACTGATTAATGTTGATTCGGCCAGAAACTGGGCAATTATATCTTTCTGTTTTGCCCCAACCGCCTGTCGAACGCCAATTTCGCGGATTCGTTCCATAACCGAAGCCAGCATAATATTCATGATTCCGATTCCACCAACGATGAGCGAAATTCCGGCAATTGCTCCCAATACTACATTGAAAATATTTTTTGTTTTTTGTTGTTGTTTCAACAGAAGTTCGGGGATGGTAACTTCAAAATCATACAATTCTGAATGGCGGCGCAGCAGCATTCGTTTTATCAGGTTTGCCGACTGACTGAGTTGTTCGGTTTCCTTCACCTGCACAATAATTTTATCGAGTTGATTGAGATTTGGGTCGGTATCTGTTGTTTCTTCTGTTTGTTCAGCGCCTCCAATAATTACTACCATTCCACCACCTCCTCCGGCACGCTGATTGGCTTTCGCAATTTCATCGGCACGCAGCAACGAACGGTTTTTAAATCGCAGAAGCATGGTTTGTACCGGTACAAAAATTTTATTGTCGGAACTGCTGATTCCCAGTTCATCGGAAGCCGATGCAGTAAAATCACGCCGTTCGACAACACCAACAATTTTCAGCCAAATCTGGCCACACTTAATATATTTTCCAATCGGGTCGTCCTGTCTGAAAAACTGTGTTTTAATGTTATTCCCGATAACACAAACCGGGAGGCCTTTTTCGGTTTGCAACTCGTTAAACCGGTTACCGCTGGCTAGTTGCATATTGAACAAATCGAAATAGCTGTTTTCTATTCCTTCCAAAACAACGGGTTTGCTTATTCCGTCGAGCAGCGCTGAATAGTTAAACGAAATAACCGGCGTAATTTTTTCGATGGTGGGCAACACCTGTTTAATCGCTTCAACATCTAAAAGAGTAAGTCCTTTAGAGAATTTTTTTCCTCCGGGTTTACCGTTGTCATCGCTGTTTTCATTTGAACCACCTTCGTTTACTGTGAAACTGCTTGGTGTTATTACAATATTATTTACCCCAACCAGTTTAATCTGTTCCAGAATTTCCTGTTCGGCACCATTACCAATAGCCAGCATACTGATTACAGCAGCAACGCCAAAAATAATTCCCAGCGCGGTAAGAATTGATTTGACACGGTTGGCAACAATGGCTTCAACCGCAATATGTATATCGTGTAAATATCTTTTAATAAACATGTTGAATAGGATTATAAAATTATTTACTGATAACAACTGCGCCTGCACCAGCCGGCATTTGAATTCCCTGTGGCAAATCCAGGGGTTTTTGTTCCATTTGCCGCTGCTTTTCCTCTTCCGCTTTTTTTGCTTTTTGTTCTTCTTTTTTGCGCAAAATGTCTGCATAAATTTCCATTCCTGCGAGTGCAAAACTTTCGGCATTTTCAGGTTCAGTCAGATAAATTTGCTGACTTTCAGTTAATCCCTGCCGCACAATGACAAAGTTTTCGTTTTCTTCGCCGGTTTCAATAATTTGTTTTGTTTCATTCCCGTCGGCTAAATAAACGTACTGCATACTATCATTGCTGAAAACCGATTCGATAGGGATGAAAAGTGTATCCTGAAAAGAATTTGTCTGAATTGTATTGCTGGTTGTCATGGCCGGTTTTAACTCCGGGTCCGAACCGTTCACTTTAATTTTTATCTCGAAAACCTTGGCGTCGCTGTTGGGCATTAACTGCCCCATGTTAGCCACCGATACTACTTCTCCGGGGAGAATCTTATCGGGAAAAGCATCGATTCCGATTTTAACTTTTTGTCCTGGCTTAATCAGTGCAATATCTATTTCGTTGATAAAAGTTTTGGTTACCAGGTTATTCATGTTAGGGAAGGTGGCTATAATTGAATTCCATTGCGAAACCCGTGAACCGGTTTTTACAGTACCTCCAAACGGGTATTGATAATACGAAATGATGCCTGCCCGCGGAGAATAAATGATAAGTGCATTCATCAATTCGTTCAGGGCATCAACCCGTTCACGAACCTGTTTGTAATTAATAAATTTCCGGGTTACCTTGTTTGTTTCCTGCTGGGTAATTAATTCGTAAGCTGCTTTTACCTGTTCGAGTTTGCGTTTGGCTTTATCGAGGTCCATTTCTACTTTTCGCTGAATCGAAGGTGCTTCATACGCCGATTCCTGAACTGCAATCTCTTTTTCTTCAAGGTCCAAACGTGCATTTACAATTAAATCGCGTTGGTTGCTCAGCGTTAAATTCGAATCGATTTTGCTGTCTTCGTATTCTGAAAGTGTGCGTTCCAAATCGTCCAGGGCAAGTTTTCGCTGTTCTTCAACAGCCTGATGATCAAGAGTTGCAACATAGTCGCCCGAATCAACATAAGTACCCTCGTCAACAATGTCGGTAATGGTTAACGATGAAATCCGGGTTTGCCGGTCATTCATTTTCTCGGGTATTAAAATGTTGTCAGAGTTCTCCGATTCAAGTTGCCCTGTTGAATAAACAAGAATTTCGAAAGGGCCTCTGGAAACAGCGGTGGTAATGGCGGCGGTTTCGTTTTTCGGATGCGAAAAAACAAAAAATGCCAAAAGTAAAACAGTGATTACAGCGGCGGTAATTAGCCAGATTTTTTTGTTCATGGTTTTTTTAAATTGGTTGATAAGACGGGTTCTATTTAACAAAAATTATGCCTTTATTTCCGAACGAAAAGTTCTGGAAAATATTTTTAAAATTTTGTTAAACATTTCTTTTTGATGTTAAAATGTGGTTACAGAATGCTATCGTTTTCTATTTGTTTATTTTATTGCCTCCTGTTTTTACAAACGGATTCTTCAAATAATTTGCCTGTGCGAGCGCCATAATTAAAACTCCAATTACTGTTATTAATCCCCCCAAAAGCTGATGGGGGAGCGGCAAGGTTTTAAATACAAAGAATGCCCCAACCAAAACAAAAATTCCTTTCAGGCTTTGAACAATCGATG
>DATITY010000069.1:0-57499 GCA_035467235.1 Draconibacterium sp. | reverse complement strand
AACAGAATTCTGCCACCCAACTTTTCAAATGCAAGCCGCAGATTTCTAACGATTTTCCGCAAGTTGTCAGTACCGAGGTGTGGATGTGCCATGTATGCAATTTCATCGGGCGCCCCGGCTTCAATATAACTGTTAAGAATAAACTTTTTCTCCAGCGAAATGTGTTTCGATCGCGAGGTCAGTTTTCCATCCGAAAAAGTACCGGCGCCGCCTTCGCCAAAAGCGTAATTGTTTTGAGCATCGAAGATTCCTGTTTTTTCGAAGGTTTGAATCGATTTACCCCGCTTTGCAACTTCCGAACCGCGTTCAATTAAAGTGACATTAAAACCAGCCTTCTGAAGTACAAAAGCCGCAAAAAATCCGGCAGGGCCGCTACCCACAACCACAATCTGCTCTTTTCTCTTTTTGTACGGAATTTCCAAAGTTTCGGTGTTAATTGCTTCACCATCTTTTATTTCTGTGGAGTTTACAACTACCTGCACCAGCCAGAATATTTTCGATTTATTGCGTGCATCGAGGCTTTTGTTTTCAATCTGAAAAGTAAAATCGATGATATGCAACTCCTTTGAAATCTTACTTCGCAGTTGTTCCGGGGTAAAATTTGTGGGCAGTTTTAACGAAATAGTTTTGAATCCCATAAAAAATTTATTTCCAGTCAAAAGTAAAGAATTGGAGGCTCATTCGAAAATAAACTGGCAGAGTAGTAAGAATGATTTCAATCGGATTTAAAAAAGTTAAAAATGATTTTTAGTTGTAACATATTCTAATGTTTGGCGTCCGATTGGTATTAAAACGTTCAATTGAATTGGTAAAATTTGGATTTAATCTGCGAATTATTCCTTTCACAGCCAAAAATCTGCCGTTTATCGAAAAAAATGAGCGTTTTTAATAATAATGACAGAAATTTATCACAGAAAACAGAAAATACAACAGCCGTAACAATTAAACGCTATGATTAGTCTAAGTAATATTCACAAGTCCTATGTAATGGGCAGCAATTCATTGCATGTGTTAAAAGGTATTGACCTGGAAATAGAAAAGGGAGATTTCGTTTCCATTATGGGTTCATCGGGTTCCGGAAAATCAACTCTTCTGAACATTCTGGGAATGCTCGACAATTACGATGAAGGAACTTACCATCTGGCAGGAAACCTTGTAATAAACATGAGTGAGAAAAAGGCTGCCAAATTGCGCAACGAAATGGTAGGTTTTATTTTTCAGTCGTTTAACCTTATTTCGTTCAAGAATGCCATGGAAAATGTGGCGCTCCCGCTGTATTACAAAGGCGTTCCCCGTAAAAAAAGGAACGTGATTGCAATGGAATATCTCGAAAAATTAGGTCTGAAGGAGTGGGCGCACCACATGCCAAACGAAATGTCGGGAGGCCAGAAACAGCGCGTTGCCATTGCGCGTGCGTTAATTTCGAAACCTAAAATTATTTTGGCTGATGAACCAACCGGTGCACTCGATTCGGCTACTTCGTATGAAGTGATGGATATTCTGAAAGATGTGAATGAATCAGGTATCACGGTAATTATTGTTACCCACGAGCATGATATTGCAGCCATGACCAATCAGATCATCAGGCTGAAAGATGGTTTGATAAACGAAATTATCAAAAATGGTGAACTGAGGAAGTTCAAGAAAGAATTTATTCACGGATTGGAACCTGTTCAAGTTGCAAGCTATGTTTGACATTGACAAATGGCAGGAAATTTTTGCCACCATCAAAAAAAATAAGATGAGGACTTTCCTCACAGGATTTTCGGTTGCCTGGGGAATTTTTATGCTTATGATTTTACTGGGCTCCGGTAACGGATTAAGTAATGGTGTTGCTCAAAATTTTATGAATGATGCAATAAATGCAATGTGGATTTGGCGCGGCGAAACGACACTTGCATACCAGGGAATGAAACCGGGCAGAACCATTAAGTTTGTAAATGAAGATCAGGATCTTATTAAAAAAGTTTCGGGTGTTGGTGTGGCATCGGGAAGATATTTCATGGGGAATACCCGATATTCTTATGGCAAAGAATCAGGAGAATACACCACAATAACTTGTCAGCCCGAATTAATACAGGTTGAAAACATCGAAATTAATGACGGCCGGTTTATCAACCAGATTGATGTAAACCAAAAACGAAAGGTTGTAGTTATCGGCGCTGATATTAAAAAAGCCCTTTTTAAGGACTCAACAGCCATCGGCGAATATGTAAATATTAACACAGTCCCGTTTAAGGTCATCGGAGTCTGCACTGAACCCGGTTCAACCAGAAACCGGAACGCGTATATGCCTTTGTCAACCGCACAAATGATTTTTAATGGTTCAAACCAGATTCATAATCTTGCACTGACAGTAAATGCTGAAACGCTTGGGGAAAGTCAGGCGATAGAAGAACAAATCAGAAATGTGCTGGGCAAACAACATAAATTCGATCCCAAAGATGATGGTGCAATTGGCCTTTACAATAAATTGGAAAATTACATTCAAACGATGAAAATCTTTCAGGCCATCAAAATATTTATCTGGATTATCGGAGTTGGGACTTTGATTGCCGGAATTGTCGGGGTAAGCAATATTATGTTGATTGTAGTAAAAGAACGTACCAAGGAAATTGGAATACGCAAAGCGCTTGGAGCCAGCCCTGCATCAGTTGTAGGTTTAATTTTGCTCGAATCGATAATGATTACCACAGTTGCCGGTTACATTGGTCTGGTAATGGGAACAGGATTGATGGAGTTGATTAACTATTTTATGGTTCAATCGGCCGAAGTTGCCGCCGCTGCCGCTGAAAACGGCGGACGCGCAGGTGAATCCGTATTCCTGAATCCAACAGTTGACTTTAATATTGCTGCTTCTGCCACACTGCTTCTTATTGTTGCCGGTGCAATTGCCGGATACATCCCTGCAAAACGTGCAGCCAGAATTAAACCGATTGTTGCATTGAGGGATGAATAATTAACAATTAAAAATGCAAAATTAAAAATTGACAAAGGGAAATTCTGGCTTATGAACTTTGAATTTGAAACTTTAAACTCGAAACCGACATGTTTGATTTAGACCTTTGGAACGAAATATTAAGCGCCCTGAAGAAGAACCGGATGCGGAGCTTCATGACAGCCTTCGGAGTGTTTTGGGGAATTTTAATGCTTATCCTTATGTCGGGAGCAGGGAAAGCGCTCGAAAACGGTGTGCTTGACGGTGTGCGCGCATTTGCAACCAACTCGGCTTTTTTCTGGACGGAACGTACAAGTGTTCCGTACGCAGGTTTTCAGCGGGGACGCCGGTGGGAATACGATAATTCAGATATTCAGTACATTCGCGATAATGTTAAAGAGGTTGAATACCTTTCTCCACGTCTTTTTGGTTGGCAGCAAGCCGGAAATAACACAATTAGAGGTGAACGTACAGGTGCTTTCAGCGTGTATGGCGATTACCCGGACTATTTTAAAATTGACCGATGGACACCAATTAAGGGAAGATTAATAAACGAGATTGACATTCTTCAGGAACGTAAAGTTTGTAACATAGGGGAACGTGTTGTTGAAGTGATGTTTGACAAGGATGAGGACCCGATTGGCCAATATCTTAAAATCAGTGGGGTATATTTTCAGGTTGTTGGTGTAATTCATGCTGAAACCCGCATTAATATTGGCGGAGGCAAAAAGGAAGAAACCATTGTTATTCCTTTCTCCACCATGCAAACCGCTTATAATTACGGAAACAAAGTGCATTTTTTCTCGGTTACTTCTCAAAAAGGTTATAAGGTCAGCGACCTTCAGGATAAATTGCAGAAAATATTAAAGGAGCGGCACAAAGTGGCTCCGGAAGATTTACAGGCAATCGGTTCATTTAACATTGAAAAGGAATTCATCAAATTTTCCTCCCTGTTTATAGGAATTCAGGTACTGACCTGGATTGTGGGACTTGGAACATTGCTGGCAGGAATAATCGGTGTTAGTAATATCATGCTTGTAATAATTAAAGAACGCACACAGGAAATCGGTATTCAGCGCGCAATCGGGGCAACTCCGGGTGTAATCATCAAACACATTGTTGCCGAAAGTGTATTTCTGACGGTGATGGCCGGTTACATTGGTTTGTCACTTGGCGTTGGAATATTGGAAATTATAAACCAGATTTTGCTAAAATCAGCCGGAACAGACAATGAGTTGTTTTTTCGGAATCCTGAGATAAATCTGAATATGGCGCTTTCGGCATTGGGAGTGCTTGTTGTTGCCGGAATAATTGCCGGATTGATACCTGCCAAAAGGGCAATAAGAATTAAACCAATTGATGCGCTTCGCGATGAAAAATAAAACAGAGATAAATCAACAGAAAATCAGAAACAATTAATAATCAAAGTCATGAAAAAATTTTTAAGAATTGCAGGAATAGTAATCCTGGTAGGGATTTTCGGAGGAACAATTTACTTCCTTTATACCAAATCGAAAAAAGCGCCTGAAGTTTTCGAAACAAAAAGTCCGTTTATAAGCAATGTAGTACGAAAAACAGTAGCCACCGGGTCGGTTGTTCCCCGGAAAGAAATCGAAATTGTGCCACAGGTTTCAGGAATTATTGACGAGCTGTACATTGTTGCCGGCGACTTTGTTAAAAAGGACCAGGTAATTGCCAAAATCAAGATTATTCCTGATATGGTAAATCTTAACAGCGCAGAAACACGGGTAAACCGTGCAAAAATTAATTTCGATGATGCCCAGATCGATATGGATCGTCAGCAAAAACTTTTCGATAAAAGTGTAATCTCTTATGAAGAATTTAAATTGGCGAAGGTTAAATACGATTCTGCCAAGGAAGAATTGACCGCTGCCGAAAATAATCTCGAATTAATCAAAAACGGTGTAACAAAAAAGGCACAAACTGCAACTAATACATTGGTTCGGTCAACCGTGAACGGAATGGTGCTTGACGTTCCGATAAAAGAAGGAAATTCGGTGATTCAGTCGAACACCTTCAATAACGGAACTACCATTTGTACGGTTGCCGATATGAAAGACATGATTTTTAAAGGCAAGGTTGACGAAACTGAAGTTGGCAAAATTAAAGAAGGGATGAATATCGAACTTGAGATCGGGGCCATCGAAAAAGATAAATTTGGTGCAATTCTCGAATACATCGCGCCTAAGGGAAAGGAAGAAAATGGCGCAATTCAGTTCGAGATTAAAGCAACTGTAGTTTTAAAGGAAGATCAGTTCATCCGGGCCGGATACAGTGCCAATGCAAACATTGTACTCGAAAAAAAGGACAGCGTACTGGTTATTCCTGAAGGATTACTGAAGTTCGAGAAAGACTCGTCTTATGTTGAAGTTGAAACGGCAACACCACAAACATTCGAAAAGCGGATGGTTAAAACAGGAATCTCTGATGGAATAAATATCGAGATCACTGAAGGTTTGAAAAAAGAGGACAAAGTTAAGGGTGAAAAAATTGATCCTAAAAAAACAAAGGAGAACGAAACCAGTAAAGGATAAAATTAGATAGTCATTCAATTAGTTTATTTAAATTAGCACGTTCAAAAAAAATCGAAATACAATGAAGCATCTTATCGTCTTATTTTCAGTAGTAATTTTTATAGGTGGTGGTGGTACTGCGAATGGCCAGAATGTTTGGTCGCTGCAAAAATGTATCGACTATGCTCTGGAGAATAACATTCAGATAAAACAACAGGAGTTAAATACAAATTATTACGAAAACCAGGTAAGCCAGGCAAAATCGAACAGGTTGCCCAATTTGAACGCGCAGATTGGGAACGACAACAGTTTTGGCCGTTCATTAACTTACCTGAATACTTACAAGAACGTAAACTCATCAAGTGTTACAGGAGGTGTGGGCACAAATTTCACCATATTTAATGGTTTTCAGTTAAGTAATACAATTGATAAACAGGAACTTGATTTACAGGCCACACTAAAAGATCTTCAAAAGGCAAAAGACGACATCTTGCTTAGCATTGCCCGTTCGTACCTCGAAATTCTTTTTGCCGAAGAAATCGTACTGGTTGATTCAGCGCAACTTGAAGTTACCCAGCAACAGATTGATCGTACCCAGCAACTGGTCGATGCCGGAAGTCTCGCAAAGGGTTCGCTGCTCGAAATTCAGGCACAACTTGCCCGCGAAGAACTTCAGCTTGTAAATGATAAAAATGTAGTCCAGCTGGCTTATTTAGCTTTGTTTCAATTTCTTGAACTACCTATCGCCGAAAGTTTTACAATCGAAAAACCTGTATTGCCCGAAATTAAAGCCAATTTAAGCATGGCCAATTCAATCGATGTTTTTAATAATGCTATGAATGCGCGTCCAGAAATTCAGGCTGCGCAACTGAGGGTTAAAAGCGCCGAGAAAGATCTGGAAATTGCAAAGGGCAATCATTATCCGAGTCTGACTTTTAATGCAAACTATTACAACCTGTACAATAATAAATACACCGATATAAACGGAGAAGATATTTTATTTAAAGATCAGTTGAAAAACAATGGTCGTTCCTCGCTGGGATTAACTTTGGGAATACCAATCTTTAACCGTTTCCAGGTGAAGAATGGCATATCCAATGCCGAATTGCAAATCTCCGATTATCAGTTTCGTTTACAAACTGCCAGTAATGTACTTCGCAAAGATATTGAACAGGCATATACCAATGCGCTGGCGTCATTAAACAGGTATATATCAACCGAAAAAGCTGTAGAATCAATGCAGGAAGCATTTCGTTATGTTGAAGAAAAGTTTAACGTTGGAATGGTAAACTCTGTTGATTACAACCTGCAGAAGAACCAGTTAACTGCAGCCCAGTCGCAGTTGTTACAGGCCAAATACGAGTATATATTCCGTACCAAAATTCTTGACTTTTACAACGGGATTCCAATTGAATTATAATTGTTTTCAGTATAAAACAAAAATCCTGCAATATTTAAATGCGGGATTTTTTGTTTATTCAATTTCGATATCTTTGCGCCCTGTTGCCTAAATTAATTTAAACCATGAGCAAAATAAAATCATTATTGCTGTTTTTCTTATTCAATGTTTTTGTTGTTAACCTGCATGCAAATCCATTTATGAACTCCCCAAAAGATACGATTATCAATACTTTTAACAAAGATTTTATCTACAATGTAAAAAAATCACAATCGCCAATTGTAATCGACGGAATTATTGAAGAAGCCGACTGGCAGGTGGCACAAAAAGCCGCTGATTTTCATCTTGTTTTGCCGGTCGATTCAGGTTTTGCAGCTCAGCCTTCCGAAATAATGATGACTTACGATGATAAAGCATTATATGTGGCACAGATATTCTACGATACGATTCCCGGGAAGCGCATAGTTGAATCGTTTCGCCCCGATTTCGTTTTCAGCAATAATGATAACCTGCTGATATTTTTCGATACTTTCCTTGATCAGACCAATGGTTTCTCATTTGGCGTTTCGGCCTCAGGCGCCAAGTGGGACGGACTGATGTCGAACGGTAGCAATGTTTCGCTGAACTGGGATATTAAATGGGAATCGAAAACAAAAAATTACGATGACAAATGGGTTTCTGAAATCAGGATTCCGTTTAAATCGGTGCGTTACCCGCTGGGCAGTAAAATGTGGAATGTCAACTTCAGCCGTCTCGACCTGAAATCGAACGAAAAATCTTCCTGGGCGCCTGTTCCGAGGCAATTCCCAACGGCGTCGCTTGCTTATGCCGGAGTCATGAAATTTGATGAACCGTTGCCAAAACCGCGCACACAGCTTTCATTCATCCCCTATATTTACGGAAGTTATGCAAATGATTACGAGGCAGGAACTGGTGCAATGTATCAGAAAGATTTTGGGTTCGATGCAAAAGTGGGACTTTCATCATCAATCAACCTCGACTTAACTTACAATCCCGATTTTTCGCAGGTTGAGGTTGACCGCCAGATCACCAATATCGACAGGTTTGAATTGTTATTTCCGGAGAAACGGCAGTTTTTTCTCGAAAACAGCGACCTTTTTTCCAATTACGGATACGAGTCTGTTACCCCGTTTTTTTCACGGCGCATTGGTTTGGATGCACCAGTGCTGGGGGGCGCAAGGTTGACGGGCAAAATTGGCAATAACCTCCGCATCGGGTTAATGAACATGACAACCCGCGAAACCGGTGATTTTCTGGCACGCAACTTTACCGTGATATCAGTGCAGCAGAAAGTTTTTGCCCGTTCCAACTTCGGATTCATTTTTGTAAACAAGGAATATTTTAATCAACCCGCTGATACGACCATGTTTAACCGTGTGGCCGGTTTCGATTATAACCTGGCTACCAAAAACAACTTTTGGAGTGGAAAATTCTTTTACCACCAATCGTTTCAGCCCGACGACCCTGGTAAACAATATGCACAGGGAGCCACACTTGCTTACAACCGTACTCATATTCAGGCAAAGTTTTCACAGACATCAGTAGGAGAAAATTATATTGCCGAAACGGGTTATGTGCGTCGCACTGGTTATAACTTTCTAGGGCCACAGGTGAAATACCTTTTTGTACCGAATGGATGGATTGTAAGTCATGGGATTTTACTCGAAAACGAAAATTATTTCGATTCTGAATACCGCAAAATCGAACACGAAAATACCATTTCTTACCTGTTCGATTTTTCGAATATGTCGCACCTGGAATTTGGATACAAAGATTTTTATGTTGAACTGGAAAATGATTTTGACCCGACACACAGCAGCGATAATTACCTGCCGGCAGGTTCGGAATACGATTTTGGAGGAGCATATATCGCATACATGTCAACACGCAAGAAGATGCTGAGTTATGCTTTCGAGGCAGCCAAAGGGAGCTATTATACAGGTAATATTCAATATATCGACGGGAATGTGGGTTACAGAATACAACCGTATATAAATTTTACGATGAATTTTAACTATACAGATATGAATCTGGGCGATCCTTTCGAACGGACTCAGTTTTTGCTCCTTGGTCCAAAACTCGATGTAACATTTACCGACAAAATTTTCTGGACAACGTTTGTTCAGTACAATGAGCAAATCGACAACATGAATATCAACATGCGTTTGCAGTGGCGGTATCAACCCGTTTCCGATATATTTCTGGTTTATACCGACAATTTTATTCCCGGTAGCTGGACCTCACGCAACCGCGCACTGGTATTGAAAATGACGTATTGGTTAAACTGAGTTTACCAAAATGTTAAACCGGATTGAACTCTAATTTTAAATTTTCAACGTTAATAAAATCGATTATCTTTGCGCATCTTTTTAAACAATTTGATTTTTAATTGTTTATTATTACAGATTTTATAACATAAAAAACTCAAAAATAGAAGTTAAGATGAAAGTAACAGTAGTTGGAGCAGGAAATGTTGGCGCGACTTGTGCACAGATTGTTGCCGAAAAAAATATCGTACACGAAGTAGTACTTCTGGATATTAAAGAAGGTATTTCTGAAGGAAAATCGTTGGATTTGTGGCAAACCGCCCCTATCAATTACTATGATACCCGTCTGGTTGGATCAACCAACGATTACTCTAAAACTGCCGACTCCGATGTAGTTGTTATCACATCGGGAATTCCCCGTAAACCCGGAATGAGCCGCGATGACCTGATTTCGATTAATGCCGGAATCGTTAAAAATGTTACCGAGCATGTGGTTAAATATTCGCCAAAGGCAAAAATCATTATTGTATCCAATCCGTTGGATGTAATGACTTACGCCGCTTACATTACAGCAAAAAAACCAAGAACCGAAGTAATGGGAATGGCCGGTATTTTGGATACGGCCCGTTACCGTGCTTTTCTGGCCGAGGCACTGGATGTTTCGCCCCGCGACATACAGGCATTACTGATGGGTGGTCACGGTGACACAATGGTTCCGCTGCCACGTTATACAACCGTTTCAGGAATTCCGGTAACAGAATTAATTGATGCCGAAAAACTGAACGCTATTGTTGAGCGCACAAAATCAGGAGGTGGGGAGCTTGTGCAGTTAATGGGAACTTCGGCATGGTATGCACCTGGTTCGGCTGCTGCACAAATGGTTGAAGCCATTGTTATGGATCAAAAACGTATTTTCCCATGTTGTGTGAAACTGGAAGGAGAGTATGGTCTGAACAATATGTTTGTTGGTGCCCCCGTTAAATTAGGCAAAAACGGGGTTGAACAAATCATAGAAGTGGCGCTTAACAAAGAGGAGCTGCAATTACTGCACGATTCGGCCAATTCTGTAAAAGGAATTATGGATGTGCTCGACGGAATGAATATTTTATAAGCAACAGATAAATTCAATAACTAAAACGGTTGGTTCACTCAGAGCCAGCCGTTTTTTTTACGCTAAAATGAAGCTCATTTTTTATTAAACGATTCTAATGTTTCAGGAATCACATCGAGAAGGTAATGTTTAAGATAGTTTTTCTTAAACCTGTTAAAATCCCAATCTTCAACTTCCAGAAATTCAGAGCCGTTCGCCCAAACAAATGTCAAAGCATCTGCAGATTTTCCATTCCAATTTACTGTTACCAGTTTTTTTTCATATTCAACACCTTCATAAAACGATAGTACTTCAAGCGTAGAATCATCTACATTCTCAACAACCAACCCTGTTGTTTTTGAACCTTCCTGTTGAATAATTGCCGGATAATCGCTGTTTTTAACACAATATCTTTTATATCCGAACAGAACCGCTTCGGAAGTTTTGAATGATTTTCCGGTAAGTTTTTCAAGTATCACGGGTGAAAGCAATGTGCCGTAAACAAAAATATTCTGCATGTCTCTGTTAAAAATATTCCGACTTCAAATTTACAACCATCATTTTTGTAAACCTCAAATGTTTAGGTATATTTGCCCCGCTTAAAACTAAAGAGGTGGATATCAAAAAGAAAATATCTAAAAAACTGGCGGTGCAACTGGCGCTTTTTGCGGTGGTAATTGGTATAGCTACTTTATTCGATATTTATTTTGACAATAAACACGTTGAAATCGAAGAAATTGAAGCCAATTCAACGGAAGATGAAAAAGAACAGGATTCAATTCTTTTGATCAGTCAGTCAACAAATTTGGGTGCAAAAACTTCTGTAAATAAAACTGTAGTCCGTAAAATTCAGTTAAAATCGCACGATAAATTCATTCAAAAATATTATCAGTTAAGAAATTACCAGGTTTTAAAAGCCGAAGTGCAAACGCAAACCACACCGCTCATCAATAATTATCATTACCTGGCTTTCAAAAACTATTTTTATTCAATCCCCGACGACGTCCCTTTAAAATCATAATTTCCTGATGCTTTTTTGTGTTGGGCAGGGATTTTCCAAATCCCTTAAATCCGCGATTTGAATTGCGATTCAGAAAAAATTCAAAAAATTAATAATCAAATTTTAATCATTAAAAAACTAAGTTAAAATGCAAAACAAAGGCGTAATTTTTACATTCGCTATTCTTTTGGCTGCAGTTTGTGTTTACCAGTTAACATTTACCTGGAAATCGAAACAAATTGAAAAACGTGCCATTGAATATGCACAAGGTAATCCTGACAAGGAATTTCATTATCTTGATTCAGTTTCGGGCGAGGTTGTTTACAACTTTTTAGGTCTGAAAAAATTTACATTCAAGGAGGTTAAAGAGTTGGAAATGAACCTCGGACTCGACCTTAAAGGTGGTATGAACGTTACATTGGAGATTTCTGTGATCGACCTGATCAAAGCAATGTCTGATTATAACAACGACTCTACTTTTAACGCTGCTTTAAACCGTGCCACAGAACTTCAGAGAAACAGTCAAAAAGACTTTGTAACATTGTTTGGAGAAGCATATCAGGAGATTGATCCAAATGCAAAAATGGCATCAGTTTTTAACACCATGGAACTGCGCGACAGGGTGACTTTTAACTCAACAAACGCAGAAGTTCTTGATGTAATCAGGGAAGAAACTGATGCGGCAATTGACAACTCATTCAATATTCTGCGTACCCGTATCGACCGTTTTGGCGTTGCACAACCTAATATTCAGCAACTGCAAACAAAAGGTCGTATTTTGGTTGAGCTTCCCGGTGTGAAAGACCAGGCCAGGGTGCGCAACCTGTTACAGGGAACTGCATCGCTCGAATTCTGGGAAACTTATGAAAACCAGGAAGTTTATCAGTACATGCTTGCTGCCAACCAGAAAATTAAGGAGATGCAGGGAACACCTGCTGAGCCGGCAATAACCGATTCAACAAGTGCCGTATCAGCAGAAACTGTTGCTGATACTACCAAAGCAGAAAGTTCATTGCTTGCTGAAATGACTGACAGTACAAGAACCGATTCAACATCGGTCGATAACCTGGCCGATTTCAAAAAGGAATATCCGCTTTTTGCCTTGTTAAATCCAAGTACTGATCAATCAGGACAATTGTATCCCGGGCCAATCGTTGGAATGGCTCATTTTAAAGATACGATTCAGATTAATAAATACTTGCACAATCCACAGGTAAGAAATTTGTTTCCGCAGAATATGATTTTCCGCTGGACGGCCAAGCCTGTTGACGAATCCGGGAACTATTACCGTTTGGTAGCTTTGAAAGTTACTTCGCGCGATGGACGCGCACCGCTTGATGGTGATGTTATTACCGATGCCCGTCAGGATTTCGACCAGCTTGGCTCGAATCCGGAAGTAGCGATGAGCATGAATAGCGAAGGTGCAAAAACATGGCAGCGCATGACAAAGGAAAATATTGGTAAATCAATTGCCATTGTTCTCGACGATTATGTACGTTCTTTTCCAACTGTTCAGAATGAAATTTCAGGAGGTCGTTCAAGTATTACCGGTTTGGAGAGCATTGAAGAGGCAAAGGACCTGGCAAACGTTTTAAAATCGGGTAAAATGCCTGCACCTGCACGAATTGTTGAAGAACAAATTGTTGGCCCTTCGCTGGGAAAGGAATCCATTCGTTCAGGGATGTTCTCGTTTGCCGTGGCTTTTGTGATGGTACTGGCGTATATGTTGTTCTTTTACAGCAAAAAAGCAGGCCTTTCGGCAAATGTTGCACTTTTGGCAAACTTATTTTTCTTAATCGGAGTTTTAGCTTCGCTGGGCGCAGTTCTTACTTTGCCCGGTATTGCCGGTATTGTGCTTACAATGGGTATGGCAGTTGATGCAAACGTAATTATTTACGAACGTATTCAGGAAGAAATACGAGCGGGTAAAGGAATTACACTTGCCATTTCTGATGGTTATAAAAACGCATATTCAGCCATTATCGACGGCCAGGTTACTACACTGATAACAGGTATCGTACTTTATGTATTTGGTTCAGGTCCGATTAAAGGTTTTGCAACTACATTAATGGTAGGTATTGTAACTTCGTTATTCACTGCAATATTCTTAACACGTTTGATTTTTGAATGGCAGTTGAAAAAGAATAAGAAAATTACGTTTACTGCAAAAATCACTTCAAACTGGTTGGTCGATCCTAAAATTAAATTTCTTGATAAAAGGAAAATCGCTTATATCATTTCAGGATCATTGATAACACTTTCGTTGATTTCGTTTGTGGTTCGTGGATTTGAGCTTGGTGTCGATTTCCAGGGAGGTCGTACTTATACCGTTAAGTTCGATCAGGATGTTAAAGTTGCCGATGTTCAAAAAGCGCTTACTGCCGAATTTGGTGTTGCGCCCGAAGTTAAAACTTTTGGATCGAATAATCAGGTTCGCATAACTACCAAGTATAAGATCGACGAATTATCGGAAAGTGTTGATAACGAAGTGGAAGAAGCACTATTTAAAGGTTTGACAACCGGTGGCTTCCTTTCCAATGTTTCATACGAAGATTTTGTTACCAATTACCGTGTGAGTTCGCAAAAAGTGGGACCAACCATTTCAGATGATATTCAGAAAGATGCTATAATAGCTATTACAATTGCATTACTTGCAATCTTCCTGTACATTATGGTTCGGTTCAGTAACTGGAAATATGGAATGGGTGGGGTTTTATCGTTGGCTCACGATACAATTATCACACTTGGTATTTTCTCAATGTTTCATGGGATTTTGCCTTTCTCACTCGAAATCGACCAGGCATTTATCGCTGCAATCCTGACAGTTATCGGGTATTCGATTAACGACACGGTAATTGTTTACGACCGTATTCGCGAATACCTGCATATTCATCCGAAACGCGATTTGAAAACAAATATGGATCATGCCATGAACAGCACGCTTCGCAGAACTATGAACACTTCACTTACCACATTGCTGGTATTGTTGGTTATTTTCATTTTCGGTGGAGCAAGTATTCGTGGATTCGTGTTTGCTCTGCTTATTGGGATCGGAGTAGGAACGTATTCTTCAGTTTTTGTCGCCACTCCGCTTGTTTATGAACTTTCGATCAGAGCTAAAAGAATGCTGGCAAAAGCAAGTTAATCAATCAATAAAATAATTAATAAAAAGGGCTGTTTCTGTAAAGAGGCAGCCTTTTTAATTGCCTTTTTTTAATTCTGATTTTATTTTTCAACTGCCCACCCGTTTCCGGTACTGCCGCGGCGCCATTCCCATCTTTTTTTTAAAATCTTTTGTGAAATAGTATGGATCGTTGTACCCCAGTGTAAACGAAATATCCTTTATTTTAATCCGCGTATAATCCAGAAATTCGCAGGCTTTAACAATTTTCAGGTGCGAAAAATAACTCAGCGGCGAATAATTTGTCTCTTTTTTAAATAGCGTTGTAAAATAAGTTGGCGAATAACCAGCTTCTTTAGAAATCTGGTTCAATGAGAGTTTCTTATCAAGGTTTTTATTCATAAAATCAATTGATTTCCGTATTACCGGGTTAGATTCATCGGCCAAATCATCACTGGTTTTATTAGCATAAATAAATGTAGCCAGCAAATGGCCAAAACAAAAATTTACATATTCCAGGTTTTCATCGTGAAATCCCTTCGAAAGGTTGTTAAAGATTTCATCGAACAGCATTTCGCGGTTGGCAACCAGGTTATTTACCGGTGGAATCAGGTTTCGAACTACCGAAAACTCTTTTTCCATCAAAGCTGAATTCTTCCCGGTAAATTGAGCAACCAAAAGTTTTGAATTTTCATTAATAACTGAATAATATTTAAATACTTCTCCTTTGGGAATAATAAAAAACTGCTCTCCTGAAATCGGAATTTGTTCCCCGGAAATCATCACAATACCACTACCTTTTGTGCAAAACACCAGCATATTATTTTCCAGTTTCTCAGCCGAACTCCAGATTGTTCCACGTTCAACTTCAATCTCTCCAATTTCGGTGAAATACAAATCACTGGTCAACGGATTCGCCTTTTGCTCTTCAATCAGCGGAGCCGGGATTTTATAATATCGAATCTCTTTCATTATCTAAATAAAGTAATATATTCCATCTTTTTCAAAGAAAATACTATTTTTTATGAAACTGAAGAAAGATATTTTTGTGAATCACTTAAAACTAAAGTTTAAACCATGAGCGACTTATTACAACAACTTGCAGATTGTATCGAATTCGGAAAAATTAACAAAGCTGCCCCTTATCCGCCTCAAATGAAAGGACAGGATGGAGCGGACGAAATTACCAAACAAGCTTTGGACGAAGGAGTAAATGCACAGCAAATTCTTACCGCCGGTTTAATGGTAGGAATGGAGAAAGTGGGCATTAAATTCCGCGAGAACAAGGTATTTGTTCCCCAGGTTTTAATGTCGGCAAAAGCCATGAGCACAGCAATGATTCACCTAAAACCTTACTTTTTATCGGGCGAGGTAAAACGTAAAGGAACTTTTATCATCGGAACCGTTGAAGGTGATTTGCACGATATTGGAAAAAACCTGGTGTCGATGATGGTGGAAGGAAATGGTTGGAAAGTGGTTGACCTTGGTACCGATGTAAAAGCCGAACAATTTGTGGCTGCAATTAAAGAGCATGAAAATGCATTTGTCGGTTTATCCGCACTACTTACCACTACGATGGTAAACATGGAGAAAATTACGAAAGCGGTTAAAGAGGCTGTTCCTGGCGCAAAAGTTGCAATTGGCGGTGCTCCGGTAACCGACGATTTCAGAAAGAAAATCGGCGCCGATGCGTATGCTCCTGATCCCCAGGGATTGGTGGAATACCTGAATGCCAATGTATAAGAAATGCATGGTCTTGAATTAATAAAAAAAGCATTTGCACTTCAACCGGTTGAACGTGCTCCGTGGGTGCCGTTTGTTGGAGTTCACGGTGGTTTTTTAACAAGCGTCGATGCAGAAACTTACCTGAAATCGGCTGATGAAGTTGTAAGAGGAGTAAGTAAAGCCATTGACGAATACAATCCCGATGGAATTCCTGTTGTTTTTGATTTACAGATTGAGGCCGAAATTCTGGGATGTCAGCTGCAATGGGCTCCACATAATCCACCGGCTGTTGTTTCGCACCCGCTGGCCGAGGGCAAATTGCTGAAAGATTTGAAAATTCCGGCAGAAAAGGATGGCAGAGTTGGTGTTGTACTGGAAGCAGCTAAACAGCTAAGAATTAAATATCCAGACATTGCGTTGTACGGTTTAATAACCGGTCCTTTTACGCTTGCACTTCATTTAATGGGAACCGATATTTTTGTGAAACTGTTTGAAGCACCTGATGAAGTAGCCGAAGTAATGGAGTTTTGCAAAAAAGTAGGATTAAAAATGTCGGAATATTTGATGGATGCAGGCTGCGATATCATCGCGGTCGTAGATCCGATGACCAGCCAAATTGATCCTCTGACATTTGAAATGTTTGTTACGCCTTATGTTTCCGAAATATTTTCGTTTGTGCGCGAAAAACAGAAACTCAGTTCTTTCTTTGTTTGTGGACATGCCCAGCAAAACATTGAAGCCATGTGTGATTGCCGGCCCGACAATGTTTCCATCGACGAAAATATTCCACTCGATTTTGTAAAAGAAATCGCCCTGAATAAAGGAATCAGTTTTGGCGGAAACATGAAACTGACCGTGGTATTGTTGATGGGAAATGAAGATGATGCCCGCGAAGAAGCATTAAGTTGTTTGGATTTGGGCGGCAAAACCGGTTTTATTCTCGCACCCGGTTGCGATCTGCCAATGAATACACCTTCCGAAAATATTAAAGCTGTTACAGAATTGGTTCATGATACTTATCAACAGGATGTGGTGCGGGCATTGGACAAAAAAGAAAGCACGCTCGAAATTTTTAACATGAAAGATTATGGGCAAGCTGACAAAGTGATTGTAGATATCATCACGCTTGATTCCGAGTCGTGCGCACCCTGTCAGTACATGGTTGAAGCCGTAAAAAAAGTAGCGCCTCAGTTCGAAGGAGTTGTGGAATGGCGCGAACATGCCATCAAAAAAATGGATGCGGTAACTTTTATGTCTTCTTTAATGGTGAAAAACATCCCAACCATTTGTATCGACGGGAAAATTGTGTTTGTCTCAAAAATTCCGCCAAAAGGAGAATTAATTGCAGCTATACAAAAACGGGTAAACGAAAAACTGAAACTCAAAATTAAATCGAAACGCAGCGAGATTTTAATTCTTTGCGGTGACAAAAATGAATGTAAATCGTTAAATGCCAAAATAAAACGGGCGACCACAGAATTGGGTAAAGAAGTGGATGTAAAAGTGATTACCGACAAGGCGCAAATGGCAGCATTCGGAGTTGTAAAAGGCCCGGCAGTGGTTTCGGTTAATTACAAACTTAAATCAGAAGGCACTGACCCATCGCTTGATGTGGTAAAAGAGTGGATAAAAGAGTTGTAGGAATTTTGTAACTTAGCTGAAAATATTTCTTTCAATGGCAGATAAATATCAGATATTAAATGCGATGAAAGCAACCCTTTCAGAGAAATTGGGTGATAACCTGAAGGACATTATTTTGTTTGGTTCTCAGGCATATGGGAATGCAACAGCCGATTCAGATTATGATTTTTTAATTATTTTGAAAGAGAAGCCAGATTGGAAATTAAAAAGGAAAATTTCAGAATATTGTTATGAAATCGACCTTCTTTATGAGGTATTTACTGATGTTCACATTCTGGCAGAAGAAGAGTTAACCCAATTGCGTGGAAGACAACCAATCTTCCAAACAGCTATCAAGAAAGGGATTTACGCATGACTTTGGCGGACGAAGAAAAACTATCACTTATAATTTACCGCTTAAAACAAGCTGATGAAGCAGCAGATTCTGCGGAATTGCTAATGGCAAATTACAAAACTGCTGCTGCAATTAATCGTATTTACTACGCTGTTTTTTAATGTGTTATGGCATTAGCGTTAAAAACTGGCTTTAAATCCTCAAAACATTTGCAACTAATAGGTTGGTTTAATAAAACGTTTATAAGAACAAGATTAATTGATCAGGATTTTGGAAGGATTTTGAAAGATAGTTACGAGTATCGTAAAAAGGCTGATTACGATTCGTTTGTAGAATTTGAGAAAATTGATGTTGAGGTTTTATTTGATGAAATGAAAAAATTCATATCGGCTATAAAAATCTTTATTGAAAAAAACTAAAATGGGAAAAATTATCGACCAGATAAAAAAGGGAAAAGTGTTGGTTTCCGACGGTGCGTGGGGAACTTTTTTACAGCAAAAAGGATTGAAATTGGGCGAATGTCCCGAGGAATGGAACCTCACTCATCCCGATGAAGTTTTCGATATTGCAAAAAGTTACATCGACGCCGGCGCTGATATGATTGAAACAAACAGTTTTGGTGGCACCATTTTTAAGGTTGAAAAATATGGTTTGGGCGATAAAGTTTTTGAGTTGAACAAAGCTGCTGCCGAAATCAGCCGAAAAGCTGCCGGTAACAAATTTGTGATTGGCTCAGTGGGTCCCACCGGGAAAATACTGATGATGGGCGATGTTGCCGAAGAAGAACTGTATGAAGCATTTAAAGAGCAGGTGAAAGGATTAGCCGCCGGCGGTGTTGACGCAATTATGATTGAAACCATGACCGACCTTGACGAAGCCCGGCTGGCTATTCGCGCTGCTAAAGAAAATACAAACTGTGAGGTTTTTTGTACCATGACTTTCGACAAAACCGTTCAGGGAGAGTTCCGCACCATGATGGGTGTTTCACCAACAGACATGGTAAATACTTTAATTGAAGCGGGAGCTGAACTAATAGGAGCTAACTGCGGAAACGGAATTGCCGATATGATTGGCATTGTGGAAGAAATCAGAAAAGCCAATGCAGAAATTCCGGTGCTTATTCATGCCAACGCAGGAATGCCGCATTACCACGACGGGCAAACTGTTTTCCCGGAAACACCCGGTGAAATGGCGTTGCTTGTACCAAAAATTATTGCTGCCGGAGCCAATGTAATTGGCGGTTGCTGCGGCACAACACCGGGGCACATTTGCAGGGTGAGGGAAACGGTTGACAAGGCATAAAATGTCAAAAATTTCATTCCATATCATCTCCGGTTTTCTCGGAAGCGGCAAAACCACTTTCCTGAAACGGATTATCGACAAGTATTCTTCAGAAATTAAAATCGGCATAATTCAAAATGAATTTGCCCCTGCAAATATTGATGGAGCAGAACTGAAAAAATCGGGTAAGGATTTTAATTTACTTGAAATTAATAACGGCTCGGTGTTTTGTGTTTGTTTGCTTGGAGATTTTGTGAGGTCGCTCGAAAAATTCATTGATGAATATAACCCGGAAATATTGATTATTGAAGCCTCCGGGCTTTCTGATACCACAGCAATTGCAGAAGTGATTTCTGCTGGTTCGCTGTCAGAAAAAATATATCTTTCATCAAACTGGTGTATTGTCGATGCACAAAACTTTGCAAAAGTTGGGTTAATGAAACAACGTGTTTTTCATCAAATCAGAATGGCTGATGTTGTTGTTATTAACAAAACTGACCTGATAAAAACCGGAACTGAACAAATCCGTGCAGAAATAAAAAAAGCCAATCCGTTCGCCGAAATCAGGGAAACTACTTTTTGCGAAATTGATTATGAACTGGGAAATTCTGCTGTCAACAAATTTTATTTTGGCGAACTGAAATCCATGCCACGCCCCGATGTAAATTCGATGGTAATAAAAAGTGGTCGCAAACTAACCCGAAGTTCGCTTGAGCATTTTTTAAACAACTGGGCGCCAAAAGCATACCGCATAAAAGGTTATGTAAATCTGAAAGAAGGGAAAACAGCAGCCATTCAATGCACATTCAGTTCGGTGGAAATTATTGAGATAGCCGATGACTTTCATCCTAACGAACTGGTAGCCATTAGCGACCAGTTTACGTTGCGGGAATGGAACCATGCGTTTAAGGAGTTGACTTAAAGTTAAAATTGAATTAATAATTTCGTAGAACCAATTTAAATTAGCTAATTTCGGCACCTGACAGTTGGGAGTATAAGGCTGTTCATCTACTTTTGTATCTTTAAATTTCGAATCAAAATAAATAAATAGAATTTCTATGAGTAATTTCTTAACATCATCCATTGGCCGAAAATTCCTGATGAGTATCACTGGGTTGTTTTTGGTCATGTTTATTGCTGTTCATTTAGCAGTTAACTTGTTGTTAATCTTTGACGACAGTGGTGAACTTTTTAACCTTGGTGCGAATTTTATGGCCACCAATCCGTTGATTAAAATCATGGAACCGTTGTTAGGGCTGGGTTTCATGATTCACATCATCTGGTCGTTTTTCCTGGAATATCAAAACTGGAGAGCACGGCCGATAAAATTCAACCAACGGAAACCTGGTGATTCAAGTTCGTGGGCATCGCGAAACATGCTGGTTTTGGGTTCATTGGTGCTGGTTTTTTTAATCATCCACATCATTAACTTTTTTTGGGTGATGAGATTCAATCCACATACAATGGGTTCAGCTAATATAGGCGGGATTGAAATGGAGGATGCCTACACCCTGGTATCCGATTTATTTAAAGGAAATTTACTTTATTGTATTTTCTACATTATAGGCGGAGTTTTACTTGGATTTCACCTTTCACACGGATTCTGGTCAGGTTTTCAAACACTGGGGCTGAGCAACAAGAACTGGTTAAAAAGATTACAGTTTCTTGCAACTGTTTATGCTGTTTTAATAGCAGTGGGTTTTTCAGTAATCCCGCTTTATTTCCTCATTAAGTTTTAAAAGGTAATGGTTATGAGCATATTAAATTCAAAAATACCGGAAGGCCCCTTGGCCGAAAAATGGAGCAAACACAAAGGCGCTATTAAAGTTGTGAGTCCGGCCAACAAACGTAAACTTGAAATTATTGTAGTAGGAACCGGATTGGGTGGCGCTTCGGCGGCTGCATCTCTTGCCGAACTGGGTTATTCAGTAAAAGCATTTTGTTATCAGGACAGTCCGCGCCGCGCACACTCCATTGCTGCACAGGGAGGAATAAACGCAGCAAAAAACTATCAAAACGATAACGACTCGGTTTACCGGTTGTTTTACGATACGATAAAAGGAGGCGATTACCGTTCTCGCGAAGCCAATGTTTACCGTTTAGCCGAAGTTTCGCCAAACATTATCGACCAGTGCGTGGCACAAGGTGTTCCCTTTGGCCGAGAATATGGCGGTTTGCTTTCGAACCGCTCCTTTGGAGGTGTGTTGGTAAGCCGTACCTTTTATGCACGCGGACAAACCGGACAACAATTGCTAATTGGCGCATATCAGGCATTAAACCGTCAGATTTCGATGGGCAATGTTGAAATGTACAGCCGCCACGAAATGCTGGATGTGGTTGTTATTAATGGTAAAGCCCGCGGAATTATAGCCCGTGATTTGGTTACCGGGAAAATTAAAAGATTTGGCGCTCATGCCGTGGTTGTTGCAACGGGTGGTTACGGAAACGTTTTCTTCCTTTCGACTAATGCAATGGGAAGCAACGGATCGGCAGCCTGGCAGTGTTACAAAAAAGGAGCTTTTATGGCAAACCCATGTTTTGTACAAATTCACCCAACCTGTATTCCTGTTCATGGAGATCAGCAATCAAAACTGACTTTAATGTCTGAATCACTGCGTAACGATGGCCGTGTTTGGGTTCCGAGGAAAAAAGAGGATGCGGTTAAGTTGCAAAAAGGTGAAATCGGACCCAATGATATTCCTGACGAAGACCGCGACTTTTACCTGGAAAGAAGGTATCCTTCATACGGAAACCTCGTTCCGCGTGATGTTGCTTCGCGCGCAGCGAAAGAGAGGTGCGATGCAGGATTTGGTGTAAACGGTGAAGGAAAAGCTGTTTTTCTCGATTTTAAATATTCGATTGAACGTTTAGGCAAAAAAGTTATCGAAGCCCGCTATGGAAATTTATTCCAGATGTACGAAAAAATTACCGATACCGACCCGTACAAAGAACCAATGATGATTTATCCTGCCATTCATTATGCAATGGGTGGAACCTGGGTCGATTATAATTTAATGACTACCGTTCCGGGATTATATTCCATAGGTGAAGCCAACTTCTCCGACCACGGTGCAAACCGTTTGGGCGCTTCTGCTTTGATGCAGGGATTGGCCGATGGTTATTTCATTCTCCCATATACCATTGGCGATTATCTGGCTAACGAAATTATGATGCCAAAAATCAAAACCGATGCACCAGAATTTGAAGTAGCAGAAAAAGCGGTTACCGAAAGAATAGAAAAGCTTTTTAATGTTAAAGGTTCGAAACCGGTTGATTATTTTTATAAAAAGCTGGGGCATGTAATGTGGGATTACGTTGGAATGAGCCGCAGCGCTGAGGGTTTGAAAAAGGCAATTAAACTGATTCAGGAAATACGTGAAGATTTCTGGAAAAATGTAAAAGTTACAGGAGAAATGAACAACCTGAACCCGGAGCTGGAAAAAGCTGGCCGTGTTGCCGATTTCTTCGATATCGGGGAACTGATGGCTCGTGATGCACTGGACAGAAATGAGTCGTGCGGAGGGCATTTTCGCGAAGAATCGGCTACCGAAGAAGGAGAAGCAAAACGTAACGACGAACTGTTTACTTATGTTTCGTGCTGGGAATATAAAGGCGAAAATAACGAACCGGTGCTGCACAAGGAGCAACTGAAGTTTGAAAATATCAAACTTTCGCAAAGGAGCTACAAGTAGTGAGGAAAGGGTTTCAATACTCATATCTAACAATCTAAAATCTAATAAAATGGCTGATAAAATTCTGAAAAAACTCAATATAAAAGTCTGGAGACAAAACAGGGCTTCAGAAAAGGGAAAATTCGCAACCTACACCATCGAAAATATTTCGCAAGGTTCATCTTTCCTCGAAATGATGGATATTCTGAACAATGAACTCATTGAAAAAGGCGTTGATCCGATTGCATTCGATCACGATTGTCGTGAAGGGATTTGCGGAACCTGCAGTTTATTTATCAATGGCCGTCCGCATGGGCCAGACACGGAAGTTACGACTTGCCAGTTGCACATGCGCAAGTTTAACGAGGGCGAAACCATTACCGTTGAACCCTGGCGTGCAAGGGCTTTTCCGGTAATTAAAGATTTGATTGTCGATCGTTCGGCATTTGAAAAAATTCTGCAGGCAGGTGGTTTTGTTTCGGTAAACACAGGAGGTGTGCCTGACGGCAACGCTATTCCGATTGCCTACGAAGATGCAGAGGAATCCATGGATGCGGCAGCTTGTATTGGCTGTGGCGCCTGTGTTGCAGCATGTAAAAACTCGTCGGCAATGTTGTTTGTTTCGGCAAAAGTTTCGCATTTGGCCAAGTTGCCGCAAGGCAGGGTTGAAGCCAAAAAACGTGCCCGTAACATGGTTGCAAAGATGGATGAACTTGGCTTTGGCGGATGCACCAATACCGGCGCCTGCGAAGCTGAATGTCCAAAAAGTATTTCCATTGTTAACATTGCACGACTAAACAGGGAGTTCCTGGTTGCAAGGTTTAGCGAATAACATTTTAAACAGAATATTTTCAAAAAGCCTTCTCATTACTGTGGAGGCTTTTTTACATATAAATAATTGACAATAAATTGTGAATAAGTAAATACGCGAATAAATAAAATCATATTTTGGATTTCTTAACTTCGCAGGAAACAGTATTTAAAATTATGCCGTACCGACGCTTACCAACAACCGATAAAGCCCGAACAAGAGCATTGGAAGCTGCCCTCGAAAAGGTAGCTTTTAAGAATGGAAAAGTTGCTATTTCGGACAAGATAATAGATGAGTTGCAAACTGTTAAGAGCAAATTCGAAAATATGCTCAAACATTACGAAATGAACATACAGATTCAGTCGGAAAAAAACCATGAGTACAAAGCTGCAATGGATAAAGCACGGATGTATGTTTCGCATTTTATCCAGGTTTTATATCTCACCTCTGAACGTGGCGAAATAAATGGTGGAATTAAATATTACGGGCTCGAGGATTTCGACGGAAAAGTACCGCCATTAAACAGCGAAGAAGAAATTTTATTTTGGGGAAACAAAGTTGTTGAAGGCGAACAAAAACGTATTCAAAATGGTGGAAGTGCCATTTATAATCCTTCAATTGCTTTGGTTCGAATTAAAGTTGAAGAATTTAAGGATGCTGCAATATTTCAGAATAATCTGAAAAGAAATACAACACGGACCTACAATTCGATGCAGGAGTTGCGCAAAACAACCAATGATTTTATCAGTCAGTTATGGAACGAAATTGAAGAGGGAATTAATACAGATAATCCAAAACATAAACGTCAGGTTGCTCAGGAATATGGCATTGTTTATATTTTCCGAAGAAAAGAAAAGAGAAAACTCACTGACAAGGATCTTCAGCGCGATTTACTTTTTGATTTTGCTTAAATTCAATTGCTGTCAGGACAATTTTATCTTAAATACCGCGATTGTTCGTTAACTTCATTGTCCTGTCTTTTTATCATCAGCATAAAAACAACTATAAGGAATAAACTGATAGCTGCCATATAATAGCTGTCAGTTGTGGTTCCAATTTCTTCAATTTCAGGAGTTAACAATTCTTTGTCAATTAAATACATGGCCACTACAGCAACCGCATTATTTATAAAATGAGCAATTATTGGCAACCAGATTGAACCGCTCCAAACCAGGAGATAGCCAAATAAAACACCCAAAAACAGGCGTGGAATAAAACCATAAAACTGCATGTGCAATGCACTGAAAAGAAATGCCGAAATCCAGATTCCCCAATGATTGTTGCGGGTCCAATTGGTAAAAATACGTTGAATAACACCACGAAAAAGAAGTTCCTCGCCGATGGCCGGCAAAAAAGCAATCATAAAAATATTAAAGAATAATCCACCTAAATTTTCTACTCTTAAAAATGCTTCCGTTATTTCAGCTGCTTTGTCTTCGGCATTTTTCATCCAGCTTTCAACACCCGAAAGCCAACCCGGAAACTGCATGTTTGCATTCATTTCACCAATAAAATTGATAAATGGTGAGGCAGCAAAACTCATCACTAAAACCAAAACTACTGACGCTAAATTTACAGTCTTGTTTAAAAATAAATATTCCACAATTTTACCGTGAAATAACCAGCCCAGCAAAAATGGCGGAAAAATAAAAACCCCGACTGACTGAACTACCTGGAAATATTTTAAAATCCTGATACTATCCGGATTATTCAAATCATCAATAGTTGGAATACTCAACATTGATTCGAGCCCAAAAAGTGGAATGGCAAAACCAAGCGAAAGAACCATGAAAACCAGAAAACTGGCAATTACCACAAATATCGAAAACATAAGCTGCGAGAGGGGTTTCATGTTGCGAAATGCTGTATATGCCATATTTATTGATTTTGGGGCAAAGATAGCAGAAGAAAGCTTATTTGAAATTGATTAAGAATGATTGTAATTTATTGTGATAAATAGTTTTCGTTTGTGATTGATCGAAATTGATTTTGTTTGCTGCTACTTTTTATGATTAATTATGAATTTGGATTAACTTTATTGACAAACAAAAAAGCTTACCGGTGAAACTGAATAAAAGTATAATAGGAATGGTACATGTGGCTGCATTGCCTGGCACATCGCGAAACACAATGAAAATGAATGCAATTATTTCTGAAGCGCTCCGCGAAACTCTGATTTTAACCGAAGGTGGAGTAGATGCAATAATGATAGAAAATATGCATGACCGCCCTTATCTGAACCGAAATGCAGGGCCGGAGATTGTTTCAGCAATGACTGCAATTGCATCTGAAATCAAGCAGGCATTTAAAATTCCACTTGGAATTCAGATTCTGGCTGGGGCAAACAAAGAAGCACTGGCAGTTGCGCTGGCTACCGGTTGCGACTTTATCAGAGCTGAAGGATTTGTTTTTGGTCATGTTGCCGACGAAGGCTGGATGAACAGTGATGCAGGTGAGTTGTTGCGTTACAGGAAACAAATAGGTGCAGAGCATATTAAAATTTTTACCGACATTAAAAAGAAGCATTCTTCACACTCTGTCACCAGCGATATTTCGATTGCCGAAACCGCCAAAGCTGCCGAATTCTTTTTAAGCGACGGAGTAATTGTTACAGGCACAGCAACCGGTGAAAAAGCTTTGGTCGATGAAGTTAAAACGGTAATAAATGCAGTAAAAATCCCTGTAATTATTGGCTCCGGAATTGATTCTGATAATATTGCTGATTACTGGGATTTTGCCGATGCATTCATTGTGGGATCGTCTCTAAAAAAAGAAGGGTATTGGGAAAATGAAGTGGAGCGAAAACGAGTTGATAATTTAATGCAAAAAGTAATCGAGTTAAGGAAGTCAACGGTTTAATATCCCTTTTTCTACGATGACAAAATGCGGTGTACTTCATTCAAGCATCAACTCCTTTTCAGCGTAATAATCTCCAATCCAGATTCTTCCGTCTGATTTTTTCCACTCACCCGATTTCATGTTCGAACCGGGAAATGAAAACGAGCATTTTACTTTTCCTGAAGGAAGCGATGCGAAATTGGATAATTCGACAGTTCTTGTCATTTTCTCTCCCGGGTGCAATTTAAAATACCAAATGTCCGGAACTTTGTCAAAAGCGGAATAATTAACCTGATTGGGAAAATAGGATGTGTTATCTTTCGAAAGCCAGACTCCGTTGGTTAAATAGTGAAACCGTGAAGCGCCCATTTTATCGGGGTCGAGCACATAAATATTTTCCTTATCAATATTGGTAACCTGAAATGTGTACTCAATCGTGGTCTGGTTTTTCTTTTTAACATGTGTAAGTTCCACTTTAATTCCTTCCCGCAACAAATCCGATGCAATGAGTGCTTTTCTAAATTCATTTTGCTCCTCTATGTTTCCGGTAAACTGATACCCCAACTGACCAAAATGAATTACGTTTTTGGGATAAAACAAACCATCTTCCGGACTAATTGAAGGCATTTGCGGAAAAGATGACATATACATCGGGAAAAAAACTCCGATAAAAAGTCGTTCATCTCCCGAAACCACAACAAAATGTCTTCCTGAATATTTCTTTTTTTCCTTTTCAGTGTTTAAATAAAACGTGTGTGATGACCAATCGTAAAATTCAATCTCGTTGTTCTTTAACCATGGATTTCTTTCTAGTTCAAGCGAATTCAAATCAACATCCGATTCATGAATCGTAATTTGGCCTTCTTTTACTAAGTAAATATTAATGTCGGATTGAGAATAGTTTCGGTAATATTCAATATCTCCCAAACAGGATGTAAAAAACACGAGAACAAACAAGTAGGAAATAGTTTTCACGGTAAAGCAGTTTAAAGTCTTTATAAAGATGAAAATAGTGATATTTTGGTTGCGTTGGTTTTTCATGGGACATGGACTTTCCCTCAATGTTTTTTTCAGAAAAGTTAACTTAAAAACTGTGAGTCAGGAAACTCACAATCCCAAATTCCCACACCCTGCCGAAAGAATTTGTTAAATCAAATTCAACTTTCAATTGTTATTCATTAAAGAGATAAAAAAAGGATACTTTTGTCGGTTGAAAAAAGACATTTAGTATTGAGCACTGAGTATCAAGACAAAAAAAAGATAAAGAATAAATAAAATGGCAAAAATTCAAAAAACATTATTAATGATCCTCGATGGTTGGGGAATTGGCGATGGTTCGAAAGGTGATATTATCGCAACAGCTCCAACTCCTTTCATGGATTCGGTGATGGAAAAATATCCGCATTCGCAGTTAATGGCTTGTGGTGAAGATGTTGGTTTACCCGAAGGACAAATGGGAAACTCCGAAGTAGGTCACCTGAGTATAGGCGCTGGTCGCGTTTTGTACCAGGATATGGTAAAAATCACCAAAGCCATCCGCGACAAATCGTTGTGGAAAAATCCGCAGATTGTAAAAGCCTACACTTATGCGAAAGAAAACAATAAAAAAGTTCACCTCATCGGTTTAATTGGCCCCGGCGGAGTTCATGCATTGAGCACACATATGGTTGCACTTTGCCAGATTGCGACCGACATGGGGTTAAACGATATTTTCGTGCATGGATTAATGGACGGCCGCGATACCGATCCACGCTCGGGTTATGGTTTTCTGGAAACCGATCTTGAAGCCCTGAAAAATACAAATGCAAAATTTGCTTCAGTTATTGGCCGCTATTACGGCATGGATCGCGATAAAAATTACGATCGTTTTAAGCTGGCATACGATTTATATACTCATGGAAAAGGTTTGAAATCAGCCGATTTACTGGCAACTGTTCAGGAATCGTATGATGCTGGTGTTACTGACGAATTTATGAAACCGATTGTAATGGTTAATGAAAATGGTGCCCCGGTTGCATTAATAGAAGAAGGGGACGTTGTGATTTGTTTTAATTTTCGTACCGACCGTTTGCGGCAGACCACCATTGCTTTCACTCAGAAAAATATGCCCGAATTTGGATTGCACACCATGAATTTACAGTGGTACACCATGACAAATTACAAAGCTGATTTCAAGGGAATTAACGTGATTTTTGATAAAGACAATGTAACCAATACCATGGGTGAAGTAGTTTCCAAAGCCGGTTTGAAACAAATAAGAATTGCTGAAACTGAAAAATATGCCCACGTAACTTTCTTTTTTAGTGGTGGCCGCGAAGAAGAATTTCCGGGCGAAAGCAGGATCATGGTGCAATCTCCAAGAGTACCTACCTATGATTTACAACCTGAAATGTCAGCTCCCGGAGTTAGGGACGCGATTGTTCCAAAACTGAAAAACGGGGAAGCCGATTTTGTTTGTCTGAATTTTGCCAACGGAGATATGGTTGGACATACCGGAGTGTATGAAGCCATTTACAAAGCAGTAGTAGCTGTTGACCAATGCGCCAAAGATGTGGTTGAAGCTGCGTTGGAAGGCGGTTACAATATCATGATCATTGCTGACCACGGAAATGCTGACAATGCCATAAATGAAGATGGCTCTGAAAACACAGCCCACTCGCTGAATCCGGTTCCGTGTATTTTTATTTCCGACAAAAAAGGAATCAGCCTTGAAAACGGGATACTCGCCGATGTGGCTCCGACCCTGCTGAATGTTATGGGATTGGAAGTTCCGCCAGAGATGACCGGGAAGAATCTCATCAAATGGTAGAAATTGGCCGCACGATACTTAGCCGCGATATTTTTGAACAGCACTTTCTTTGCGATTTATTGAAATGCAAAGGAGCGTGCTGTGTCGAAGGTGATTCGGGCGCACCATTAACAAAGGAAGAAGCTGAAATTATTGAAAGGGAATACCCGAAATTTCAAAATTATTTATCAGGAAAACATCAGCACGAAATTGAAAAACAGGGATTTACCGTGGTCGATAAAGATGGCGATTTGGTTACACCTCTAATTAACAACGGTCAATGTGTTTATACTTTTACTGATGAAAAAGGAATCTTGAAATGCGGCATCGAAAAAGCATTTCTGGAGGGTAAAACTACTTTTCGCAAACCTGTTTCCTGCCATCTTTTTCCTATCAGGATTACTTCTTACCAACGATTTGATGCGGTAAATTACCAGGAACTGGCCATCTGCATTCCCGGCAAAGAATGTGGAAAATCGGCAAAATTTCCGCTTTATAAATTCCTGAAAGAACCACTTATCAGAAAATACGGCGAAGAATGGTACAGCGAAGTTGAGATGGCTGCAGAATACATTGAAAAAAACAAATAATTTTTCTACCAGCTAAATTCAATCTGATACTCGGAAGGATTGACCTGCCATTTTTGAAAAAGCCATTTTGCTGACCGGAGATCATATTGTTCACGTGACAGTTTCTCTGTATTTTTGACAACTGCAACCACTCCTTGTTTTATTTCAGCGCTGTTTTCCCCGATACAGTCAATCACATTTAACGCATAGCAGCGGGCCATTTCGTTGGGATTTTCAAGCACTTTTAGCAAAGCTTTTTTCGCGATTTCCTTTTCACCCAAATTATAAAGGGCTTCGGCAGCAACTGAAGCAACAATGGCTGAATTATCTTCCAAAAGCAATTTCAATTCACCAATGGCAGGTTTTGCTTTTTCGCCTAAAATTAAAAAACCGGTTGCTCCCCAGTAACGAACCGCACTTTCATTGTTTTTCAGATAAGTTTTTAATGTCTCAATATTTTCAACTTTGCCTAAAGTGGCGATTTCTGCAGCCTGAATGATTTCTTCGAAGTTGATTTTTCCGGATCGCATGTAATCGTAAACAGGAGTCTCTCCAACCCTGTCAACACGATCGGCTTCGGGGATAAAACCGGTGTCATAAATTCTTGTTAACCATGCTTTATTGGCTGCGCGCATCCTTTCCAGAATCTCACTATATTCAGAATTGTTGGCCAAATTATTGATTTCCCACGGGTCGTTTTCAGTATCATACAACTCTTCCACCGTTTTTGCATTCCAGAAAATGCTTTGGATTTCATTACATTCCCCATTTAAATACGCTTTTTCCCACGATGCAACCGACGGAGCCAGCCACAGATATTCAAGATGCTGACCATAAGCACGGTATGGCATATAATTTCTGATGTACCTGAATTTTTTGTCGCGTACTGCGCGGCTCATGTCATAACGCTCATCCATCCGGTCGCGAAACAGAAATGCATATTCAGGGTCTTCGGTTTTTTGTTTTCCGAGGAAAGCATTTCCTTGTAAATATTCAGGAATTTCTAACCCGACAATACTCAAAAGTGTAGGAACCAAATCAACAAAACTAATAATGCGATCTACTCTCGACCCGGTTTTTTTTTCAGGGAAAAGGTATTTGTATTTCTCCGGAATCCGCACAATAAACGGTAACCGGGTTCCGGATTCATACAAGTAACGTTTGCTTCTGGCGAGAACTCCGCCGTGGTCACCGTAATAAAAAACAATAGTATTTTCTGTTAAACCAGCTTCGTCAAGCTCTTTCAGTTTTTCTCCAACCCACGAATCCATATCTTCCACTTTATCATAATACTGTGCCCAGTCATGTTTCATTTCGGGCGTTTCAGGGTGGTATGGCGGAAGTGGGACTTTATCAGGACTGTGTCGCAGCTCTTCGTTTGGAATCGATTTGTGAATCGAGCTTTCATGAGAAATGGTACAATTGAAAACCGCGAAAAACGGTTTGCCTTCCGGTCTGTTTTTATAATGTGCCGTTTTGCTGCATTCATCCCAGATACTTTTTGGATCGAAATTCCCAATGTTGTAATCGGTTTTTTCGTTGTTAGTGCAGTAGTAACCAATTTTGCGTAAATACTCGGGATAGGTTTTTACGATATCAGATTTAGGATAATAACTTCGCATGTGCTGATTTCCGCCCGAACAAGCGTAAACTCCGGTTAAAATGGTATTCCGGGTTGGGGCGCATACCGGTGCATTTGCGTAGGCATGGGTATATAAAAATCCTTCGGATGCCAGTTTATCGAGATTGGGTGTAGTAGCAAAAGTATCGCCGTAACAACCAAAAAACGGACTATTGTCTTCGCTGGTGAGCCATAAAATATTGGGCAGTTCTGATGGTGTTTTTTCTGCGCAGCCTGTAAACATTATTGCCATGAATAGCATCAGTATAACAAATGCCGAAAAGTTAGTCAGATCTTTAAGTTTCATAAATTCAGGTTTAATTTGATTTGAAAATCAGTCGAAGTTAATATACCTCGTTGTCAGGCAAAGAAGGAGTCAATTCATAATTTCAACTCTGTTTCCATCCGGATCCAAAACAACGCTTTCGTAATAACCATCTCCTGTTGTGCGTGGTTCGTTTATAACCCGGTATCCATCATTTCTTAACATTTCGGTTAAATGATCCACCTTTTCTCTTGACCCAACATTTATTGCAAAATGAATGATTCCGATAAATTGCTTAATTACATCATTTTTTGATACAGGGATTCTGGGCATTTCCATGATTTCCAAACGGCAATCGCCATGAAAAGAGAGAAAATAAGAACGGAATTCCTTTGAATGGTTGTAATAAATCTCTGTGCTCGAAGCGTCGAAATAATGAACATAAAAGTTACGTAATCCCTCAAGGTTGGTGGTCCAAATTGCAATGTGATCTATTTTCATACCTGTAAATTTTTCAAAGTTGATGTTTTTTAAAATACTTTTTAGAATGGAATTTAGCTGTTTTTACACGGCACTTTCCCATTCCTTAAAAAACTGCTCTAAAAATGCTTCCATAAAAGTATGTCGATTTTTTGCTATTTCAATGGCTGTCTTTGTATTTAAACGATTTTTTAACAATAGCAGTTTTTCGTAAAAGTGATTAATGGTAGGCGCGGTGGTTTTTTTATAACTTTCAAAATTATCGTGCAATTCGGGTTTAATTTCAGGCAGGAAAATCGGTCTTCCCTTGTTTCCACCATAAGCAAAGGTACGTGCAATGCCAATGGCTCCAATCGCATCCAACCTGTCGGCATCCTGTACAATTTTTGCTTCCAGCGAAACAGCATCGTTTAATACACCCGCGCCTTTAAAAGAAACCTGTTCGATAATCTCAAGAATTATTTTTGCTTCTGAATCATCTATTTTAATGTTTTTTAACCATGTTGATGTTTTCGAAGAATTTCCTTCTGAATTAATTTTCCAGTCATCAACATCATGTAAAAGTGCGGACATCTCAATGATGTAGCGGTTTCCACCCTCTTTTTCCGCTATTTTTAAGGCAACATTCCGCACCCTGTTTATGTGCCACCAGTCATGTCCGGTGTACTCGTTTTCAAACAAATTCCGAACATAATCCTCGGTTTGTTTAAGTGCATGAATTTCTGATATATTGACCATCATAGTCTAAAATTATAAAAATGATTGCTTTCTGCAATGTATAAAAAAAGTTAACGCACCACAATTTAAATCTTAATCTGCTTAAATGCAATACTATACAATTCCGTGTTTGTCAATGGTGTAGTGACAGAAAATTCGTTCGGAATGATTTTTTATTACTTTTGACCCGTGAACAAAGCGCTGTTAATGTTGTTTGTTCGGGAAAATTATTGTGTAAGTAATAATATTTAAATGACAAATTCATCGAAACTTACAATTCCTTCCCTTTTCAACGAATCGGTAAAGAATTATCCCAATGAAAAGTCGTTGGTTTTTGTTGGAGAAGAAAATTATACATATCAGCAACTTGGACATGATGTTCAACGTGTTGCGACCTTGCTTTCCGAACTTGGAATTACCAAAGGTGATAAAGTAGCTATTTTAAGCACCAATATGCCCAACTGGGGAGTTGCTTTTTTTGCAATTTCTGTTCTTGGCGGTATTGCTGTTCCGATTTTACCTGACTTTCATGACAATGAAATCAAGACTATTATTGAACACTCAGAAGCAAAACTGCTATTTATTTCTTCAGGTTTGTTCGGTAGCCTTAACAATGAATCGAAACAACTGATTTCCAAATTAATTTTAATTGAAAACTTTGCATTGATCCCTGAAAATACAGTTGCGGAACAATTAAAGAATTTACAATCTTCATTGCCTACTGAAGGAAATAAATCGGTTTTTGCTGAAGTCGAAGAAGAAGATTTGGCATCGATTATTTATACATCAGGAACCACCGGAAACTCGAAAGGTGTGATGCTGACACATAAAAACCTGGCATGGACAACTCAGCAATGTTATACTTTACAGGAAATAAAAACCAGTGATCGTTTTATTTCGATTTTGCCACTCTCGCACACACTTGAGAACACAGTTGGATTTTTACTACCCGTAAAATATGGAGCTTCAGTGCATTACCTGCGTAAACCACCTGTTGCATCTGTCTTGCTACCTGCATTGGAAATAGTTAAACCAACAATTATGCTTTCCGTTCCGCTGATTATTGAAAAAATATTCAGGGCAAAAATACTTCCGGCGTTTCAGAAAAGTCCTGTAATGAGGGCATTGTATTCTGTTTCTCCGATCAGAAAGTTACTTCATAAAGTTGCTGCAGGGAAACTTCACAAAACTTTCGGCGGCGAATTGCATTTTTTTGGAATCGGTGGAGCAAAACTCGATCCTACCGTTGAAAGATTTTTGATGGAAGGTGGTTTCCCGTATGCAATTGGTTACGGCCTCACTGAAACTTCGCCGCTACTTGCCGGAGCAGTTGGTAAACAACGGAGCCTGGGTTCGACTGGAATTGCAATGGAGGGAGTTCAGTTGCGCATCGCAAATGCCGATCCGGTTACCGGAGAAGGCGAAATTCAGGCAAAAGGAGAAAACGTAATGAGAGGTTATTATAAAGCGCCTGAAATTACGAAGGAGGTATTTACCGAAGATGGATGGTTCAAAACCGGCGACCGTGGATGCTTCGATAAAAGCAACCGGCTGTATATAAAAGGCCGCATAAAAACAATGATTGTAGGAGCCAGTGGCGAAAATATTTATCCTGAAGAAATTGAATCTGTTATCAATAAAATGCGGTTTGTTTTAGAGTCGTTGGTTATTGAAAAGAAAGGAAAACTTGTTGCAATGATTCATTTGAACATGGATGAAATTGAAAGTAATTTCAGGCACATGAAATCGGAGGCACAACTTTATATTCACGAAAAATCGGAAGAAATTTTAAAGGAAATTCAGAAAAAAGTGAACGAAGAAGTGAATAAGTTTTCAAGAATTCAGCAGGTTATTTTGCAACCCGATCCCTTTGAAAAAACGCCAACAAAAAAAATTAAACGGTTTTTGTATGCCTAGCTGCATTCTTAGTCATCCGATGTCTGATTTTCACTTTATTGATATTCATCAGATGACTAAAAAAGTTTTAATCATCGGATGATTAGAACATGGAAAGTCAAATTTATATGGCTTTCCATTTTTTATTTTAGTTGAATTTAAAATGTTAATTTTGCACCGGTTTTAATGAGGATGGTGAATGGTTATTGAATCAAGATACAGCGCAAGAGGAGTTTCGGCATCGAAGGAAGATGTACACGAAGCTATTAAAAATGTCGATAAAGGGATTTTTCCGAAGGCATTTTGCAAAATTGTTCCCGATATTCTGGGTGGCGATTCTTCATACTGCAATATAATGCATGCCGACGGAGCCGGAACAAAATCGTCGCTGGCATACATGTACTGGAAGGAAACCGGTGATCTTTCAGTTTGGAAAGGAATTGCACAGGATGCCCTGATTATGAATGTTGACGACCTGCTTTGCGTTGGAGCAACTGAAAATATCCTGGTTTCGTCAACCATTGGACGCAATAAAAACAATATTCCCGGCGAAGTAATTTCAACTATCATTAACGGAACCGAAGAACTTCTCTCAAAATTGCGCGAACTGGGAATAAGTATTTATTCAACCGGTGGAGAAACCGCCGATGTAGGCGATTTGGTTCGTACCATCATTGTCGATTCCACAGTTACCTGTCGAATGAAACTTGAAGATGTAATTTCAGAAGATAAAATTGCTGCAGGAAATGTGATTATCGGACTTTCATCATCAGGACAAGCCACTTATGAAACCGAATATAACGGAGGAATGGGAAGCAACGGACTTACTTCGGCCCGTCACGATGTTTTTGCAAAATACCTGGCCGAAAAATATCCGGAAAGTTTCGACTCGGAAGTCCCGGCAGAACTGGTATATTCAGGAAATTACAAACTCACTGATACAATTAAAGAACTTGGAATTGATGCTGGGAAAATGGTTTTATCTCCAACCCGGACTTACGCCCCGGTGATTAAAAAAGTGCTGGATAAATTCAGAAGTCAGATTTCGGGAATGATTCATTGTTCAGGTGGTGCACAAACGAAAGTACTGCATTTTGTTGATAATGTGCACGTAATAAAAGACAATATGTTTCCTGTTCCGCCGCTTTTCAGAATTATTCAGGAACAGTCGGGTACAGCATGGAGTGAGATGTACAAGGTTTTTAACATGGGTCATCGTTTCGAGATTTATTCCCAACCTGAAATAGGCGAAGAAATTATTTCCATTTCGAAATCATTCAATATCGATGCACAAATCATTGGAAGGGTTGAACATTTTGAAGGGAAAAAACTCACAATTAAGACGGATAAAGGAACCTTTTTCTATTAGCTGCTTTCAATGTAGTTTGTCAATAAGTGGCTGTCGGTAAACAAAATAAGAATGCCACATTTTTAAATTCCATCTTAATTAATACATTCAAAACAACATAAAATGGCACAATACGCATTACTTGAAAAATACGAGGCGATAAGACATCGTTTCGAAGAGGTTCAGCAACAAATTATCGATCCCGCAATCATGGAAGATATGAAGCGGTATGTAAAACTAAACCAGGAATATAAAAATCTGGAGAAACTGGTTGGGGTTTTTCGTGAATATAAAAATTTAGTTGACAGCATTGAATCTGGCAGAGAAATTCTTAACCAGGAATCTGACGAGGATTTACGCGCAATGGCACTCGAAGAGATTGAATTGGCTGAAATCCGGATTCCGGAGAAGGAAAATGAGATTAAATTTCTGCTTGTACCCGCAGATCCCGAAGACAGTAAAAACTGTATTCTGGAAATTCGTGCCGGAACTGGCGGTGATGAGGCAAGTATTTTCGCAGGTGATATTTTCATAATGTATTCGAAATTTTGCGAAAGAAAAGGCTGGCGGCTTGAAGTTACCAACATCAGTGAAGGAACTTCGGGCGGTTTCAAGGAAATTGTGGCAACAATTACCGGCGAGAATGTTTATGGTATAATGAAATATGAGTCAGGAGTACACCGGGTGCAAAGGGTTCCGCAAACTGAAACACAGGGGCGCATTCATACCTCGGCTGCAACAGTTGCGATTTTACCCGAGGCCGAAGAATTCGATATCGATTTAAAAGAAAGTGATATCAGAAAAGATACTTACTGTTCATCAGGTCCCGGCGGACAATCGGTGAATACAACTTATTCCGCCATCAGGTTAACGCACATGCCAACCGGAATTGTGGTTACCTGCCAGGATCAAAAATCGCAATTGAAAAACCTTGCCAAGGCAATGATTGAGTTACGTTCAAGGATATATGCATTGGAACACCAGAAATACCTCGACGAAATTTCATCGAAACGTAAAACTATGGTTTCCACCGGCGACCGCTCGGCAAAAATCCGCACCTACAACTGGCCGCAGGGAAGGGTCACAGATCACCGTATCAATTTAACTATGTATAATTTACAGGCAATTATCAACGGCGAAATCGATGAAATTATCGAAAAACTAATGATTGAGGAAAATGCTGAAAGGCTGAAAGAAACTGAAATATAATTATTATGAACCAGCAACAACTTTTCGGACAGATACAAAAAAAACGCAGTTTCCTTTGCGTGGGACTGGATACGGATATTTTAATCATTCCAAAACATCTTTTGGATACTTCGGACCCCATTTTTGTTTTTAACAAGGAAATCATTGATGCAACCGCTGAATATGCAGTTGCTTACAAACCTAATCTTGCTTTTTACGAAAGTCAGGGTTCAAAAGGATGGGAAAGTCTTGAAAAAACGGTTCATTATGTTCGCGAAAAATACCCCGATTTGTTCCTGATTGCCGATGCCAAACGTGGTGATATTGGAAATACATCGAATTTATACGCCCGTGCCTTTTTCGAAAAAATGGATTTCGATGCGGTTACCGTGGCTCCTTACATGGGCGAAGATTCGGTAAAACCTTTTATGACTTATTTGGATAAATGGGTGATTCTGCTTGCGTTAACTTCCAACAAAGGTGCTGCTGATTTTCAGTATTTAAAAGACGAAAAATCAGGAGATCAACTTTTTGAAAACGTTTTGAAAACTTCGCAAAACTGGGGTACATCAGAGAATATGATGTACGTAGTTGGTGCCACAAAAGCTGAAAAGTTAAAGGAAATCAGGCAAATTGTTCCTGAATATTTTCTGCTGGTTCCCGGTGTTGGTGCACAGGGAGGCAGTTTACAGGAAGTAGCTAAAAACGGAATGAACAGCCAATGTGGCCTTCTGGTAAACTCGTCACGCGGAATTATTTATGCCTCAAACGGCGAAGATTTTGCCCAAAAAGCAGGTGAAGCAGCAAAAGAAGTTCAACAGGAAATGGAAGTATTGCTGAAAGAGGCGAATTTTATTTGAAGAACAAATTATTCCTTTCGAAGATATTTCTGGTTCATCTCGTCATAAATTTTGATTTCCGGAAGTGAATTTCCCTGCCTGTCAAAAATCCGGCTCCAGGTATTCAGCGGTTCCCAGATACAGGTTCCGTTTCCGCGGTTGTCGGGCAGGTTAAATACCAAATCGTGAACTTCGCGTTTAAAAGCGCTGTACTCAACCACGTTTACATCTTTTTGGTAACGTGCAATCAAATCCCTCATATTGAAATTCAGGTCGTCGAGGGTGCAGTGCCAGCGCGGGTAATACGATAATCCGATGATATCGAACTCAACCCCGCGTGCAATCATATTATCAAACCAAAACACCGATTCTTCATTTTGTCCTCCCAAAGCAAGATGCATCATTACAGTAACCGAAGGATCAACTTCGCGCACGGCTTTTACTCCTGCTTTTAACAATTCAGCCAGATTATCAAGGTTTGAAATGTGTCCTTCAGGCCAGACAATTCCGTGGTTAATTTCATTACCCACCTGAACCATGTCGGGCAAAGTACCCTGTTCCTTTAACTTCAGCAAAACAGTTTTTGTGTAATCTTTTAGAGTGTCTGTCAGTTCCTTAAAATTCAGTCCTTCCCATGCTTTTGGTTTAAACTGTTTCTGTGGATCGGCCCAGGTATCGCTGTAATGAAAATCGAGCAGTAAATTTAATCCTGCATCTTTTACACGTTTAGCCATTTTCAGGGTGCTGTCCAATCCACAAAATCCCTGTTTTGGCGAATATCCCGATTCATTTTCGGGATTCACAAAAATGCGTAGGCGAATGTAATTCAATCCATGATTTTTCAAAATTTCAATGGCATCACTATCAACTCCGTTATCAAAAAGCTTCATTCCGCGCGATTCAAGTTGAGGAAGAAACGAGATGTCGGCGCCAATCATTTTTAGTGAAATATTTGAAGATGATTTGATTTGTTCCGGTTTTGGCGACAATAAAACAACTTCTTCGGGAATAGAATGTATTTCGTGAGAAGCAGGCCACAACCCCCCGGTTTTTACTTCAACATTAATAATTCCGGAAGTTTTACCAGCCTTCAGTTTCAACTTTTTTATCCCATTCTCCAGTTTCGATTCCCAAACAGTCATTGTATCTGTTTTCGAAACCAATTCAGGTGAAGACCCATCAATTTCTGTAACCAAAGCATCACCTTTCAGCAAAATATCAAATGACAATTGTGCATCCATCAATTCCATCCCGGTACTGTCAACAGTGCTTATCCGTAACAGCGCTTCATCTTTACCATTGGCAATCATGGTGGTTTTATAGCTTGCAAAAACCAAAGTTTGTGGCTTTCCTGTGGCTTTCTGATATAAATGAGAAAAGTTCTGTCTTTCTTCTTTTTTCTGTTTTGGGGAACAACCGGAAACAAATATTAAAATTACAAATAACAGGAATAATGTTGTTTTCATTTTTTGTTTTGAAGATACAAATTCATTACGGAAGATTGTTCTGCAAAGAAGTCGTTTCCAGACTATCCGAAGAAACTGAGACTCTGAAATACTTTAATTTTGCTTATCTTTCAGCAAAAAGGTTTTTTTTTGTTTATCACTGAAATAAATAACGAAAAATCAAATCTATTATGAAATCAATATCCATTTTCATTTCAGTCGGTTTAATGTTTACAATATTCGCTTGTACATCCAAAATCAAACAACAAGATAAATCCGTTAATCCACCCAATTTTGTTCTGGTTTTTATCGACGATATGGGATACGGTGATGCCGGTTGTTATGGCGCTACCGGGTACCAGACCCCTAACATCGACAAAATGGCCAGTCAGGGCATGCGTTTTACCAATTTCTATTCGGCTCAGCCTGTTTGCAGTGCTTCGCGTGCCGGATTGCTGACCGGATGTTATCCAAACCGGATTGGAATTTCAGGGGCATTATTTCCAACTGATACAGTCGGCATTAATCCAAACGAAACTACCATTGCCGAAATGCTGAAAGAAAAAGGTTATGCAACAGCAATTTTCGGAAAATGGCATTTGGGCCATCACAAGGAATTTCTTCCGATGCAAAATGGATTCGACGAATATGTTGGATTGCCCTATTCAAATGATATGTGGCCGCTCGACGATGTTGGAAATCCATTGACCGCAGAAAACAGAAGAAACTCCTTTCCCCCGCTACCTTTAATGAACGGAAATGAACCTTCCGAATTTATCACCGACCTGAAAGGACAGGACAAACTTACAACATTGTACACCGAAAAAGCGGTTGATTTTATCAACCGGAATGCCGGTAAGCCTTTCTTTTTGTATGTTCCGCACACAATGGGGCATGTTCCGTTGGGAGTTTCCGATAAATTTCGCGGGAAAAGCGAACAGGGTTTTTATGGTGATGTGATGATGGAAATCGATTGGAGCGTGGGCGAAATTGAAAAAGCATTGCAAGCCAACGAAATTGCTGATAATACAGTTTTCATTTTTACCACCGACAACGGGCCGTGGCTGAATTACGGTAACCATGCAGGTTCGGCGGGCGGGTTGCGCGAAGGGAAAACTACCAGTTGGGAAGGTGGACAGCGGGTTCCGTTTATTATTAAATGGCCGGGAAAAACTCCCCCAGGAACCATTTGCAATCAGTTGGGTTGTGCTGTGGATATTCTTCCGAGTTTTGCAAAAATTGCAGGTGCAGAATTACCTGAATTAAAAATTGATGGAACTGACATTACCGAACTCTGGAAAGGGAATCCTGACGCACATCCACGGGAAAGCATTCTCTTTTACTATGGAAAAAATAACCTAAACGCTTTACGCAAAGGAAACTGGAAACTGGTTTTGCCACATACCTGGGCATCCTACGATTCAAAACCTGGTATCGATGGACACGGTGGTCCACGAATAAATAAAAATGTTGAAAAACCTCAACTTTACAATATGATGCGCGACCCCGGAGAACAATTTAACGTAATTGAGTATTATCCTGAAAAAGCAGCCGAAATTATGATGTTGGTTGAAGAAGCCCGAACTGAACTTGGAGATTTGAATGTGGAAATTGAAAAAGGTGCCGGTTCGCGTGAAATCGGGAAGAAAAAGTGACCTAACTTAACTATTGTACAACCCGTCTCAATTTCTAACTTTATCATTCAAATTAAATTCGAGTTTTAATGTCAACACCATTTCTCATATTTATTGTTGTTTCAGCGGTTGGATTGCTGCTGTTTATGGTTTTGAAACTGAAAGTCAACGCTTTTATTACCCTGCTGATTACCGCGATTTATGTAGGAATTGCCACAGGAATGCCGTTAACGGAAATCACAAAATCGATACAAAATGGAATGGCCGGAACACTCGGTTTTGTGGCAACAGTAGTCGGGCTCGGCGCAATTTTCGGTCAGTTGCTCGAAAGCTCGGGTGGGGCTGAATCGCTGGCACGTTACCTGCTGAAAAAATTTGGAGAGAAACGCGCTCCCTGGGCAATGGTAATCAGCGGATTTCTGGTAGCCATCCCGGTTTTTCTCGATGTAGGATTTATCATTCTTGTGCCAATTGTTTATGCATTGGCACGTGACTCAAAAAAATCGCTGCTTTATTATGGTATTCCGCTGTTGGCCGGACTTGCGGTTACCCACAGTTTTGTTCCGCCAACACCGGGGCCGGTGGCTGTGGCCGATATCATACAGGTCCCGCTGGGCTGGGTTATTTTCTGGGGAATCATCGTCGGTTTTCCGGTTGCGATTCTGGCCGGACCAATTTGGGGAAATTATATTTCAAAAAAAATATATGTAACCGCACCAACTGAATTTTTGGATTCAGGTGAAACGGAATATGATAAAAACAACTTGCCTCCGTTTGGAATCATTGCTTTTTTGATTTCGGTGCCGCTGATGCTGATTCTTTTTAACACGTTGACAGGAGTGCTTGTGCAGAAGGAAATTGTTGCCAAATCGATGTTTACCGATGCCATTGAATTTATCGGCCACCCATTTTCGGCTTTGATTATTGCCACTTTGCTTTCGGTAATTTTTTGCCTGAGACGCGGAATGAACAAACAGAAAATTTTGCAGTTAAGCAACAAAGCACTTGCTCCTGCCGGGCTTATTATCCTGATAACCGGTGCCGGCGGTGTGCTGAAACAGGTTTTGGTTGACAGCGGCATCGGAAAAATCATGGCCGAATCGCTTGCAGATTCAGCTTTACCGCCAATTGTACTTGCATGGTTATTGGCCGCAGTTGTGAGGCTTGCGCAAGGTTCAGCGACGGTAGCCATGATTACGGCTGCCGGTATTCTTTCCCCGGCTCTGGGCGTTTTTGATTTATCCGAACCACAACTGGCGCTCATTGTTTTGTCTATCGCGTCGGGTGCAACAATCGCTTCGCATGTAAACGACAGCGGTTTTTGGCTGGTGGGAAAATACCTCGGAATGACAGAAAAACAAACGCTGCAATCGTGGACAGTGATGGAAACGATTATTGCTGTTGCCGGATTGGGGGTTATTTTAGTGGTGAATATGTTTCTATAACCAACAACGTGATGAAGTTCGAAACCAAAACATTTACAGACTTAACAGCCAATGAATTATACGATATTCTCCAGCTCCGTTCCGAAATATTTGTAGTTGAACAGAATTGTATTTACAATGATTTGGATGGACTCGACAAAGATGCAATTCATTTGTTTCATAAAAAGGAAGGGAAAACAGTTGCTTACGCCCGCATCCTAAAACCAGGAACCCGTTTCGCTGATTTTTCAATTGGCAGGGTGATTGTGAAAGAAAGCGAACGCGGAACAGGTTTGGGAATTGAGTTGATGGAAGTGGCAAAAAATTATATCATAAATGAGTTGGGAGCAACAAAAATAAAAATCAGTGCACAGAGTTACCTGCAAAAATTCTATGAGAATCTGGGTTTCGAGATTGTAACTGAAATGTATTTGGAGGATGGAATCCCACATTTCGGGATGCAGTATATGTTAAAAAATCATGCCCGGTAAAATCCATCATTTGTAATGCAATACCGAATCATTTTATCACTTTTATTTTTGGTATCGATTTTACCTGAAACTTTCTCTGCTCAGCGTGATTCATCTGCCGAACGTATTTTCAGCCTGATTTACAACCAGCAGTTTACAGAGGCTGAGAAACTGCTTGAAGCCAGCCGAAAAGAAATTGATCCGTTCTATTTCAGTGTGCTGAAACTTGATTTGTTCTGGTGGAAATACAGTTTGTCGCGCACTAAAACCGATGCTCAAAACCTGAATTTTCTGCTCGATCAACTGGCGGAAACGCCCGGAAATAGTACAAACAAAAAAATCACCGAACTCATCAGACTTTCGTATCAAATGCGTTTCGAGGTAAAACAAAAAAATTACTTGAACGCTTTTTTTGTACGGTCTGATGTCCAGAAACAGTTGGAATTACTGCAAAAAGAGAAAATTGTAATCCCTGCAGATCAACAAAAGTTGTTTGATTTGTATGTTATTTTACTTCAATACTCCGAACATGCAAATCCATTTTCATTTTCAAAAAAAACAGAAAAAAAGGCTGATTTAATCATGAAACTCACCCGGTATTGTGCCGGGGAAGATTTGATTGTTTCCACTCTGGCACATTACTTTCTGGGCAGGATTTATACCAAAATCGAAAAGCAACCCGAAAAAGGCAGGGAGCATTTTCAGGTTCTCGCCCAAAAGTTTCCGCAGAATCGCTTGTTTACCGACCTTGCAAAAGGATTGGCTGTCGATTTTTAGTGCTGAAAAAAAGTGTTTGGCTTCTCTTTCTGAAAAGTGCGTTTCCCGCATTTGGGGCACACCGCTTTTTTGAGCCGGTGAATGTTGGTGAGTTTTAACCGCGTTCGACAGGCGCTGCATCTGAATTCGCTGCGGTAAACAGGTGTATCGTCGTTATAAATAACCACTTCTTTTTTGTCGTGCAGCGTTTTGCATTTCGGGCATTTGTAAATCTGAAACCCTGATTTCAGGAAGAGTTCATCCGATGTGGCCGCCAGCTTTTTCAATGCCTGGTGGGTTTTGTAATGAAATAGTTTTTTGCTTTGTTTTAAATACTGGCTAAGCGTTTGCGAGTGCACCAGAAAGCCGTGCCCTTCGTTGAAATTTTCTTCGAATCCACAGTGGTTGCAACGATATTTGTAAGCATGTCCCATAACCCATCGTTTGGCTTAAAGTTAAAAAAATGAATTGATTTTTAATGTCTTAAAAACCACAAAAAATAAATGCTAAACATTTCGCTAAAAACACCGTTTTACTATCATCAATTAAATTAAAAATATATGAAACGAGTAGTTTTTTCTTCTGTTCTGATATTGGCACTGGCAATGGTTTCCGTTGCTCAAAGCACAAAAGTTTTATCTGTTGGTGATAAGGCGCCTGCATTCACAGCGGTTGCCGATGATGGAAATTCATGGGATTTAAACAGTTACATAGGTAAAAAATACATTGTGATTTATTTCTTTCCGGCGGCAATGACCGGTGGTTGTACTAAGCAAGCTTGCGCATACCGCGATATGCAAACGGAAATTACTTCTGCCGACGCTGTGGTGGTTGGCGTTAGCGGCGATAACGTTGAAGGATTAAAACTTTTCAAAAAAGCTGAAAATCTCAACTTTACTCTTCTGTCTGACAAAACGGGGGAAATTGCCAAATTGTTTGGCGTACCATTGCGCGATGGCGGCAAAATTACCCGCGAAATCGATGGAAAGAGTTTTGATCTTATTCGGGATGTTTCTGCCAGCCGCTGGACCTTTATTATCGATAAAAATGGGAAAATTGTCTATAAAAATGAACAGGTGAATGTTGAAAAAGATACTGAGGAGGTTTTAAGTTTCATCAGGAATATTAGATAGTTTTACATTCAGTTTACAAGCCCAAAATTTAAATTAATAAAATGAAAACATTTAGATTAATTTTTCTTTTGGCATTTGTAAACGGGGTGTTTGTTTCTTTTAACAGTATTGCTCAGGTCGAGTCATCAAAAGTTGAAGATTTTGAGTTAACGTTGTTAATCAAAGTGAATGGTGTAATAAATAGTTACAATCTGACTGGAGTTGAAATAATAAAAATTACACCTTCAGGAAACCTGTCAAGAATTTTAACATTTAAAGTAGAACCAGAGAACGAAATTATGGAACTGGCCAATCCTTTTGCTTTCCTGCGGGTTAGAGCAAACGGAGATTTCAATGGCGATGGGGAAATGGAGACTATTGTTGATGAATTTGCAGTTCTTACAAAAACAGGCAATTTAAAGGTAGTGTATCATATGAAGGAAAACACAAAATAATTTGGTGAACTTTTCAGGATAAGATATTTCAGGAGCAATTTTTGCTCCTTTTTTTATTTCATTCTTCAGGAACATTAAAATAGCAAAACCTTTATCTTTGCCCAAAATTCAGAACTTGCAAACGGGGCAGTTTCTAAAATATTTTCAGGGGCAGAAAAATTTCAAAAAAATCATTGAAATGTTGAATACCCCCCCGGGTGAAAAAATTCACCTGAAGGGGCTTATTGGCTCTTCCAAAACCATTCTCCTCGCCAATCTTTTTCAAAAATCTGCAAAAAGCTTTATTATTTTACTGAATGACAGGGAAGAAGCAGCATATTTTTACGACGATTTAAACAATCTCGGATTAACCGAAAGCACGCTGTTTTTTCCATCATCATTCAAACGCTCGGTTCAATACGGGCAACCCGAACAGGAAAATATTGTTCAGCGCACCGAAGTATTGAATAAGATTTCGCTGAATGAAAAACCTTACATTATTGTTTCGTATCCCGAAGCGTTGGTTGAAACCGTAATTTCGCAGGCCGGGTTGAAAATCAATACCCTGGGAATCAGAAAAGGAGACAAAATTTCGACCGATTTTATCAACGAATTTCTGTACGAATATGGTTTTGAGCGGGTTGAATTCGTTTATGAACCCGGCCAGTTTTCGGTGCGTGGAAGTATTGTCGATGTATTTTCGTTTTCGAATGAGGATCCTTACCGGCTCGATTTTTTTGGAGAAGAGGTTGAATCGATTCGTAGTTTTAATATCGACAATCAGATCTCTAAAGAAACTCTTGAAAATATTACCATTGTTCCAAACATTCAAAACAGAAGTATTGATGGAAATCGCGTTTCGTTCACAGGATTTCTTCAAACAGGTAACATTTGGTTTGGAAATAACCTGAACCAGTTTTTCGATCACGTTACCGATATTCACCGCCAAACCATACTTTCAAAAGCAAATGAGGAAAATATTCAGGATGATATTATTACCGGACAGATTTTAAAATCTCAGATGTTTCAAAATACAATCTTTGAATTAGGAACCGATTTGGCATTTGAACCCACAAGAAGATTCGATTTTTCCAATTCAAAGCAACCCGTCTTCAATAAAAATTTTGAATTACTGTGCGAAAATCTTTCCGAATTCAGTAAAATCGGATACGAAATATTTATTCTTTCAAATCAGGAAAAACAGATTGAGCGGTTGCAGTCTATTTTTCAGGATACAAAAGTAAGTGTGAACTTTAATCCGGTCAGTTTTATTTTGCACGAAGGATTTATTGACCACGACTTGAAATTCTGCTGTTACACGGATCACCAGATTTTTGAACGTTATCACCGGTTTAAATTAAAAAGCCGGAAAGCCGAGCGCGAGGCCTTATCGATGAAAGAATTGAATATGCTGCATCAGGGTGATTATGTGGTACACATCGATCATGGAATCGGAAAATTTGCAGGGCTTGTAAAAACCGAGGTTAACGGGAAAATGCAGGAGGCCATTCGCCTGGTTTACAAAGACAACGATTCACTGCTGGTAAGCATTCATTCACTGCACCGCATTTCGAAATTTAAGGGGAAAGAGGGAACCGAGCCTAATATTAATAAACTTGGTAGCGGAGCGTGGCAAAAACTGAAAAGCCGCACAAAAGCCAAAGTAAAAGATATTGCCAAAGAATTAATTGCACTTTATGCCCGGCGCAGGAGTGAAGAAGGTTTTGCTTTTTCACCAGATACTTACATGCAAACCGAGCTGGAAGCGTCGTTTATTTACGAAGACACACCCGACCAGGAAAAAGCGACGATTGCAGTTAAACAGGACATGGAAAAATCAATTCCAATGGATAGACTGGTTTGTGGTGATGTAGGTTTTGGAAAGACAGAAGTGGCGATTCGGGCTGCTTTTAAAGCAGTTGCCGACAGTAAACAGGTTGCCATCCTTGTGCCTACTACGATTCTGGCGCTTCAGCATTATAAAACTTTTTCAGAGCGGCTCGAGAATTTTCCGGTAAGAATTGAATATGTCAGCCGTTTAAAATCGGCAATTGAAGCAAAGCAAACATTAAAAGAGCTTTCAGAAGGAAAAATTGATATAATAATTGGAACGCACAGGTTGGTTAGCAAAGATGTCAAGTTTAAAAATCTGGGACTTCTTGTAATAGATGAGGAACAAAAGTTTGGCGTTTCGGTTAAAGAAAAACTAAAACAGTTTAAAGTAAATGTCGATTCGCTAACCTTGACAGCGACACCAATTCCGCGTACTTTGCAGTTTTCACTCATGGGTGCCCGCGATTTATCGATTATACAAACACCACCTCCTAACCGATATCCGATTACTACCGAAGTTCACGGGTTTAATGAGCAGTTGATTCGCGAAGCAATTACTTATGAAGTGGATCGAAACGGACAGGTTTTTTTTATTCATAACAGGGTACAAAATATTTATGAAGTGGAAGCCACTTTAAAAAAAATTGTGCCGGGAATAAAAACCGGAGTTGGTCATGGACAAATGGACGGACCAAAACTGGAAAAAGTGATGCTCGATTTTATCAACGGTAATTTCGATGTATTGATTGCTACTACAATTATTGAATCGGGGCTCGATATTCCGAATGCCAACACCATTATAATCAATCATGCTGAAAACTTCGGATTAAGCGATTTACATCAGTTACGCGGCAGGGTAGGGCGTTCAAATAAAAAAGCATTCTGTTATCTGATTACTCCGCCTCTTTCATCAGTAAATGCCGATGCGCGCCGCCGGTTAAAAGCAATCGAAGAGTTTTCTGATTTAGGCAGCGGATTCAGCATTGCCATGCAGGACCTCGATATCCGGGGCGCAGGAAATATGCTGGGCGCCGAACAGAGCGGTTTTATTGCCGACATTGGTTTTGAAACTTACCACCGTATTCTGAGTGAGGCAGTTCAGGAGCTGAAACAGGAAGAATTTAAAGGAATTTTTGATGATGAGTTAGATAATCAACAAACTCAGGCATTCCTGAAACTGAATTATGTGAACGACTGCCAGATTGATACCGACCTTGAATTGCTATTTCCGGATGATTACATAAAAGGAACTTCGGAGCGAATGTTACTTTACCGCGAATTGGATAACCTCGAAAACGAAGAACAATTGAAGATATTTAAAACCGGATTAATCGACCGGTTTGGAAAGATGCCGCAGGAAAGTAACGAACTGCTCGAAGTGGTTCAGTTGCGCTGGAAAGCCATCGAACTGGGCATGGAAAAAATCATTCTGAAAAACAAAAACATGATTTGTTATTTTGTTTCCAACCAGCAATCGAAGTTTTACCAGTCGGCAGAATTCATGAAAATAGTTCAGTACATACAAAAATCAGGAAACGGAAAACTAAAGGAAATGAATCATAAACTTACACTCACTTTCCCAAATGTTTATAATGTTGAAACAGCGGATTACATTTTAAAGGAAATCATTCAATTCGTAAATAATAGCTAAAATGAATGTGGGTTGGAATTTGGCAACTCCATCAATACAGGTTTCTTTTAAAAAGGCATAATTAATTTTATTTTGGTGCGCAACCTTTACTTTTATTATTCATCTTATATTCATTAACGGTTTTATCCGTTTATATATAAACAATTAATACAATAGAAAATTTAAAACTGAGTAACATTAGAAAAATGAAAACAAGCAGAATTTTTAGAACTATCTTAATGGTACTGTTAACAGGCACAGCGTTTGTTTCGTGTAATGATTTTGAAGAAGAACTTGAAGTTTTAACAGATATTTACGTGATAAACAAGAAGTTCGATGGTGAGGTAAGATCAGCAAATGCATATTTTGCATATGCCAACCAAACTGTGTTGGGGGTTACCGTAACATTACCGAATAACGGAGGCGTTGTTGAACTTGAAAATTATACTGGTTCAATTTATACTTTTGCAAAGGAACCTGCTGATTCTGATTATAAAACTACCGCACCTGTTGAAGGAAGTTATGCATTCAGTATTCAGGGAGGAGATGGTGAAACATTGCAGGTACCTGATGTTTTGAGTTATGATGGACTTGATATTCCGGAGTTTACCAAAGTAAAGTTTAGCGGAACACCTGTAACTCTGGAATTGGAATGGGCCGATATACCCGATGCTGATGGTTACGTTGTTAAAATGTTTGATCTTGACGACAAACTTATTTTCAATGGATACAGCGTTAAAGGAGATGTTAACAAATATTCGGTAACCAGTTCTTCAAATTCGGGATACTGGAGTAAAGCCGCGGAAAATGGTGAAACTTATCGGTTGCAGTTAAACGCATTTTCATACGATGCGGAAGGTAACAGTTCTAATTATGCATATAATATTAGCGAAATTTCTCTGGGTGAAACACAAATTGAATGGGGAGTAAATAATTAATAAAAGCCATAAAAACAATTAGCTGCCTTGTTATTTCAGGCAGCTTTTTTTACAGCAAGAAAATTATTACTATAAATATAGTAAAATTATTACAAAAATAGTTGCAATTCAATAATTCAGTTACTATATTTGTAGTAGAAATTATTTCAGACAATTTTTGTAAAAGGTACTCTAAGAAATTAATCATGTCAGAAAAAATAAAATCACTTACAAAAGCTGAAGAACAAATCATGCAAATTCTTTGGGATTTAAAAGAAGGAGTTGTAAAAGATATTGTCGATAAATTTGAAGATACCAAACCTGCTTATACAACGGTTGCCACGGTTCTTACGGTTCTTGAAAAAAAAGGATTTGTAACCTGTAAAAAAATAGGAAACGTAAAACTGTTTTCACCTTTAATCAGTAAGAAGGAATACACAGGCTTTCAGTTTAAATCGCTGCTGAGCGATTATTTCAACGGTTCGTTCCCGAAAATGGCCACATTTTTTGCCAAAGAAAACAATCTCGGCATAAAAGATCTCGAAGAAATTCTGAAAGCTGCTGAACTGGAATTAAACAATACCGAAAATAGGGAATAGCCATGGAAACATTATTTGAATTTCTTGCACGTGCCTCTGCCGGAATCACTCTTCTTTATATCGTTTACTGGACTTTTCTGAGAAACGAAACATTTTACCGGGCCAACCGCTGGTTTCTTTTGTTTGCTTTAATTTCGGCGGTTTTATTGTCTCTTTTTCCGCTTCATTATTCTGTTTTGGTTGAACCAGAAAAAAACACAACTATTTTCCAGGCGCTGAACGATACTTTTAAAAACATTCAGCCTGTTCAATCTGAAGTTTCTGAAACAAACGAAAATTTTGGCTGGAGGAACATTATTCTGACAATTTATATCACAGGAACAGCCATTTTTCTCATTCGGTTGCTTACCCAAACTGTTATTCTTATTCATTTAATGTTTAAATGCCGGATTAAATCGCTTGATGGAATCCGAATTGTGGAGAACGAAAAATACGGATTGCCGTTTTCGTTTTTCAATATTGTTTTTATCAATCCGAAATTTCACACACAGGCCAGCCTGCCGGAAATTCTTTCTCACGAAAAAGTGCACATTCGCGAGTTCCACTGGTTCGACCTGCTTTTTATAGAACTGTTAACAGTCATCTTTTGGTTCAATCCATTTATTTGGTTCTTTGAACATGCGATTAAACAAAACCACGAGTATCTGGCCGATCAGGGTGTCCTTGCGCAGGGCCACAGTGTGGCACGGTACCAGGCGTTATTAATTAACCAGTTGATGGGCATGCAGATTATTGGAATTACCAACAACCTGAATTTTGCCCTTAACACAAATCGATTTAAAATGATGACAAAAAAGAAAACGTCCGCCAGCCGGCGGATAAAATTTGCTTGGGCACTGCCCGCTATTGCGCTGCTGCTATTTGCATTTGCCGAACCCAATTACCTGTCAAATGAAGTTTCGAATCAAGTTCAAAAAGACTCAAACGAAACTGCTCCTGCTGAAAAAACGGTTAAAATTGTGGGATTGGTTTTAGATGAAGCAAATGAAGCACTCCCGGGGACCTCAATTGTAATTAAAGGTTCAACTGTTGGAACAGTAAGCGATTCGAATGGAAAGTTTGAATTGGAAGTTCCGGAAAAATCAAGTATTGTTTTATCGTTTGTGGGGAAAGAAACATTGGTGGAACATTACACTCAAATTACTTCAGGGGAGTTGAAAGAAGGGGCGTTTTATAAAAAATATGTTCTGAAAGATGCAGTTATTTTACTTGGCCCCGGAACACTATTTTCTCAGCCGCCAAAAGCTAAAGGGGGTAAGGACAAATTGGTTCCACCACCGCCACCACCTCCTCCAGTAGCTAAAATTGGAGACAAAGAAGTTTTTTATGTTGTGGAAGATTTGCCCCAGTATCCGGGTGGTTCAGAAGCGTTGAGTAGTTTTGTATTTGAAATGCAGCAAAAACTGGCTCAGGAAAAAGGAATAAAAGGAAAAGGAAAAGTAGCTTTCACGGTGAATGGAAAAGGAAAAGTAACCGATATTAAAATTGTTGAACAAGACAACGAAGGAGTTGGAAAGGGAGCTGTTACCATTGTTTCAGAAATGAAAGACTGGACTCCCGGCAAACAACGGGGAAAATCTGTTCCGGTTAAATATCTGATGCCGGTTGAGTTTTAATCCGTTATTTTTTAGTCTTACTATAACTCAAAGTCATGGTATGACTATGTGTAATTATTTAAAAAAAAGAACCGTTCTATCCGTGTTTAAAATGGAATGAACGGTTCTCTGTTCAGATGGAACTTCAAAAATTTCTTTTAGTAAATATGCAACACCTGCCCAATTTGCAAAATTGAGTTTTCGGTGAGATTATTTAACTTACAAAGTGTGCTGATAGTTGTTTTGGTGTAACGCGCAATTTTGTACAACGAATCACCTGCGCGAACCACGTATTTTTGAGAAACAGGCTGGTTAACCGAATATCCTTTTGGTTTTAATTCTTTATGAAGCGCTGCTAAATTATTAATATAGGCAACTTCCTCTCTGGTTTTTCCATTTTCAAAATCAAAAACCAGTTCGGAATCGTAAGGTTTTTCGTTTTCCCTGATTTCAAAATGTAGATGAGTTGTGGTCGCCCTGCCTGTAGCTCCGGCTAAACCTACGGGTTCTCCAATCTTCACCCATTTGTCAGTTTTAACAAGGCACTTTGTGAGGTGTGAATAATAGGTTTCCAGGTGATTTCCATGATCAAGCACCACCATATTTCCATAACCATGATAATATTTCGACATGGTTACCTTTCCATCATAAGCTGCATAGATTGTATCGCCCTTTAGCATTTTAATATCGGTTCCGGTGTGCATTCTGCCCGAGCGTGGGCCAAACCGGCTAATTACTTTGCCAGTGGCCGGAAGAGAAAATCCTGACAGAATATATCCTGTTGTAATTAAACCCGGCGTAAAATATTCGGGTAATATCTCAGGTGAAAATACTTCAAAAGAATCAAGTGCAGTTAACAAAACTGCATGTTCGTATCCTTCCAACACATGCAATGAATCGGAATTTATGTATTGTGCCTGAACCGTATTTATTAAAAGCAATAGGTAAAAACAGACAAAAATGGTTTTTTTAATCATACCTTTATTTTAGGGTACACAAAGTACAAAACTTTTTTTTATTACAAAACATGGCAATAGTAATAAAATAATTTTTAACACTTCCTTAACCCACCAAGTTTTGGAACATGATAACATCTTGTTTAATAATCATTAACAAGATTTACGGACCTTGGTTAATGTCAGTTTTTTAAAACAGCCACAAAAAGTAATACCCAGCCGGCGATAAAACTGAGACCTCCAAAAGGAGTTATTGCACCTAACCATTTGATTCCGGTTATTGATAAAATGTAAAGACTACCTGAAAATAATATAATACCGACCGTCAGAAAAATGGCTGACCATTTTAAATATTCCGAAGGAAAAGAAATTGCAATCACACCTATCAGCAATAATCCAAGTCCATGATAAAAATGATATTCAACGCCGGTTTTATAAATCTGAATCATCTCAGCGGAAAGGTGCGATTTTAAACCGTGTGCGCCAAAAGCGCCGATTGCCACTGCCAGGGCCAGCAGAACTGAGGCAGTCATCAAAATTGTTTTGCTCATTATTGTTTGTTATAAGTTTGATTTATGTAACAACGAAATATTCGCGATGTTCCCGATTTTTTGTTTTTAGTAGAAGCATTGGAAAAACAGGATACCAAAGGACAGCCATTTTCAAACACTTTGCGTAATTTGCATGCGATTAATCAAATTAAAAAATGGCAGCAAACAAAAGTATATTTACTTCATATCCAAATTCAGAGGAGTTACTGGAAAAGTCTGAAAATCAAGGTGTAAAGGAAATTCCAGATATTAACGGGCACATTCACACTCCACACTCGTTCAGTGCATTTTCAAGTATTGAGCAGGCATTTCTGTTGGCGAAAAACGAAGGAGTATCGGTATTGGGAATCAACGATTTTTACACCACCGATGGTTACGATGAATTTGCTGAACTGGCTCAGATACACAAAATCTTTCCGCTGTTCAACATCGAATTTATGGCGCTGCAAAACCATTTGCAGGAAGCTGGAGTTCGCGTAAACGATCCCAATAATCCAGGGCGTACCTATTTTAGTGGAAAAGGATTACTTCAACCAGCAAAAATGAGTGATTCATCATTCAAAAAAGTTAAGGATTTGCAGGAAGAAAGTAACCGTCAAACATACCAAATGGTGAAAAAGCTGAATGATTTTTTGTTTGAGAATGAGATTGACATTCAGTTCGATTCTGTTGAACTGCATAAACAACTGGCCAAAAACCTGTTCCGCGAGCGGCACATTGCACAGGCGGTGAGGATTGCTGTTTTTGAAAAGGAAGAAACAGAAGCCGGAAGAAAGGCGCTTCTTCAGAAAATCTTTTCTGGGAAAGAGGTAAAATCACCGATTGACAATGTGGCTGCCCTGGAAAATGAAATCCGCGGAAACCTTTTGAAATCAGGTGGTGCAGCGTTTGTTCCGGAAGATCCAAAAGCTTTTCTTTCTCTGGAAGAAGTGATTGATTTAATTATTGACGCCGGAGGAATACCGTGTTACCCTGTTTTATTGGATGACCCAAAAGGAGTTTGCACCGATTTTGAAGCCGACAAGGAAAAACTTCTGACTGAATTAATCAAAAACAACGTATTTTCCATTGAGTTGATACCCGGGCGGAACGATTTTCATATTCTGAAAGATTTTGTGACATGGTTTCATAAAAACGGCTTTATTATCACTTTTGGAACCGAGCACAATACACCGCAGCTTGATCCAATGAAAATTACCTGTCGCAGTGGAGTTGAACTGGACGAGGAATTAAAACAAATTAATTACGAAGGTACCGCGGTTATTGCTGCTCATCAGTATTTATTAGTCAACGGAAAAGAAGGTTACCTGAAAGGGAAAAAGGCCAAAATTGCTGATAAAGAATACTTTATTGAACTAGGGAAATCTGTAATTGCAGAATTTTTAAAAGCATAAATAAACTTTGTGTCCATATGTGTCTGTGTGGTTCACTCAGATTTAACCACATAGGCACATACATCACATAGAAAAATATAAAAACCATGAAACCTGAAATACAAGAATTAATAGAAGTTTCGCGTTGGTTTGGACAGAAAAAGGAGTACGTAATTGCCGGCGGTGGAAACACATCGTATAAAAACGAAGATCATCTCTGGATAAAAGCCAGCGGAATTAACCTGGCCACAATCGAAGAAAATGGATTTTGTGTGCTCGACCGTACCAAACTAAATGATATATCAACCGGGCAGTTTTCTGAAGACCCGGCAACCCGGGAAGAACAGGTAAAATATGCACTTTTAAATGCCCGTGTTGATCCAGGTTCCGGTTTGCGCCCTTCGGTGGAAACTTCGTTGCACAATTTGTTCAGCTACAGTTTTGTGGTACATACCCACATGACACTGGTAAACGGTTTGATGTGCAGTAAACAGGCCGAACAGAAATCCCGTGAAATTTTTGGTGAAGTAGTGCTTTATGTTCCTTATTGCGATCCGGGATACATTCTGTTTAAAATCATTGCTGAAAAAATTGAAGAGTACAACGCAAAATTTAATCACGATCCAAAAGTGGTGCTGATTCAAAACCATGGAATTTTTGTTGCAGCCGATACTGTTGAAGAAATTCATCAGATTTACAATGATGTAAAAGCCAGGTTGGAAAGTACATTTGAAGTATTTCCAAAAATTAAAGAACTTCAGGTTTCCGAAAAGTTAATCGGGGTTTTACCCGCTTTTCGAATGTTACTTTCCGACGGGAAACTGAAAATTGCTTCCGCATTCAATAGTTCGTGGGTAGCAAATTTCATTTTAAGCAAAGAAACTTTTGACAGAGGAATTGCTAAACCATTCAATCCCGACCAAATGGTATATTGCATGTCGGAATACCTTTTTATTGAAAACAGCAGTTCGGCAGAATCAATCATTGATGAGACCAAATTAAAAATTGACGACTTTAGAAACCGGAAGGGTTCAGTTCCGAAAGTAATTTTTGTTCAGAATGAAGGTGTAATTGTTGCTGAAGATTCTCCGGCTTCTGTAGATTATCTGAAAGATTTAGTGAATGATTTCTGCCAGATTTCAGAGATGTCGGAAAACTTTGGAGGTCAGCATCCCATGACACCCGAACAAGTTGCGTTTATCGAAAACTGGGAAGTTGAAAACTACCGCAAAAAAGTTTCGCTGGGAGGAAAACCACAGGGTCGGCTAGAAAATAAAATAGTTGTGGTAACTGGTGCAGCACAAGGTTTTGGCGCCGGGATTGCCGAAATTCTTCATAACGAAGGTGCGAATATTGTTGTTGCCGATTTGAACGAAGAGAAGGGAAAAGAATTTGCCGGTCAAATCAATTCAAAAGGAACAAAAAATAAAGCTCAGTTTATAAAAGTAAATGTTGGCGATGCCGAATCGGTTGAAAATCTGGTCAAAGAAACGGTTTTACATTTTGGCGGACTGGATGTAATGATTTCAAACGCCGGAATTTTACGCGCCGGTAGTCTCGACGAGATGGATGCATCCACTTTCGAACTAATGACGAAAATCAACTACACAGGTTATTTTCTATGTTCGAAATACGCACAGAAGGTGATGAAAATGCAACATAAATACAAACCCGGAATATTTATGGACATCATTCAGATTAATTCGAAATCGGGTTTGAAAGGGAGTAATAAGAACTTCGCTTATGCCGGCGGAAAATTTGGCGGAATTGGTCTGACTCAGTCGTTTGCACTTGAATTGATGCCTTTCAATATTAAGGTGAACAGCATTTGTCCGGGTAATTTTTTTGACGGTCCGCTGTGGAGTGACCCCGAAAACGGTTTGTTTGTGCAGTACCTGAAAGCAGGAAAAGTTCCGGGAGCCAAAACCATTGCCGATGTAAAAGCGTTTTATGAATCACAGGTTCCAGCTGGCCGTGGTTGCACTGCAGAAGATGTTGCCAAAGCCATTTTCTACGTCATCGACCAGCAATATGAAACCGGACAGGCAGTGCCGGTAACAGGGGGACAGGAGATGTTGAACTAGCTGCTGGCCGTCGGCTTCTAGCCACTGGCCATTAGCCTTCGGTCACTGACGTCTAGCCTTTGGCATTTAAATAATAAGAATTGAAATACTGAAAAAATAAATTATCAGCTGGATGCCAGAGGCAAAAAAGCCAAAAGCAAGCAGCAGGAGGCAAGTGACCATGTCTTACAAAAATCTCGAAATATGGCAGTTGGCAAGGGAAATTGCCCTTGAAGTTCATAAAATGACTTTGGAAGATTTACCGAAATTTGAGATGTACGAAACAGGTCAGCAAATCAGACGTTCTTCTAAAAGTTGCAGGTCG
>DATITY010000068.1:0-14269 GCA_035467235.1 Draconibacterium sp. | reverse complement strand
TTGGCAGGATTATGGGCATCATCAACCATAAATACAATGAATCACACGGAATCACTGATGGACGGTTTTGTTTTTTGGAAACTTATGAAGATTACGAGGTTTTCAGAACCCTTGTAGAAGCCGTTTCTGATTGGGCCCGCGGGCATGGAATGAAACGAATCATTGGGCCGCTTGCATTTTCGGATAAAGATCCACAGGGATGGCTTTTTGAAGGATATGATAATCCAATATCTTTAGCCACAAACTGCAATTTTCCTTATATGAATAAATTTATTGAAGGGATGATGTTTTATAAAGAGGTGGACCTGGTAGTTTATCAATTACACATAGCTCAGGATTACCCCGATTTTTACAAAAATATTTTCAAGCGATTTACCAGCCGTGAATCCAAACTGAAGTTAAAGGAATTTACCAGTCGCAGTCAGATTAAACCTTATATACACAAAGCTTTAACCCTGTTAAATGAAACCTATATTGATATATATGGTTTTGAGCCGTTGACAATTAAAGAGATGGATGATTTTGCAAACCGGTATTTATACCTAATCAATCCCCACTTCATAAAAATCTTTATCGACGAAAATGACGAAGTTGCTGCATTTCTGATAGCCATGTCTGATATTGGCGAGGGGATTAAAAAATCAAAAGGATATCTGATTCCCTGGGGATTTATTCCAATTCTCACTGCAGGGCGCAAAAGCAAACAACTTAACCTGCTTTTGGTTGGAATTGCACCCGAATACCAGGGACGTGGACTTGATGTAATGATGGCAATTAAATTGCTGGAGTCAGCAAAAAAGGCTGGCAAAACTGTACTGGATTCGCACCTGATGCTTGAAAGCAATCTGAAAGTGAGGGCTGAGCTGGAAAAAATGGGTGGTCAGGTTTACAAACGTTACAGAATCTATCAGAAAACTTTGTAAGAAATTTCAGGAATCCTCACACCGAATTTTATTTATTTATAATCCTCTTTTTTTTATAAGATATTGTTAAACTGGTTCTTGCATAGAATTATTTTTAATTATATATTGTAGGAAAATGATTATTTGAATATGTAACAGTAATTCTGGCTTATAAAACTTAAAAAAAAGCATATTATAAAATTATTACTTATTCAAAAAACCAAAGCATTGAAAATCATTTGGAAACAGAAACAAAAAACAACAATGGGAATCTGTAACCCATAAAAAACGGCCTTCCCGTAAGGTCTTAAAACGGGGGCGTAACCGAAAAGCCTTATGAGTAGGAAAAACTAAATCAATTTTAATATGAAAAAATATCTGGCAGAATTAATCGGAACCTTTAGCCTTGTGCTTATTGGTTGCGGATCGGCGGTTATTGCCGGGAACTCTCAGGTTGGGCCGAGTGGTATTGGATTATTGGGAATTTCCATTGCATTTGGTTTTGCTGTTGTTGCGATGGCTTATGCCATTGGGCCTATCTCGGGTTGTCATATCAATCCTGCAGTCACGGTAGGGGTTTTGGTTGCAGGACGAATGACTTCAAAGGACGCTGTTGGTTACGTTATTTCACAATTGATTGGCGCTACTTTGGGTGCCGCAGTTTTATATCTTATTGTAAGTGGAGGTGCAGAATTTGTAATGCCTGAATGGGGACTGGGAGCCAATGGCTGGGGTGAAGGATATCTAGGTGGTTACAATATAACCAGCGCTTTTGTAGCAGAAACCGTTTTTACCTGTCTTTTCCTGTTTGTGATTCTGGCAGTTACTTCAAAGTATGGTAACAGCACTATGGCCGGACTTGCAATTGGCGTTACTTTGATGCTGATACACCTGGTTGTAATTCCTGTAACCGGAACTTCAGTAAATCCTGCCCGTAGCTTTGGCCCGGCGATTTTTAGCGGTGGCATGGCACTATCACAATTATGGTTGTTTTTTGTTGCTCCTATACTGGGTGCTATTATAGCAGCCCTTATCTGGAAATTTGGTTTTGAAACCGCAGATAAAAAAGGTTGAATCAAGGTTATAAAATTCAATTGAAAAAAATCTTTGATAATAGTTGTTTTTGATTCTGGTCATGCCTGACAAAAATCAAAAACATTTCAAAATACCATACAAAACTTTAAAACAGTTTTATATGGTATTTTAATTTTTGTACAAAATAAAAACTCCGGTAACTTTAGTACTAACAGGAGTTTAATACCATTTGTTTATTGAAAAAGTGGTGCTGGCTGGAAGCTCCGCACCTCTTACAACCCTTACTATCACTGGGTTTTTAATTGTGTCTAATTGTCTCTTGCTAATTTTTGGTATAATTTTGCCTTGCTGTTGTAGGAATATATACCAACAATTTTCCATCACGGAGAACTTCCATCCGGTAGATAAACATAACCGCTGATTTCCGGTTTCAGAAGTACATATAAATGAACTTTCTGTCCACAGTCGATTTATTTCGCCTGATTTTACAGACCGGCTTTCCCATAACATATTTTTGTTACGTGCCACACAGATACTTCATTTTCAACAGGATGTTCTTAGCCCCCTTGAAAAATACATGTAAAACTTATCGTTTTCAAAAGTAAATTACCATCAATTGCAGGGTAACCAGGATCAAAAATGGGTCGGTTTTATAAATCAGTGCAAGATCTTGTAACTTTGTCGGATACTGCAACTCCAATACGGAAATTTTCCAGTTCATTTGAGGGATTTTCACGCCAGCCGGCACTGAATAACAGGTAGAAACGTCCATTTATTTCATACATTTCAGGAGCCCAGAACTTGGCCACACACCATGAACTTTGAGTATTTCCCTGATAAATGTGGCCCTCATCTGTCCAGTTTTTTTAAAATGGCAGTTGAGCACATTTTAAAACCATCCTTAATTCCACCGGCACCAATTATGTGATAAATTCCATAAAAAAGTGGACCTTTTGTCTTAATTGTTTTGAAGCGAATTACAAACTTCCTGGTTTATTTTTTTTATTTCTGCTTCATTCAGTTTTATCACTTTCCGGTCGTAAGTCATCAGCCCGTTCACCTCAATTTCCACGTCGGTGGTTTGTGTGTAAACAGCGGCCGAATACCCAAATGGAATCAATTTTTTCAGTTTTTCTGCAAATTCAACATAAACTTTGGTGGCTTCGCCGGTAGTTTTATACTGAACATATCCCCAATTGCGGTTCTTTTCCCACAAATGGTCGTCGAATACAAGCCCGATTCCACCGTATTCACCCAATACGTTCGGGCGTTTCGAGTCAAAAAGTCCCATAACAGGGTCGGGATAGTGGTGCATATCCAGCATGTCTCCAACATCGTAATGATTGCCGCCACTGGCTGAGTTTACAAGTCGTGAAGGGTCGTAGTTTTTTGTCCATTCTGTAATTTCTCCGGTTTTAAACTGTCCCCAGGCTTCATTAAACGGCACCCAAACCACAATGCTGGGGAACGAGTAACCAAAATCCATTATTTCCTTCCATTCTCTCTTGTAGTTTTGTTCTGAAACAGCGCTGCGTGCAAGTTCCTTTCCATCGAAATAATTTCGTTGCTGCCACTGTGGCGAACGGTCTCCGCTGGGCATGTCCTGCCAAACCAGAATACCTTCGCGATCACAGTGGTAGTACCAGCGAGCCGGCTCAACCTTTACGTGTTTGCGAATCATGTTAAACCCGAAATCCTTAGTTTTAACGATATCATATTTCAATGCCTCGTCGGTGGGTGCAGTGTACAGTCCATCTGGCCACCAGCCCTGATCAAGCGGGCCAAACTGGAAATAATCCTTGTTATTCAATTGCAGTCGGAAGATGCCGTTTTTGTCCCTGTTTGTCGAGATTTTCCGCATTCCGAAATAGCTGCCTACTTTGTCAAGCACTTCCTCTTTCCTGATAACCGAGACTTCGAGGTCATACAGAAAAGGAGATTCAGGGCTCCAGTGTTTGGCATTTTTTACCGGCAACAAAACATTTTGCCCTGCAACTGCTTTTCCCTCTGAAATTACTTTCCCGGATTCGAGAATTTTAACCGAAATAAGGTCAGAAGCGTTTGTTCCGCAGGTTTCAGCCATAACTGAAACTGTTCCGCCATCAATGTTGGGGACAGTTTTCAACCCGGAAATGTAGGAAAGTTTCACAGGTTCAATCCAAACCGTCTGCCAGATTCCAGTGACTGGTGTGTACCAGATTCCCTGCGGATTTTTCACCTGTTTGCCTCTAGGTTGATAACCTTCATCAGATGGATCCCACACTTTTACAGTAATGGTTTGTGTACCACTTTTGCCCAGAAGATTGGTAATGTTAAAAGAGAAAGGTGTGTAACCGCCTTTATGACTGCCTGCTTTGATATTGTTCACCCATACTTCGGCTTCCCAGTCAACTGCTCCGAAATGGATCAGAATATCACGGTTTTTCCATTCGGAAGGAATTGTAAAAGTACGCTGATACCATAACTCGTTTGCTGTGCCAACAGTTTTCTGCACTCCTGAAAGGCTTGATTCGATGGCAAACGGAACAAGGATTTTTCCGTCGAATTTTTCGGGTACCCAGCCACCTTTGGGAGCGATGGCATAATCCCACAAACCGTTCAGGTTTTGCCAGTCGGCACGGGTCATTTGTGGCCTCGGATATTCAGGCAGCGGGTTCTCGGGGTTTACCTTTTCAGCCCAGTTGGTTTTGATTTTATCGCCGGCAGGTTTCCAGGTTTGTGCAAATACCGTACTTCCAATTAACGAAAACATTGCAACTATTGAAATTAATCTCTTCATTTTATCTGGTTTAATTGATTTGTATTGAATTAATTTGTCAGCGTGAGGCTTTTTATTGCGTCAACTTCTTCCTGTCTGTATGGAGTTCCATCGGGGTGGAAAATTTCGTGGAACCAAAGCGGAGGCTCCGAACCATCAGGGATTGGCTCGTCCCAGGCATATTTTGTATTCGATTTACCGGCCACCAATCCCCAGTTAATTGCCCCGACATTTTCTTTTTTCAGAACAGGCATAATATTGGTAAACAGACTGTTGTTGCGGCGTGCCATGTATTCGGTACACACCAGCGGGCGGTTATATTTTCGCAGCGAATCGATAACCGCCTGGTGTTCTTCTGGATCATTGTAGTTATGATAAGTTATAATATCTGAATTTTCAAGCTGAAAAACATTCAAATCAGTTAATTTCGGATTCCACAAGCCGGCAGTGAGTGGTTGCGACGGACGGATTTCCCAGCCCCAGTCAAAAACCTTTTTCAGCAAAGGCAGCGACTTATTTTCATAATTATTGTTTCCGGGTTCATTGTACAAATCCCACATAACAATCCGGTTGTCGCTGGTAAAAGTGGACAGCACATCTTTAACATACGCTTCAAGTGTAGCAATTAAATTTGAGTTGGTAAAAAGCAGATCACCCGGATCGCGCACCCAGCCTGAGTTGTGAACCCCGGGTTTTGGGTCGGGTTGTTTACCAGACTGGTAAGTCGGGTTCCAGCAGTCGTCGAAAAAAACAAAAATGGTTTTGATACCGTGATGATTAGCAATATCAAGATATTTGTTCATCCGGTTTTTAAACCCATCCTTGTCAACTTCCCAGGCAACATGATGCAGATAAACACGCATACAGTTCATCCCGATTTCCTGCGCCCAGCCCAGTTCGCGGTCGATGGTCAGCGTATCAAAAGTTTCGGCCTGCCAGGTTTCCAACTGGTTGATGGCAGTACTCGGATTAAAATTACTACCACGCAGCCAGCCGTTTTCGGCGCTCCAGGCACTGGCTTGTTCAACTGTCCATTGTACCTGTAACGATTCTTCTTTTGCAGGTTCTTTGGTGGTTGGGTTACACGCTGAAAATGTTGTTGTTGCAGCAAGAAATAAAATAACCAATCGTGTCTTCATAATTTGTCTTACTCATGTTTTTTTAATTTTATCGAATCTCTGTTTCAACTTCACCCGAAGGGCGGTCGATTGCTTTTCCTGCAGGTACTGCCTCGCCAAAATAGGGGGTACCGTCAGAATTCCACTTAAACGGCTGCATTCTCACATCGCGCTCCCAACCGGGAGTAGTGCTTTTTTTCGAATGATAGATTATCCAGTCTTCGGTTTCGTCGGGCGACTTTACAAACGTAACATGTCCCACACCAAAAACCAAATCATTTCCATCGAAAACAGGTCCTTTTTTAGTCCAATTCAATGGAATTAAAGGATCTGCATTGGGACTATTCAGTTGCAGCATTCCCTGGTGGTATTCTTTGAGCCACGACTCGCGGCACGAATAAATGATAAAAACCTTATCACCATTCTTTAGTACTTCAGCACCTTCATTTAAATTTAACGGGCCGCCGGTTTCCCAGCTTTCAACAGGCGATGATAATAAAACCCGGTTCCCTATTAAAGTGTAAGGATTTTCCATTTCCTGAATGTACAAATGTTGCGGAGTTGCATCGGTATCCATTTGTTTCAGCCAGCCCGACCAAATTGCATACAATTTTCCGTTGTGTTCAAAAACAGTCATGTCGATGGCCCAGATATTTTTTGAAATATCGCCGGGATTATCACCCGTATTCAACATTCCCATGTCTTCGTATTCACTGAAAACATCATCTGTTTTGGAACGTAAAACCCCTGTCCGCTGGTGAATAAATGGTGGGCCCGATTCGCCGGCAGCGTAATAAACGTACCAGCGATTACCAATAAAATGAATCTCGGGAGCCCACACACAAGCCTTGTTCCAGCCATCAACAGGAGCTCGCCAGATTGGTTTGAGTTCGCCCTTTCTGGTCATGAACTTCGAGCGCGAAACTGTAATTCCATTGTTTGCCGAAAAACAGTAAATATAAATGTCGCCCTGTTTTACCATCCACGGGTCAGCTCCATCCCAAACCGGGTTGGTAAAGGTGGTTTTAACCGTATCCTCAGGCAACTGGCTTTCGCTTTTACTGCATCCGGCCGATGCCAGAAAGAAAAATATTAGCAGATTAATTTTAATGTTCATAATTATAAAGTTAAAGTTTTCTTCAGGTTCGGCAGATTTTTGACACCTGCCATTTGCTGAAGCAATTTGCAAAATAGTGATTATTGGCACAGTATGAAAACTGTTGGATTTAATTATCACCAATACCAAATTTAGCTACAAGATTATCATACTCTTTGCGCGAGATGGTAATCATACAACCATGCCGCACTGAATCGGGAAACTGCGCATTTAAAGCCGCGAAATTAAAACACCAATAGAAAATGCATAAACTGTAATTTGGTTGTATATAATTGTGTTTCGATAAATATTAACCGCTAAATTGTTAAGTTAAAAGAAATAATACCCATTCAAATTTATTATTTTGCTGTTTGCGAATTATACAGGATAAAAAGCTGGAAATTGTCATCAAATATTATTTAATGAAAATGAGTAAAAACAGATTTCTAAAACTTCTAAAAAAACTCCATAAATGGCCGGCAATTATTATCGCATTTTTTACCATTATTTTTGCATTTTCAGGAATTGTCATGAATCATCGTGGTATTTTTTCTTCGGTTGATGTTTCGCGGAAATTGCTGCCACCCAATTACAACTATAAAAACTGGAATCTGGCTGCTGTTCGCGGTTCTGTTGAAACCGACAGCACGACAAACCTGATGTTTGGAAACATTGGAATCTGGAAAACCAAAGACGATTTTAAAACTTTCGACGACTTTAACCAGGGATTTCCCAAAGGAATTGACAACCGGAAAATTTACTCGGTTGTTTTGCACAGAAACACTTTGTTTGCCGGAACTCAATTGGGTTTATATAAAAGAGAAATCAACGGACTTTGGGAGAAAGTAAAATTGCCGGTTCAGGAAGATCGGATTGCAGATTTAGCATTGAAGAATGATACACTGGTGGTTTTAACCCGACATTATCTATTGAAAAGTGCAGATGGAGAGAGTTTCGTTCAGATACAACTTCCCGAACCTGTTGGTTACGAGCGAAAAACCGGACTTTTCGATACATTCTGGCAACTACACAGCGGCGAACTTTGGGGACTTCCCGGAAAACTGATTGTCGATTTACTGGGATTGGTAACCATTATTCTTTCAATAACCGGACTGCTCCATTTCTTTTTCCCAAAAATAATCAGTCGAAGAAAAAAGAAATTGAAGGAGGTGACTTCGCTGGGTTCGGTGAAAAAGACAAATCTGCGATGGCACAATGATGTGGGGTACGTTTTTGTACTTTTTCTGATTATCAATACTTTTTCAGGAATGCATTTGAGGCCACCGCTTTTAATTGCCATTGCAAATAAACAGGTTGGTATTATACCCGGAACACACCTCGACAGTCCGAATCCATGGTTCGACAAATTGCGGAGGGTGCATTGGGACGAAGATTCAAAACAATATATTTTCTCCACTTCCGAAGGATTTTATTTTGCTGAAGAATCACTGACAAAAACTTTACAACCTGCATTGTCACAACCTCCTGTGAGTGTTATGGGATGCAATGTTTTAAAACCACTCGGTAATAAGATTTATTTGGTTGGTTCCTTCAGCGGAATGTATTTATGGAATATTGAAACAGGTGAAGTAGCCGACTTTTTTACCCAACAACGTTATATAGAACCTGAAGGAATGCAAAGCCCAATCGGAGCAAACATGGCTGCAGGTTTTGCGGAAGGGAAAGAAAGCGCGTTTTGGTTCGACTATAATCAAGGCGCTTTGGAAATTTCTTCTTTCAACCACAAGTTACCATTATTTCCGGAAATGACGGAAGAAATCAGAAAAGCCTCACCAATGTCGTTATGGAATGTTGCGCTGGAATTACATACAGGTCGCATTTTTGAGCACCTGATTGGACCGTTTTACATTTTAATCGTTCCGATTGCCGGAATTTGCATTCTGATTGTTTTAATCAGCGGTTTTTTACTTTGGTGGAAATTGCACAGGAGAAAAGGGTGACGCGGTTTTGAACCGCAATTTAAAATCGCCGCAACCCGGGAGTTGGACTTTCCAAAGTCAAAAAGAAGATCTTTATCTTTGGAATGTCAAAGTTCCCTGCTCCACCGTCAACTATTTTACAGCACTTATCACCAGCGGCAAATGCTTCCCCCCAAACGGTTCTTGTTTGAAATTTGAAAAGAGTTCAATTTCTGAAAAACCTGCTGATATAAGTAATTCTTTCAGTTCAGCGCTTTTCAGGGCAAAAAGCAGTGTTTCATTTGAAATGGTTTTATTTTCCTTTAGCATTACCAATTTAGTTTGAAACTGAATGAGCGGGTTATTTTCTTCGAATCTGTAATTTCGGATAAACCTTATATTTTCTGTTTCAATGGTTGGAAGAGTAGAAACCTGTTCTCCTAAAATAAAATCGTAATTCAGGATTTGCAGAAGAAACCGACTGCCGGGTTTTAAAACTGTAAAAACTCCATTCAACATTTGCTGAATTAATCCAAGCGTTTGCAAATGAACCAGCGTATTTCCAAAACACAAAACCACATCAAACTTACCTGATTGAAAATCAGTTTCCAGGTCGAGCATATTTCCTTTCATAAACAATGGATTGGCGGTTTGGCAACCGCCACTCCCGGTTTTGGCCAATGCCTGATTAAGTAAATCTTCATTCAAATCAATTCCTGTAACTTTTGCTCCAGCGTTTGCCATTTGAAATGACAGTTCGCCTGTTGCACAACCGATATCGAGAATCTGTTTTCCAGTCAACTCCCCTGCCCTGCTTTTCACAAACTGCAATTGTATTGGTTGGTAAGGAAATATTTCGGAATAATATTTGGATATGGAAGAGTAAAATTCGTTTTGCTTATCTTTCATATTACTGGTTACTTTTTTTTGGTCATTGGTCATTAGTCATCGGTTGTCATTTGGTTCAAAACACAAGACAATTAAACACAAGTTTCAAGACTCAAATCCCTTGTATTTATTTGTCAATCCTTCAATCAAACAATTTTGTATTCTTACATTCTCGCATTATAGCATTTTAGCATTATAGCATTACTCACGCATTCTTTTCAATCCTCACCCTGGCATCGACAGCAAGAATTTCTTTGTCATTTCCCAATAAAGGATTTATATCCAACTCTTTAATTTCAGTTGCAAAGCGGAGCAAACTCGAAAGCCGAACCACAATATCAGCAAATTTCTGAATATTCACTCCACCTTGTTTTCGGTAGCCCTTCAGTATTTTATATGATTTCAGGCTTTTTATCATCGACATAGCTTCTTCCTTTGATAGTGGTGCCAGTCCTGATGCAACATCTTTCAGTACTTCGACATAAATACCACCCATTCCGCACAAAACAATGTGCCCGAATTTATTTTCATAATTTGCACCCAGAAAGAGTTCAGTTCCCGAAGCCATTTGTGCAATTAAAACTCCTTCTACATCCTGAATTCCATTCAAATGGTGAAACTCTTTACGGACCTGTGTTACGTTTCGCACATTCAGAATCACGCCTCCAACTTCGGTTTTATGCACCGGACCAACCACTTTCATCACCACCGGAAAACCAATTTTCATAGCGCCCAAAACAGCCTCTGTTTCTGTTTTGGCCACAATTTCCTTTACCCTCGAAATGCCGGCTGCGTCAAGCAACCGATGAATAATTTCCGGCGATTGATAACCATTTGGAGCTTTGTCTATAATTTGTCTGATTTCATAAATATTCACTCCGTCAACCACAATTTCATTTTTCGACGGAACAGGCGTATTCATAACTTTGGTTAGTGCCCGCCCCAGCAAAACTTCATCGGGGAAATTTACATTGCCTTTTGCCAGAAATACCGCAACATCTTCCTTTACATTTATGAGCGAAGGCAAAATAGGATAAATTGGTTTTTGGCAGGTTTTCATTTTTTCGCTTAAAAGCTTGTAAACATCGCCAATGGGGAATAATCCAGGGCTGCCAAAAATGACAGCCATTCCATCCACATCAAATTCGTTTTCGCAGGCATCAATAATTTCACCCAATTGCTCAGCCGTTCCTGTTGCCAAAAAATCGATGGGATTTTCGACAGAAGAACCCGCGAACAGTTTATCTTTCAAAGAAAGTTTTGCGGGACAATCTTCAATTTGAGGGATTTTCAAGCCGCCATCTTCAAGCGCATCGGTAAGCATCACGCCGGGTCCACCAGCGTGGGTGATAATGGCCAGTTTTCTGCCTGAAAGTTCTTTACACATAAACACACAAGCAACGGTTGTAAGTTCTTCCCGGCCAAAACACCTAACAATTCCTGCCTTGCGAAAAAGCGCATCCACAGCGGCATCCGAGCTGGTAAGCGCCCCGGTGTGCGACGATGCTGCACGGCTACCGGCTGATGAACTTCCGGCTTTTATGGCCGCAATTTTACATCCTTTCTGAATAAGCGATGAAGCATGTTCGAGCAGTTTGTCGGGGTTGTCGATATTTTCGATATACAACAGTTTTACTTTTGGGCTAATCCCATCCTCGTAATTTTCATCCAAATAAGCCAAAATATCTTCAACGCCGGTTTGCGCGCTGTTTCCAACCGAAAAAACATTGGCAAAACGCAAACCTTTCGGAATACCCGATTCGATAATGAAAACTGCCGTTGCACCCGATCCTGAAATAAAATCGCAACCATCGGGTGTAAGTTTCGGAATGGGCGTGGTAAAAACACTGGCATGATTTGGAGTCATTACACCAATACAATTCGGTCCGATTAAGCAGCCGTTGTGGTTGTTTACTACTTCCACAATCTCCTTTTCCAACTGTTTTCCGGTTTCGCCCATTTCACCAAAACCGGCTGAAATAATAATAAATGCCTTTGTATCGTTTTGTTCGGCAAGAGTTTTTACGGCTGTTAAACAATGTTGGGCAGCAACCGCCAAAATTGCCAAATCAACCGACGGTAACTCATCTACTGATGTAAATGAAGGGATGCCCTGAACGATTGCTTCATTTGGATTAACAGCGTATAATTGCCCGGAAAACTGGTTATCAATTAAATTCCTTACAATTTTACCGCCAGGTTTCGAAATGTTGTTCGAAGCCCCGATAATTGCAATACTTTTCGGATGGAATAATTTATCATTGATCATTAAACTGATTTTTGAAACGTTAAAATTAACCATTTTTGTACCAACCATTACTGACTTCGCTCAATTTACTGAAGTTTTGGTTAGTTTTAAAAAAAGTTTTCATGGCAGAAAATAAAGAGCAAAAAATTGTTGTTTTGATGTCGTTAAATCCTAATGATAAGAATCTGATTCTGAATGGCATCAGGATTGCCGGCATATTTGGGAAGGAACTTTGCTTGTGTTACAATCTCTCAAAAAAGGAAAAAAAAGATAGGGAGAATTTTAAAAATCAACTCACTTCATATTTAGCACCTGTAAAAAAAGAGTTGCCCGATTTTTCCATTTCAACCTTACTTTTATCAGAAAGGCTAACTGATTTACCTGATAAACTGGCCGATGATTTTGAAGCAATTTTAATAATTGCCGGGGCATCTGAATTTTCGAAATATGCCAAATCGGTTGCCGAAAGTCCGATAGCTTTTCTTTTTGTGGATGAAAAAACAGAAAAGCTTTCGGATTTTAAAAAGCTGATTTTACCCATCGATTTAAGGAAAGAAAATGCAGAAAGTGCGGTTTGGTGCTCGTATTTTGGACGTTTTAATTCGGCTGGAATTGTTGTAGTTGCGGCAAATGACAAAAATAAGGATGAACAAAAACAGGTAAACGTTAATGTTGCAGTCAGCAAAAAGCTGTTTCAGAAATTCAAAATTGAACATAAAATATTCAGGGGAACAAAATCGAGTTTACAAAATTCGTTTGAGGCTTTGGAACTGGCGCTTTCGTCGGAAAGCGATTTGCTGGTTATTTTGGGAAGTTCGGTAATTACACCACTCGATTTGCTGATTGGGTTGCCTGAAAAGAAAATAATAAAAAGAGCAGGTAAGTTGCCTGTTTTGGTAATTAATCCAAGGAGGGACAATTATATTTTGTGCGATTAGCAATACGTGAATGCATGAATGCAAGAATGCATGAATGCAAGAATTTAAGAATAATCATCTGTTTTCATAAGATTTATTACTTTCGTCGTGCATATCTTTTAAGGATGAAAAAACTACTTACAATACTTTTTGTTTTGATCACGTTTTCAGGAAAATCACAGATTTTCGAATACCAGGTTTTGTTTGAAGGAATTGGCGATAACCGCGAATTTTATAACGATTTTGGTTACCCGCAAACCATTCTTGGAGCCCGGGGCGCTTTTGAAACAGGTGTTAAGTTCGACAATCACAGGTTGCGCGGCGGATTGAGCCAATTGCTGGAATTTGGCAGCGATATTGACGCCCAAAAACCAAAACTTACCCTTTATTATCAATTTAACAACGAACAAACTGAGTTTATTTTTGGAGCCTTTCCGCGAAGGGATAAAATAGATTTCCCTTTGGCAATGTTAACCGACACTTTGCTTTATTATCGCCCCAATATTGAAGGTTTTTTTGGCAAAAAAAACTGGAATTGGGGACACCAGAATGGATTTATTGACTGGATAAGCCGGCAAACCAATGAAAACCGTGAGATTTTTACGGCTGGTTCTTCAGGCGAAATTTTCCTGAAAAACCTTTTTCTGCAAAACTATATTTTAATGACACATGTTGCCCAGCCAGCTATTCGAATTCCGGGTAAATCAGTTAGTGATTTTGTAGGATTTGTGCTACAAGCCGGAATCAGGACCAGCGAAAAATCAAAATTTCAGGGATATTTGAAAGCTGGCATTCTTGAATCTTCCCATCGAGACCGGTTTGTTTCCGATAATTTTCAGAATTCGGTCAGTTTGTTTGCCGAAGCAAAAGGAAAGTATAAAATGTTTGGACTAAAATCTGTATTAAGTTCAGGGGACGGCCACAGTTTTGCTTATGGCGACCTTTTTTACCATGCTAAAAACTATTTGCGCACAGATGTAATCTGGTATTTTATCAATCACGAAAAAGTAAAGGGAACGTTCAATTTATCTTTCCATGTTATTGATTGGGAAGAATTAAACAATCAGCAGCAGTTGTCGGTGATTTATGTTTTTGGGAAATAAAAAAGCCGGGGATTCTGATTTTCCCCGACCTTCAATTTCAATTTAACTGATAAAAAGTTCTATTTATTTTTACCTTTTGATGAGTTTGCCCGTTTTCAAATTTTGCTGACCATTCAACAGTTTATAAAGATAAACGCCATTTTCGAGATGTGCTATTGAAACTGCCCTGTTTGAAAAAACGATTTGATCAATAACCTTTGTTCCTGTTATCTGGTAAATTTCCAATGAAAGGGCGTCATTGTTTCCTTTCCAGCTAAATTTAACAGATTCAGATGCTGGATTTGG
>DATITY010000067.1:0-7486 GCA_035467235.1 Draconibacterium sp. | reverse complement strand
GTGATTTGTTATGATATTTCATTTTCTGATCGAAGAGAAACTGATCACCTTTTTCCTTATTCAACCGATTGATCAACTGGTCTTTTTCAGATTTTACTTTTTGATAACGCGTGTTATAAAATTCCTTTAGCTGGTTCAGGTGCGTTTTTGCAAGTTCAGCAATTTCGGAATTGAATTTTCCGGGCACAAGATTTTCTGTAAACTGAAATTCAGTCAAAACTTTTTCAGCATCCAGTTTCTCGATTTCATTTTTAATGATTATCAGTTTTCGTGAAATTTCTTCTGCAGGTTTGTTTAGTCTTATCCACCCATCAACAAGGTCAACCTGTCCAATCAATTCGGTTGTAAGTATATCGGATCGAAAAAGTGCCTGCGCCATTTCTTTTTCCATTTCAAAAAACTGCGCCATGTACCTGTTATCCTTAAACTGTTCCACTGCAAGCGCTTCAAAAGCCCAGCGCGAAGCCATGATTTCACCTGTAACCGGGACCACATCTCTGGCGGCGTTTTTATTTTGCAAATCATCGAATTTTACAATAACCCCGCAAAGCAGGATTTGCGGAATCAGCAGCAAAGGAATCAAAATGTAAATGGCCACAACCGAATCGAAAGCAGATGAAATATTAAGTCCCAAGAGGTTGGAGAAAACCGCCACGGAAAAAAGAACGAGCCAGTAAGCCAATGTCATATCATGAATTCCAAGTATGAGGTTTGCAATAATAACAAAACTAAATGATTGAAATGCTGAAAGCAAAACCAGGAACAGGATTTTTGAATTCAGATAACTGAACCGGCTCAAGTTGAGGAACGATTCGCGCTGCAATATTTTGCGGTCTTTTATAATTTCCTCGGCGCTGACGCTCATACCCATAAACAACACCACAACAATGGCCATGAAAAGGTATGAAATCAGACTTTTGTTATCGAAAAAAACATATTTGTCACCCTCTGCAAAACGGGTAAAATATGCCACAATTACAGCAAGCAGAGGCGCTTCAAGCAGGTTAATGAAAAGGTACTGGTGGTCGGTGATTTTTATCCTTAAGTTCCGTTCGAAATAAATCCTGAATTGTTTTATCAAACCGGGTTTTTTTGAACCTGATGAGGGTAACGTAGCTGCTGGGGCAGGAGTTTCCTCTTTTTTTACCTTTGAATTTTTCCGGTACTCGCTGTACCAGTATTCAGGTGTAAAACGGCGTTCGGGAAGAAAGTTGCCCGAATTATCTATTTTTTTTGTTTCTACAATTTCGAGCACCTGTTCTGGATTTACATTTCCGCAGGCTACGCATTCGCAAAGCTCAGCATTTACATGGTTTACCTCTTTTTTAAAATAGATAATGGCATCGAGCGGGTTGCCCGTGTAAATGGGCCGGCCACCTAAATCCATGATCCACAACTTGTCGAACAGTTTGAAAATGGCCGATGATGGCTGATGAATATTTACAATGATAAGTTTACCTTTTCGCGCCTGCTGTTTTAGCAGCAGCACCACTTTTTCCGAATCGGTGGATGATAAACCTGATGTGGGTTCATCGACAAATAGAATGGCTGGTTCCCTGATTAGTTCAAGGGCTACATTCAGCCGTTTTCGCTGGCCACCGCTGATAATTTTTTTCAACGGGCTGCCCACTTTTAAATCCTTAAATGAGTACAACTCGAGTTCATGCAAAACCTTTTCAACTTTCTCTTCAATGGCCGAAGGGGAAAGTTGGTCGAAGCAAAGCGAGGCATTATAATACAGGTTATCCCATACAGTAAGGTCTTCAAACAAAAGATCGTCCTGCGGTACATAACCAATTAATCCTTCTATCTCCTGTTTTTGCCGGTAAATATCAACCTGGTTGATTTTTACGCTGCCATGTTGTACCTGTATATTTCCATTCAGGATGTTGAGCAAAGTTGATTTTCCCACACCGCTTCCACCCATGATGGCAATCAGTTGTCCCGATTTTTCAATGAACGAAAACCTGTGCAACCCATTATTGCTGTTTTTGAATTTGAATTCAATTTCATCGCCTGAAAAAACAAATGGAGTGCTCAGTTCCGCATCAATAAAACCCGAGGCAATATCGGTGTAATAAACCGGTGAAATCCGAGGACCCCTGATAATACTTCCTTCCCTGAAAGCATAAAAACGTCCGGGGATTACCGGGTTTCCTTCAATAGTCAGGTATTCGTTGCCATGAAATATAAAAATATAGTGCCCGATGATTGAACAACGCATAAAAAGCAGCTCGCCATCGATTTTCTTTTCATATATGTGCCTGTACCTGTTTTGGCCGGGATTGGGATTGTTGTTAATGAGTAAATAATCGGGGATGTTAATCTGATCGGTGGAAGTGTAGTAAATAAAGGCAATAAACTTTTCAACCTCGGTTTTACTGATTTCAAAAACTTCTGCCAGTGTTTCATAAACAACTTTTGCTTTCGATTGATTTCCGCTTTTAACCAACTCCAGAAACCGCAGGAAAACCATTACCTGCTCATCTTTTCTGAGCCAGCTCCTGATGTTTGTGCTGATATTATAGGCTTCCTTCGCCATATCAACATCAACGGCAGGTTTTCCGTCAGCAAGGTATAATTCAAGCAGCTCTTCAAAGAGATTCAGGTAATCATTATCGTCGGAAATGCCAAAGTGCTGTTGGAGGTACAATGAAAAATTGCGGATGGCTTCCTCTTTTTTTGATTCACTTATGGCTGAGAATAATGCAAATAAATTAATAAGGGCATTTAATGTGATCTCGTTCATAAGCAGTATGTTAAAAAGGAAAGAAAAAATCCGGGGATTTAATTTTCAGATTCCCGGATTTCAGATGTTATTTCAATATGTTTTTCCTCATGTTCTCCACTATCGGACCAATTTGAGCAAGTTCCTTGTCAGTGATTTTCGGGTTTTGTTCGAAAATGGTGACAACGGGTTTAAATTGTTCGTAGTATGGTTTAATATTTTCGTCACCCGACATGATCTCAAGCAATGTAAACACCAGGTTTACCCTTTCGGTTTGCCTGCTCATAACCTCGAGCATTTTTGCCTTGTTTTTTGCAAGTAAAGTAGTCTGGCTTAAAATATACAACGCCTCAACATTCGACCCGATAACCGACAGCGCGTAAACACCGGGTTGATTGCCTTTTGACATTCGCTCGTGAAAATAATTCATATCCTCGGTAACAATGCGATCGAGAGAATCTTTATTGCCGGCATTTGCCTTAAGTCTTCCGGTATAGTCTATTGTAGAAATAAGTTCATTTCTGAGGCCAAGATTATCGATTAACTTTTCACTGACATCTTTGATTTCAGCCGCCACATCACCACGGTTGTAAATGCTGGCATAAAGTAAATCAAATGAATACAAACCAAGTCCAAAACTTTGATCGGATTTGGTCAGCATTTTTTCAGCCTGGCCTGCCGGTACAGTCAAGTCAAAAATATAAGAAGCACCGGCTTCATTCAGAAATATGGCAACATCCTTTTCGCTTGGCATTTTGTTTATCGTTTCAACAATTTGATCCTTGACTTTTACGGCATCAAAAACCTCAACTTCAACAGAAGCCTGCTGTCCGCCGGAAGTTGTACCTTTATCCACTTTTGTTTTGGTAGATGAATTGCAACCGGCAATCAGGATCAGCGCTATGCCAAAAGGCAATACATTTTTTGTAAATACATTTTTCATTTGCAGTAGTTTTTTAGATGATTAATTGATGTATATTTTTGTCATCAAATTTACGATTTTTTTCTTGTAAGTAATTATTATTTAGTTTGATTATAAACAAATAGAAAGTAAATTTGTTTTAAATTTACCAGGGAAAGGCAAAAGATGACTAAAATCCTGAAGCAAAATTTAAATATGTCAATATGAGTCAATCTCTACAATCCGGAGTTAAGATATTGGTTGTTGATGATGAATCAGATATGGAACCGATGATCCGGCAGAAGTTCCGCCGCCATATACGTGAAAAAACCTATAATTTTGAATTTGCTTTCAACGGGGTTGAAGCCCTTGAGAAAATCATGGAATTCCCTGAAATCGGCATTGTACTCTCCGACATTAACATGCCCGAAATGGATGGTTTAACGTTGCTTTCCAAATTAAAGGAAATGAAGAAACCGGGGCTAAAAACGGTGATTGTTTCGGCGTATGGTGATATGGACAATATACGCACAGCCATGAACCGCGGCGCTTTTGATTTTATTACCAAACCCGTAAACTTTGATGATCTTGAAATAACCATCAATAAAACACTGGGTGAAATTCTGACCATTCGGGGCTGGCTGATGGAGCATGATCAACTGGTTTCAATACAACACGACCTCAACATTTCGCGGGATATTCAGCAAGCCATCCTCCCCAAAAAATTTCCTCCGTTTCCTGATGAGCCAAATTTTGATATTTATGCCTCAATGGTTGCAGCCAATGAAGTAGGAGGGGATTTCTATGATTTTTTTCTGATAGATGATCACCGCCTTGGATTTGTGATTGGAGATGTTTCGGGAAAAGGAATTTCAGCGGCTATTTTTATGGCCGTCAGCCGCACACTAATCCGTGCAACCGGGATAAAAGGCGATTCGGTTAGTGAATGTATGCGGCATGTTAATAATCTGCTCTGCAAGGAAAGTGTTTCATCGATGTTTGTTACCGTTTTTTACGGCATACTTAATACACAAACCGGCGAGGTTGATTATGTGAATGCCGGCCACAATCCTCCTTATATTCTCTCATCCAACGGAGTCAGCAAGGTTGATATGACCAATGGTCTGGCGCTTGGTGTTATTGATGATTTCATTTTCGAATCAAAAAAAATCCAGTTGAAAAAAGGCGACCAGTTATTGCTTTACACTGACGGGGTTGTAGAAGCTTTTAACCTGGAAGAAACAGCATACGGGGAAGAAAATTTCGAAAGTTTTCTGAATCAAAGTAAAGACCTAACCATTGAAACCATTATTAAAAAGTCGTTTACTGAATTGAATGATTTTGCCGGTGGTGCGCCCCAATCGGATGATATCACACTTTTGGGCATAACGTACAAAGGGTAAAAAAATGAATTTAAAATAACCAATAAGGAATAAGGAATCAGAAAGGTTTTCCTCAACAAGATATTTTGTTATTCGTTATTTCTTATTTCACTGTTTTTTTGAAGTTCCCTATTTTTATGCAGGCAAGATTAAAGTAAACTCTGAACCTTCTCCTTCTTTTGTTTCCACCTTCAACTCCCCGCTATGCGCTTTTACAATATCGTATGCCAGACTCAATCCTAAGCCGGTTCCCTGTCCGGTTGGTTTGGTGGTGAAGAATGGCTGGAATATTTTATCGACGATACTGGCGGGGATACCGGGGCCGTTGTCTTTCACCGAAATCACAATCTTGCCGGCATTCTGTTTTGTACTTACTAAAACTGAAGGTTCGTAGCCATCAGATTGTTGTTTCTTTTTTTCGTTAACTGCATAAAATGCATTGTTAATTAGGTTGAGTACAACACGGCCAATGTCCTGCGGAATGACATTGATTTTTACGATAGTTTCATCAAAATCGGTTATCAATGTTGCATTAAACGATTTGTCTTTTGCCTGAATTCCGTGAAAGGCGAGACGCAGGTACTCGTCCGCTAATTTGTTGATATCTGTTAATTCTTTTTGTCCGGTTGAAGTTCGGGAATGTTGGAGCATGCCTTTAACGATTGATTCTGCACGTTTGCCGTGGTGGCTTATTTTTTCCTCATTCTCCTTAATATCGTTAGCTAATTCTTCTGCCGACTGAATATTGCCTATTGCCAATTCTTCCTTCAGTTCCTCAATCAGTTCCTTATTTATTTCAGAGAAGTTGTTTACAAAATTCAGCGGGTTCTGAATTTCGTGAGCAATTCCGGCAGTGAGTTCACCGAGCGACGCCATTTTTTCGGATTGGATGAGTTGGGACTGGGTGGCTTTTAAATTGGCAAGTGTATTTTCGACTTTCTTTTTTTGTTCCTGAAGCAAAGCATTTGCCTTTTGTTTGTTTTTATTGTTTCTGTAGAACATATACAATAAAATAAATGTTGAAAATAAAACCCCGGCTATGGTTATTAACCACCATCGCTGGTTCTGTTTTTGATGGTTGAGCAAATCCACTTCAATTTGCTTTTGAGAAACCTCGAAATCAGTGCGAAGATTAGCCATACTCTGCACTGTTTTGATGTTATTGATGCTGTCTCTGTAAATGATATAATTTTTATAATATTTATAAGCTTCTGCAGGGTTTCCGGATCGTTCATAAAGTTCTGAAAGCTTCAGATTGGCATCCCGGATTTGTTCTTTCAGTCCATATTGCCGGGCAAGTGTCAGGCTTTTCGTTGCATAGTTTAATGCAGCACGTTCATCCCCTTTTTCAATATAAATGTCGGCCATCGAAATAAGATAAACACAGATGGGATAATAGTCTTCCAATTCTTCCAATATCTCAATAGCTTCTTTGATATTCTTTTCAGCAAGATTGCTTTCTCCGGTATTGGCGTAAACCATTCCGATATTACCAATACTGTAAGCCTTCCCGATTAAGTAATTGAGCTTTTCAAATATGATTTTCGATTCGTTGAAATACGTATAAGCAGTATCGTAAATTTGGTTATTCAAAAAAAAATCTCCGGCATTTAGAATTGCAGAAGCTAAGGGAACAGAGTCATTTGATTCTCTTAGGATAGCAATGGCTTTATCATAGTAGAGTCTTGCATTTGAAAGATTATTTGAAATAGAGTAAATATCGGCGATGGCACCATAAGCATTTCCTTCGCCCCTCGCATTATTTTCCAAACGGGCAGTTTCTGCACTTTTAATGTAGGCATCCAGCGCTTCTTCCAAATCGCCAAATAATCTTTTCTTATTTCCCTTTAGAAAATAACCGCTGTGCAGGAATTTATTATTTCCTGTCTTAATGGACAGGTTTATTAGTTCCTCCGCATATTTTAAAGACATATTCAGATCCTTTACCTCATTGAAGGATAATTGCCTAAGTAATTCCAACCTGTCCGTATCATTTAACATACCCTCATTATAAATGATCGTCAGACTGTCTGCCACTTTTTGATCCTGGCTGTAAACAGCAGGAAGAATAAGACACAGAAAACTTATCAGTAAAAAATAGCCTTTCCCTTTAAGCAACATGGAAATTAATTTGAAAAAACTACTATGACAATACTTGAATTCTTGGGTCTTTTGTTTTTATAACCGGATTATTATTGGTTCCGACATTGCAACTAATGTCATAGTCCCAGGCACCATTAACGGTTTCATTAATTGTCCCTCTAAAGTTCACTCCATTTTCACGGGGTGGATTCGACCAAAAATTTTCAGTCGGTACGGGTGAAGAAGATTTCGCTGTAACATTTGTAACCGTCTTAACCCCGCTGCCCGGGTGCCAGTTTATTTGTTCACTGCGACTGGCGTTTGTATGTCCGTTATCAGACAATATTAAATCCACACCATCATAAGAAACTGTAATTGTTGCCATACTTTTAT
>DATITY010000066.1:0-2347 GCA_035467235.1 Draconibacterium sp. | reverse complement strand
ATTTTCAGGCAGTTCACTTAACTCAAAAGCGGTATGGTAAATGGCAGTTCCTGAATAATATTTTATTTTTTCATCCTTCATTTGCGACCAGTCTTTCAGTGTTTCAAAATTCACAGTTTCAACCGGACCAATTGCTTTGTTCTGAAAATCAACTGTCCACTGACCATCGATAACCTGTAACTGTTTGTATTCAGGAAAATTCTTCCCAAAACCTTTTTCGATGTTTTCATATTGATTTGTAAAAACCACAAACCAACTTTGATTTGCCAGCATTTTTAATGGAACTGCAGTTCGTCCGTTTTCTGCAGAATATTCATCTAAGGGCCTGATTTCCCCGGTAACTGCATCCCACAATTGCGGTTTCATCCCTGAAACCCTGAAAGATGGAATGAAATTTATCTCTTCATCGCTTTGATTGGTAAGGAAATAAATGTCCATTCCCGGCAATCTGCGGTGTGTCCAAAGTACATTCTGATTTTCCTCAATAATCACATCTTTATTTACACCTAACTTTTCAAGTGCCGTTTGCAAATCAAGTTCATCAATTACATATCCTTTGCCGAACTTTTTAATATTTGTTGAAGCCTCTTTTTCAGCACTCCAAAGTTTTTGGGCAATTTCCTGTACCTGTTTGTCACAATCCGGGAAATTCTGAAGACTTGGTGATTTCTCCGGCGCCTGTCCAAAAATTACACCTCCCTGTTCAACCAGGCTTTCGATTTTGGCAAGTAATTCGGGCCGCATAGTTTTGACAGGTGGTAAAACCATAATACGATATGCAGTTCCATCGGGCAAAACAAATTTCCCGTCTTGTACCGAAAGCCTATTCTGAATTACTTCCGCATTGATATAATCGTAGGAATATCCGGCAGGCAATTCCGGATTTCTGGCGCCTGTCATCATTGGCGCATCTTCGCCAATAAAATAACAAACATCGGCCACATATTTGCCTTGCTGAAGTAAATGCTGGCAACGGCGCAAATAATCGATCCACAATTTTGACTGTTTGAACCACGTGTTGTGCCGGTTAAATTCGGTGCTGAACCATGCATTTACTCCGGGAACGCGTTTGTCGTCGGGTTGATGAACAAACAGGTGAAGCACAAAATGATTGATTCCTTCGGTGTAACTCCAGTCGCCCCGTTTTTTCAGCATGGCCGGATGCCTCATAAATGCTTTCCCCGATGCGGTAAAAGCTTCGGCTGAAGTAACAGGTTTACCATAAATATGTGCTGCTGATGAAGCCGATTTGCACTCAATATTTCCCAAAGTTCCTTCGTTCCAAAACTCTCCGGATACAAGATTTGACTGTCCGCCATACATCAGAAATTCAGATGGAAATCCCCAGTGCCCGTAGTTTTCGAGCCAGAGTTTCAGGTTATTTTCATTACTGATATTTCTTAGTCCACCAACATATTCGTAAGCCACAGCATCGGCAACAAATCTTCTCAAATCCCATAAAAACCGGTTCGATTCCTCCACGCTGTTTACAACACGGCCAGTGAAAACAGGCAAATATTCACGGGCGCTGTAGCCATATTTTTCATTGAATTTCTGTTCAAAATCATCGGTCCAGTTTTGAGATCCCATTTCGTAACTGTCGGCAATTACATATTTAAAGGCGCTTCTGTTTTCTTCAGGAATACGCTTCAGAAATTCGCCAATATATTCACCAAAATGAAAGCGGACGATTTTTTCGCTGGCTTTATCAATCTCGAAACCTTTGCCTTGTGGTGCCGACGGCGAATTGGTTGTTCCGGTAGGTGACATGCCGAAACGGATAACTGTCCATTCACCTTCGGGAACATCCCATGTCAGCAAACCACTGGCATCCATCTTATCAGAAATATCAAGTACTTTTTCGCCACTGATTTTCAAATCCAGCTCATCAATATTTTCCTGATTTTCCCAGATGTAACTGTTCCATAAAGGAAGTGGCGAGGGAAACATTTTGCCCAGTTTCTTTTCAACAAAATGCTCCAAAACAGGAGCTTCAGAAATCACTATTTCAGAAAATCCAGAATTTCGATTCCACTGCCCGCCTTCTTTTTTACAAACCAGTCTGAATGCGTTTGTTTTTATTCCGTTTAAAGCGATGGAAACCGGTCCATAAACATCTGGACCAACATTCACCGAATTATTACTCCTGTCGAAACTGAATGAACGAACGGAAACAAATTCACCATTTACCAAAGCAAAAAGCTCACATTGTGCTGATAATCTTTCTTTTCCGGGAAACAACTGTATATTCCGGGCTTCAATTGCTTTGTCTGATTTTATTTCGATTGAATATTCACTGACTTCGGGACTGAAAAATGCTACAGTTGACGTGTCGCCATCGAGTAAA
>DATITY010000065.1:0-2244 GCA_035467235.1 Draconibacterium sp. | reverse complement strand
ATAAATATAAACAGATGAAAACACTTATTATGTTCATTATTTTAACCGGCAGTTTTACGGTTGCTCAGGCTCAATTATTAAAAAAAATGAAAGATAAAGCCAATCAAATAGTGGAAAAGGCTGAGCAAAAAGTATTGGGTGGCGTTACTGATGATGAAACAGCGCAATCCACTGAGGAAGAGGCTGGTGGAGGCAATTCACCCAGCGGTAAGGCTCCCTCAAATTTGAAAGTCTATAGTAAATTTGATTTTGTGCCGGGAAGTTCCATCCTGTATTACGACAATTTTGAAAAGGACAATATTGGAGAAGCCCCTCAAGGTTGGATAACCACTAATTCAGCAGAAGTGGTGAAAATTGAAGGTCTGGACGGTAACTGGGTGAAGATGGCGGCTGTGAGTTCAAAACATATTGTGCGCAATAAGAAACAAAGCTGGGGAAATAATTTTACGATTGAATTTGATTTGTTAATCGTTAAAAGCGGTTATGATCCCCGATTGAATATTTCCCTGATTAATACATCCGGGAAAATGGTTACAGATGAATCATTATTGGTTGATACTAAGTCGGCGCTTACATTCGAATCAATTATTGTGCCTGATAGTAAAAGTCGGGCCAGCCTCATATCAATAGAAGGTAAGACTATCTCAGATAATATGACTGCTGACCTACCTTATTCAAATACGGTACCTGTACATATCAGTATCTGTGTTCAGGGCAAAAGATTTCGTATGTGGTGGAATGAAAAAAAACTGTATGATCTTGCAACAATCAATGAGGAGTACCTGCCCAACCAGTTGGGATTTCAATTTGGCAGTGTAGGTGGTTCCGATTTTTATGTGAGTAATATTCGTGTTGCAAAAGATATTCCGGACACCCGCGCAAAATTTGAAGAAGGTAAAGTTGTAAGTAACCTTCTTTTTAATACCGGCACTTCCACTCTGAAACCTGAGAGCATGGGTGCAATGCTGGATATTAGTAAAATATTGAAAGAAGTCAGTACGCCGGTAAAAATTATTGGCCATACAGATAGTGACGGAGATGATGCCTCAAACGAAAAACTGTCACTGGAGAGAGCGGAGTCGGTGAAAGCAATTTTAGTGAAACAGTATGGCATTGACGGATCTATACTTACAGCCGAAGGCCGTGGTGAAACGCAACCTATAGCGGATAATAAGACCGCGGAAGGTAAGGCCCAAAATCGCAGGGTTGAATTCATTTTTAAGCCGGAAGCGGATGTATATACTAAACCGGCAGGAGTGACTGCCCCAACTACCAAAACGGCGTCTAAGGGTAGTACTGCTCCAGGGAACACCGCACAATCAGCCGGCACTGCGGGCGGTACCATGGTAAAAATGCAGAGTAAGATACTTACTGTGAATCTGCCCTATGCTCAAATCATGAAATCAGGTGAAAGCGGTTATGTTTTTATGGCTTCAAAAGAAGAAGGGAACAGTAAAGAAAATTTCCTGAAAATTGAACTGGAAACCACAGGGTTGAAGTTGAAAGCAGATACTTTCAACTTTAAAGAAATCAATGAAAAGAACCCTCTTTATGGAACAAAAAAATTTCCGGAGATCACCAAAACCGAAGCTGTTTTGTATTACGGTACGACTACCACTCCTTATATTTATGATTTTTCACCCATCATCGCCAATGGTCATATGGCAACTTATGTGGATGATGGTCTTATGAGGAAACTCCCTGCCGCGTCTCCCAATTGTAAATTCGTAATTGAAAAACTTGAAGACGGTAAGGCCAGTGGCTATTTTGTTTTTGGCATGATGAATCAAGGCCTGAAGCCGATTAAAAAAGGCGATGCCATGACTGAAACATTTACCAATGGATTTGCCGGAGAGATAAAAGTAACCTTCACAAATGTCCCGGTGTATTAATTAACAAACTTTCAATCTTGTCCGGTACAATTTAATGAATAAGGGGGTAGCCTAAGCTGCCCCTTTTTCTACTTCGTTTTACCACAAATCTATGTGTGCTGAACAAAAACATTCTTTCAGGAATTGAACTGAGGGATGTTGGTATAACTAAGGATCGGTTTTTTTCCGCAACAGAATAAACATAAAAATTCTGTAAGCAACGCAATCCAAACTATTTAATGCCCAATGCAAAATGCACCGAAAGAACCATGTTGGGTTATTGATAAAGAATGCATCAGCCGTATTTTGTTTTGATATAGATAGGGAATCCCCTGGCGGTCTTTCCTGATTTCAAATATGACAGGGGAAAGTT
>DATITY010000064.1:0-10904 GCA_035467235.1 Draconibacterium sp. | reverse complement strand
TGGTGTGATGGACGAGGTATTTGAAGCATTTGATCGAAAACGCTCCATACCTCGACTGGCTTAATATCTTTAATGTTTGTCATAACTAATTATATTTTTTTAATATTAGGTAACTCCAATCCATATCCTTTTTTACGATCCTCTACTTTCAGTAAAAGAGCAAAAAACAGCGCAAGAACCCCGAAGCCCGTAAATATCATCATGGGCAAAGTGTAGTTATATGTATTCACCGTAAGTCCATCTCTAACCACCTGTCCTGTAATACAATATTTTTCGAGAACCCAGCCAATAAGTGCAGGTACACCCATTAACCCCCAGTTCTGGACCCAGAAAATAAGAGCATAGGCGGTCCCCAGTTGTTTTTCGGGAATAATTTTTGGCACTGATGGCCACATTGCCGAAGGAACCAGTGAAAATCCAATTCCCAAAACCAGGATAAGTATAACAGCTATAATCCAGTGGTGCAGAAATGGAACTGAAAACAACGCATGAACAGAGATAATTAATAATGATCCTATCATCATTATAGTTGCACCTTTGCCTTTTCTATCGTACAAATTACCAAAGAAAGGGGTTAGTATTATTGTTCCAAAAGGCAGCATCGAAGGGATTGTACCGGCTAATTCCTCGTTAACACCAAATTTATTTATCATCAAATCTGTTGCAAATTTCAGGAATGGGAAAACGGCAGAATAAAACAGAACGCAAAGAAAAGCAATATACCACCATCCTTTGTTTGTAATTATCTGCAGTATATCTGACATTTTGAATGCATCTTCCTCCATTTGAGCTGCTGTCTTTTGAACTTCCGATGCATCCAGTTTCCTGTCCATAAACACGTACATAACAAATGAAAGAAGTCCTATACAAAGCAGGATTAATCCAAGCAGAATTGGCCTTGAGACATCTAATACACCAAACGCTTTTGCAAGTGGAACAGAAGTGGCAATGGCAAGTCCTGTTCCCAAACGGGCAGTAGCCATTTCGAGTCCCATTGCCAGTGCAAGTTCTTTTCCCTTAAACCATTTATAAATAATTTTTGAAACAGTGATACCGGTAACTTCGACTCCAACCGCGAAAATGGCAAAACCAAGGCCGGCAATAAAAACCTGTGCCGGCGCTTCAAATGTTAGTACATTCCATACTTTTCCATCAAGTGCATGTGTTGAAATTGCCCAATATTTTAAAGCTGTTCCGAGAACCATAATGGTTGTAGCCATTAAACCCGTGAACCTGACGCCCATTTTATCAAGAATAATTCCGCCAATTATCAGCATTCCAAGGAATACGTTGAACCAGCCGTAGGCGCTGTTGAAAAAGCCAAAATCGGAACTGCCCCAACCCAGTTTCCCCTCAAGAAGGCCTTTTAAAGGTGCAATAACATCGGTTAAATAATAACCACAAAGCATTGTAAAAGCAACTACTGCGAGTGCAGTCCACCTTGCTGCTGCAGAATCGCGCAGTGATTTTCTGATTACTTCCATTTGATTTCTTATATAATTTATTTTTAAGTTTAAGTCTTGCGGGATACCTGTTAGTTTAATGACTTATTTTTTCTGTATGCCTTTTATAGTCCCGGTTTCTGAATTATATTCGATTGAATACTCACCCGTCAGAAATTCTTCGGGAACGGGTGCAACCATACCAAACTGTGCAATGGTAACGCGGGCCGTTGCTATAACATTCATGTCAGAAATTAATTTTACAGTTGCCCTGCCCGGAACCCGGTAATAAACTCCGCTTTGACCTGCTGCAGGATTATCAGACTTAACCAAACCTGTATATTTTTGTGTGAGATCTTTGTCAATTTCGAATTCAATCATTACTGGTTTCCCCGACAAATCTGTTGCAGAAACGATACCGTTTTCTTCTGAAATCCGGAAAATTGCTTCACTTTTTCCTCCGCTTTTTGGCACATAATCGAAACTAAAAGACTCTTTATCGTACGTTGATTTACCAACAAATAAACTGAGGTAATCCTTTTCAATTTTCTTAAGTTCTTCCAAACTCACTTTGTAAGCTTCACCATCGGGGTGAAGTTCGTCCACCAGACCGGCAGCAATTTCGAATTGAAGGCGACGACATTCCAGCACGCGTTGTGCTGCTTTGCTTATTTTTTGTTCATCGGGTAATTTTACCGGACGATAATTATTGGTAGAATCGCCGGATGCATATAAAGGAGTATCTGTGAAATATTCAAAAAAACTGTTGTCATCAAAATTATTTTTTTGTCCTACCCTGTTGGTGATTACTTCAACATTTTCATTTTCAACCGTTTTAACGTTTATTCCAGCGATACATCCATCGGCCGAAAGACCTGCCAGATTTGCACCAATACCAATAGCTTTGTATGCCTGTTCGGGATCAGGCTCTGAAAAAACCTCAATTTTAATATCGTCAATTACCCAATTTACTGCTGGTTTTGTTTTTACATTTTTAATCCCCAGCAATTGTTCTGCATAAGCAGCGTATGGTCCTGGCCTAAAAGTTTCTTTTGCCACCTTTACATAAACTTTTATTCCTGTTCTCGGCAGCGAATAAATCACACCATCAGTAAATGCCGGTGTAACTGTTTCGTCCTTGCTTTTGCGTTGACCGTAAACCGGCAATAAAAGGGTGATTCCAATAATTAACATTAAATACTTCATATACTTTACTTTTTTATAAAAACCCAAATGTATTAAAATTATTATTTTGAATCGGGATTTAAAGCCAGAAATGCTTCACCAAGAAATTCGACAATATCACCTGCAATAAGAGAGTATTCAGATTTTTGAAAAGAAGCCAAATCACCAGCCAAACCATGAAGAAAAACTCCTGTCAAAGCAGCATTTTCCGGCGATATTCCCTGAGCAAGAATTCCGAGAATAATTCCGGTTAACACATCTCCGCTGCCCGCTGTTGCCATTCCCGGATTGCCGCTTGAGTTAAAAAACAATCTTCCGTCGGGTGTTGAAACCGATGTAAAAGCGCCTTTTAAAACTACAATCACTTTATACTTCTTTGAAAACTCAATTTGTTTCTGAATTCGAAAATATGAATTCTCACTATCACCAACCAATCGTTTAAATTCTCCGGGATGCGGCGTTAATATTGAATTCTCCGGAAGTTTTTCCATCCAGTTTTTATTTTCGGCAAGAATATTCAATGCATCGGCATCAATAACCAACGGCAAATTCGATTTTTCAATAAGTTCATTTAATGCCCTTTTTGTATTGGTTTTCTGATTTATACCGGGACCTACTCCAATTGCCGAAAACTGCGACAAATCGGGAAATTCGGTAAAAAACGAATCGTGCTGATCGATACTTGCCATCGCCTCGGGCACAGCGGTTTGTATGATTGAATACCCCAGATGTGGAATGTGTGTTGTCAACAATCCCACTCCCGAACGCAAACAAGCTTTCGATGCCAGAACAGCAGCCCCCATTTTTCCGTAACTTCCGGCAATTAAAAGAGCATGTCCGTATGTTCCCTTATGGCCAAACCGCGACCGTTTTTGAATAATCTGTTGAATTTCCTCTTTTTCAATAAGAAAAAAATCAGTTAACGTTTGTGCAATTCCATCCGGATGCAAACGAATTGGCAGAACTTCCCATACTCCTGTAAACTTTTCATTTTCAGCAAAAAAGAAACCAATTTTAGGGAATTGAAATGTTAGGGTAATATCGGCCTGAATTATATTTTCCAAAATATTTTCGGAGTTATCCTCGCCCATTAATCCGCTTGGAATGTCAATTGATATGACCATGTTTTTAGTCATCACCCGACTTTGAGACGGGTGATGACTAATTTTAACAGCATTTATTTTCTGAACAATTCCGGCTGCCAAACCGTCAAGAGGTCGCGTTAATCCCGAACCAAACAATCCGTCGATAATAATATCGGTTAAACTAATTTCAGGGAATTCAGAAAGTGAACTGATTTTTGAGAGTTTTACTTTCTTCTGATTTTCAAGTCGCTGCCAGTTGATTGCCGGTGAGCCTTTTAACTCTTTACCTAAATCAAGTAAATAAACTTCGCAAATAAAATCGAGATCTGCCATTTGCCTTGCGATTGCAAGTGCATCACCCCCGTTATTTCCGGGGCCGGCAAAAAAAACCATTTTGTTTTCGGTTGAAAAATGGTGCACCAGCCAACTTGTGATTTGCAGTGATGCACGTTCCATTAAATCCATGTCCGAAATGGGTTCGTGTTCGATGGTGTATTTATCGAGTTCGGCTATTTGCTTTGTTGTAAAGAGTTTCATAAAAACCTATTTTTGAAATCGAAAGCAACTGTTCTGTTTGTAATAACATCTTAATGTCAAATATCAATTAAAATGAATTTACAAGACCTTAAAATTACGGTAATTTTAGCAATTCTATTTGGTATATTTCATACATCGTGCAAGCACGATGTATTTTATCCTCCTTTGGATATCGATGAAAACGAGGGATTTCAGTTTAAAAAGGAACAAGCTTTTTGCAAAAGCAATCCAGACAACGAAATATGGTCCATAACATTTACCCGCGATGTTGCAGGTAATGTTATTGAAGAAATTACATTTTCTGATGGCAGTCCCATTTTTAAAACCACACAAACATTTAACAGCAGCAAACAGCAATTAACGGACTCTACATTCCTTTTTAACAACGGGAATTGGCAATTGCAATACTCAAACAAATTCATCTACAGCCGTAATCTTCTATCGGAAATATTAAAATTCGGGGCAGATGGAAAAAACACGCATAAAACCAATTACAGTTACCAGGGAAATGAGCTTCGCCGGGAAGAATTCTGGAATTATTTTGAAAATAACTGGAAATTTCAATATGCATACGGTTTCGAATTTAACGGAAATGGAAAACTGATTAAACGGGAAAGTTATCAGACCGAGAATAAAGATAAGGTTTACGACACTGTACTTTACACGTATTACTCCAATAAGCTCATCGAAGAAAAAAGGATAACCCAAACCGGAGCCACCAGCTATGTTTTAAAATTCACATATACTTCAAAGGGGTTGCCCAATGAGACGATTCAGGATGGGAATGTGATTGAGAAGAATTTTTATGATGATGATAAACTGATTGAAAAACACACTTTCTATTTTGGAATCGACCCCGGATTTTCGCAGTGTAATGGAAACCTGATTTACAAATACGGTTATTAAAAACAACTTCCATCTTTTCTATTTAAACCTTTTAGCTGACCTTTATCAACTTTGTGAATTCCAAAAGATTTCTATATTTGCCTTTCACCGTAGTAAATAAAATTAAAATCAAATTAACTGAAAGAGTATGTTTAAAAATCATCCAAAAGGACTTATCGTAGCATTTTTTACCAACATGGGCGAGCGATTCGGATTTTATACCATGATGGCGATTCTCGTGATGTTTTTACAGGCCAGGTATGGTCTAAAAGCCGATGAAGCGGGAAGTTACTATTCATGGTTTTATTTCTCGATTTATGCGCTGGCATTGATCGGCGGTTTAATTGCCGATTGGACCAAGAAATACAAAACGGTAATTTTTGTGGGGCAAATCATCATGTTTGCCGGGTACTGCCTCATCGCTATTCCGGGTTCTGAATTATGGGTATCGCTGAGCGCTTTGTTCATAATTGCACTCGGCAATGGTTTGTTTAAAGGAAACCTGCAGGCGGTTGTTGGTCAAATGTACGACGACGAGAAGTACAAAAAACTGCGTGACGGTGCTTTTATGATTTTTTACATGGGTATCAATGTAGGGGCATTTTTCGCTCCGTTTGTAGCAAAAGGAGTCAAAGAATTCTGGCTTAAAAGAAATGGTTATTTTGAAAATGCCGACTTGCCATCACTTTGCCACCAGTATCTTGGAAATACCTTAAAAGATGCCGGGCAGTTTCAAACTTTAGCAAATGCAGCGGTTATTCCGGACGGAGGAAAATCAGCCGTTGATTTGGGTGTTTTTGCTGCCGATTATATTCAGGTTTTTTCCACCGGATTTAATTATGCTTTCGGAATTGCAGCAGTCGCCATGATTTTATCACTTGTTGTTTATCTGCTTTTCAACAAACTTCTCCCGTCGAAACACCTACTTGCGAAAGAGGCAAAAGCAGTTGCAACAGAAAATAAGGCAACGGTAAGTTTGGCCAGTAACCTGAAATATGTAATTATTTCGTTGGGTTTAATGGCAATTGTTACTTTGTTGTTTCATGTGGCCGATAGTTATACAGATATAAAGGACATTGATTATAAATTTGGTTTAGCCGTCGGACTTTTTGTAGGTTTCGTTTCATTGATATTCCAGATTTCGACAAAAGAAGAAAAACCCCGTGTGGTTGCGCTGACTTTAGTTTTTGTTGTGGTTATATTCTTTTGGATGTCCTTTCACCAGAATGGGCTGACGTTAACCATGTTTGCCCGTGATTATACAACACAATATGTTGGGCCGTTTACCAACATTTTCTTTGATGTTTGGTCGATTTTATCGGTAATTGCTTCCGTATTTGGTGCTGTCCTGTTATTTTTTAATAAAAAAATAAATTTAAAATTAATAGGTGCGGCAATGTTTCTGGGTTTTGCAGTTTTAAGCTATTTATTGGCAAAAAACAACGAAGTTTCCAACCTTGTTTCCCCAGAAATTTTCCAGTCATTCAATCCGTTATTCATTGTTGCTTTAACACCACCGGTGATGGCTGTTTTTGCCTGGCTGAACAAAAAAGGCAAGGAACCATCGTCACCAAGGAAAATTGGAATTGGGATGATCATCGCCGCCCTTGGATTTATCCTGGTCTTGGTTGCTTCACTTGGGCTTATTTCGCCAAAAGATATGGCTGGAGTTGCCGTAGCCGAAATCGACAGGGTATCTCCGTACTGGCTGATGAGTTCGTACCTGGTTTTAACCATTGCTGAGCTCTTTTTAAGTCCGATCGGTCTTTCGTTTGTTGCGAAAGTTGCTCCTCCGCGTTTTCAAGGTTTAATGCAGGGTGGCTGGTTACTGGCAACTGCAGTTGGAAACAAATTCCTATTTGTGGGAAGTTTGATGTGGGGTAAAATCGATCTTTACATGCTCTGGGGAATTTTTATCGTTTGTTGTTTCCTTGCAGCTATTTTTATTTTCTCAATAATGAAACGTTTGGAAACAATTACCAAATAATTGAATTACAATAGAATTCCAAAAAAATGGCTATCCGTTATGGATAGCCATTTTTTCTTGTATAAATTAACTCACATCACAAAGTCATCCTCTAATAATTACGCCAAACATAAATAGCAGTAATCCTGATATTATAATTAAGGATAATATCAGTATTGTAATAATAATTGCTACCCAAATAGTTTTATCCCTTCTTCTTAATAAAATAATATTCGAAACCTTATTAATTTTATCCACTAATCTTTTTAAGATATCACCCCTATCCTTAATAATGTAGTCATACACTCCATAGGCGATACAATCAATGGCAACCTCTATATTTTCATTGGACGTTAAAAAAATAAACTCAGTATTTTTAGATTTTGCTTTTATCGCTTTTAACACATCAATTCCATTTAAATCATCCAGAAAATAATCCTGAATTACAATGTCCGGATTTTCACCGTTCATAACCGTTTTTATACATTCACTCCCTGAAAGAAATGATTTTATGTTTGTGTAATTTTGTTTTTTAAGATATTCACAAACCATCCGGTTATAAACCTGATTATCTTCCACCACATAAATCAGCAGTGATTTTTTAGTGTCCATCGCAATTTTAATTTAAGGAATAATTGCTCTAAATATACACTTTTTGTTGATAATCCAATTGCAATGAACTGAATTATAAAGGATAACTTGTTTAACAGTGATACAGCGCGATATTTATTTATTGGATGGTAAAGATATTTTCCACATCCCGTAAAGTTCTGTTTTAAAATAATTTTCAGGTTTTTATAATGATTGTTTAATACGAATGTTTTATTTCCGGATTTCTGTTTTTGTTTTAATTACCAACTAAAGAGGCACGAGAAAAAGATGCTTTTGTTATCTTTGAAGCAATGCTGTTTCAGCAATAAATAAACCACACAAAATGAAATCGTTTCTTACACTTTTTTCGCTCGTTTATATTTTACTGATTCTTCAATCACAAAACATTTACGCACAGGAAAATCAGGAATATTCGTTAAAAGAAAACATTTCGTACAGAACTGATGATGAAGAAAAACAGGATGAATACATTGCAGAGCGCTGTAAACTTGACATTTATTATCCGGCTGATAAAAAAGACTTTACAACAGTGGTGTGGTTTCATGGCGGTGGAATTACCAGCGGAAACAAACACATTCCGGAAAAACTTAAAAAACAGGGAATTGCAGTTGTGGCCGTAAATTACCGTTTAAGTCCGAAGGCAAAATGTCCATCATACATTGAAGATGCTGCCGCTGCGGTTGCATGGACTTTTAAAAACATTGAAAAATACGGCGGCAACCCTAAAAAAATTGTGGTTTCCGGTCATTCAGCCGGTGGTTACCTTACCAGCATGATTGGCCTGGACAAAAAGTGGCTGGCAAAATACAACATCGATGCAAATGAAATTGCAATGCTGGTTCCATTTAGCGGGCACTGCATAACACACATGACCATCAGGAAAGAACGCGGAATACCGGATACCCAACCGGTTGTAGATGAGTATGCGCCACTTTACCATGTTCGTGCCGATGCCCCACCCCTGATTTTAATTACCGGCGATCGTGAGCGCGAAATGCTTGGCCGGTATGAGGAAAACGCTTACATGATGCGAATGATGAAAGTTGCCGGACACACCAAAACCAAACTTTATGAACTTGACAGTTTTGATCATGTTGGAATGGCTTCTCCTGCTTACGAAATTCTTTTAAGTGAAATAAAGAAGCCCCTCTAAATCTCCCCGGAGGGGAGACTTTAAGAAAAAATGTAACAAGATTAAATATTTAATTATGAGAAAATTTGTCGTTTTTTTATTAGCAGTATTAACAAACTCCATAATCATATCAGCACAGAAAACCCCAACCGGAAATCCGGCTGATTTTAAAGTAAAAACCTGTCTGCATTCAGTGAGTTATCTCGGAATATGGCGGGGGCAAACACCGCTTACTGTTGATGAATTCCTGGTAAAAGCCAAAGAATTGGGTTACGAAGGTGTAATGCTGGTAGCCAAACGTCCGCATGTTTCGCCACACGATTACGACAAGGCTGCGCGTGCAAGGTTGAAAGCAAAAATCGAATCGCTGGGACTGACCCTGGTTGGACTGGCCGGTTATACCGATTTTACCGCAGGAATTGATAAACCGGGTATTCCAAATGCTGAAATTCAGGCAGCCTGGGTGGGTGAAGTTGCCGAACTGGCAAAAGACCTTGGAACCAACATGGTGCGGATTTTTACAGGTTACGAACGACCGGATGTTCCGTATGACAAACAATATGCGGAAGTGGTTGCGGGATTAAAAATGGCAGGCAAACTGGCTGCCGAACATGGTGTTACTCTGGCAGTGCAAAACCACCATGATATTGCACTGCACCACGATGCCATGTACTGGCTGCTAAAAGAGGTAAATATGCCCAATGTTCTGGCAGGCTGGGACGCGTGGTCGCCGGTTTTGGAAGGAATGACCCTGGAACAGCAACGCGAATCGATTCTCAAGATGAAACCTTTTATTATCAATACAATTGTGGCCGATTATGTTACTCACCCACGCTTTACTTACGTGAACAATCTCACCAATTACCAGGCAGAACAACCTGTAATGCGCGCTGTTCCTGTTGGACAAGGTATTATCGACTACAAAAATTGGATGAATACAATGAAGGAAATCGGATACCAGGGCTGGGTGGTTTACGAAATGTGCGAAGTTTTGGATGGCGGTGGTTCAATTGAAAACCTGGATAAAACAGCCAAAATATTTTTGGAATATATGAAGCAGTTTTGAGAAATTACAACTTTAATTTTTCAAATCCCTGCCCGTAAACACCCATTACACTACCCATGGAAATAAAGGCATCGGGATCGATTTCCTTAATTTTCCGGAAGATGGCGCTGGTTTCTTTTTTGCGTACAATCGACATTACGATTTTGATATTTTCCTTGGTGTACCAACCAACACCATCAAAAACAGTTACTCCGCGAATCGCTTCCATTGTAATAAAATCGGCAATTTCTTCATATTTCGAAGAAAAAATAAACATCTGTGCGCTTCGGTTTGCACCGCTCAGAAACGAATCAAGAGAATACGAAACCACCCACATGGAAACGTATCCGTAAACCAGTTTTTCGGGCGACCTGAAAACAAAATAGGAAGAAGCGATAATTACAACATCGCAAAGCATAATGATTTTTCCGGGACTGACATTGCGGTATTTCATGATGATCATGGCAAAAATATCGGTGCCCCCGGTACTGCCCCCACGCGAAAAGACAACTCCAAGCCCGATTCCGCCCGCCATACCACCCAAAACGGCCGAAAGGAAAGTGTCGTCAACAAGCGGTTTTTCAAGTATATTCTGAAACACAGCGAAGAAAACCGTTAGAACGGCAATACTGTATATGGTTTTTACGCCAAAACTTGCACCCAGAATTTTTATGGCTATTAAAACCAAAATGGCGTTAATAATCAGAAAGGTAACACTCACCGGGATTTTTGTGGCAAAGAAAACCACGGCGGCAACACCGCTCACACCGCCGCCGGTTATTTCGGCGGGAATCAGAAACAAAAGCCACCCCAATACAAAAAGCAGCAGTCCGAAAGTGATGATTGCATAATCTTTGATAACCGAGGCCAGTTTTGGTTTCATTTGAATAATTTCTGTAAACATCGCAAAATAAATGATTTCCTGTGAATTATCTTTTAAAATGGCCGCAAATGAACAAACCAATTTGGTAAAAATGGGTGAGGTTTGTCAGTGAAAACTGAATTTAACAGAGAA
>DATITY010000063.1:0-3064 GCA_035467235.1 Draconibacterium sp. | reverse complement strand
GGCAGATTTAAAGATCCGTTTCTGCGCGAAGCAGTGCGGTTTTTCATTGAAACTCCCGGCTGGCCAATGCCCGGTTTTCCGGTTTCTATTCTTTCGGGTTCAATAAAAAGCAGTATCATCGAGGCGGGAACACCGCTGGGTGGTTCACACCAGGTAGTTTTGAGCATTGCAGGAAAGTTTGAAGAACTGGGCGGAAAAATTCAATACAAAAGCCGTGTTGCCAGTCTCGTAATCGAAAATGAAAAAGTTGCCGGAGTGAAACTGGAAGACGGAACAGAACACAGGGCGGACACTGTTATCTGGGCGGCCGACGGTCATACCCTGATCTTTGGACTCCTTGGCGGAAAATACATCAGCGAAAAGATTAAAAAAATGTACGATACCTGGATGCCTGTAAAACCTATTGTACATGTTATGATTGGTGTTAACCGCGATTTATCAGCAGAACCGCACCGGTTGGTTTTTCAGCCCGAAGAAACAATTACCATTGCAGGGCGCGAGTTTCCATGGATGTCGGTAATTCACCACTGTTTCGATAAAAGTATGGCTCCTGAAGGCAAATCGGTTGTTGAAGTGTGGTTTGATACCGAATACGATTACTGGAAAGATCTTGCGAAAAACAGGAAAGATTACGAGGTCGAAAAACAGCGTATCGCTGATTATACCATTAAGCAGCTCGAAAAACGCTGGCCAGGTTTTACAGCTCAGGTTGAAGTGGTTGATGTGCCCACTCCTGTGACTTACAAACATTTTACAGGCAACTGGAAAGGCTCGCCCGATGGTTGGTATATTACTCCCGAAAACCTAATGGACATGCAACCGTTAAGAAACCTGCCCGGTCTCGAGGATTTGTTTATGGTCGGGCAATGGACAATGCCATTTACAGGCACCGTGATGGCGGCCCTGTCCGGGCGACAGGTGATTCAAATTATGTGTAAAAAGGAAGGAAAAAAGTTTAAACCGAATTAGTAGATAGCCACATTAAAACTCCCAAGATATTTTCATAAAGTGAGTTATTGACTTGATGGCACCACTAAAATGATGTTGTCATTTCGTTAATGATCCGGTTTTTTTATATTTGCAGCCAAAATCTTACAAGGAATGAAACGAGAATGACAAAATTTTGTCACACAAATGTTCATTATAAGCGAGTTACATCGAATTCCTTTATAAATTAACAATTATAATGAGATGAAAATCCGCAAATTATTAAGAGTTTTACATCGTGATTTTGGTTATTTTATTGTTGGAATGACAATTGTTTACGGGCTGTCAGGTATATTTCTAAATCATCGACATGACTTTAATCCCGATTATAAAATATTCATTACCGAATTTCAGGTTGAACTACCCAAAAAAACAGGTTTAACAGAGAAAGATGTTAAAACAGCCTTGCTTTCGGTTAACAGTGAGGTGGTTTACAAAAAACACTATTTAAACAAAGAAGGTATTATTAAAGTATTTATCGAAAACGGAGAGGCAGTAATAAATCCGGCTACTGGTAAAGGAACGATGCAATATCTTCAGAAACGCCCAATTATTTATTCCCTGAATAAACTGCACAAAGCATCTATTGGAACAGTTTGGAAATGGGTTAGCGATATTATGGCAGTTATTCTAATTTTCGTGGCAGTTTCGGGATTGTTTATTTTAAAGGGAAAAAGAGGTTTTAACAGATGGGGATGGTGGTTAATGGTTGCCGGAATTGTTGTACCTTTGGTTTTTGCATTAATTTACATCTAAAACTTAAATAAGATAAAAATGAAAAACTTGGGATTATTTAGCATTGTTGTTTTATTGTTATTTGGTTGCGGAAATCAAAATAAAAAACAACAGGAGGCTGTTGAACAGCCTGTTGCGGTTTTGACCGTTGACGAATTGTACGAAAAAGCCGCAGAACTTGCGGATAAAGAGGTGGTTGTAAAAGGTACTGTTATGCATGTATGTAAACAGGGTGGTGGACGTTGTTTTTTAATGGGAAGTAATGAAGATGTTAATATCCGTGTTGAAGCCGGTGAAAAAATTGGGGCTTTCAACCAGGAACAAATGGGCAGCGAACTGGAAATTGTTGGAATTTTAAAGGAAGTAAAAACCGAAGCAGATGCTCACAATCCTGGCAAAGAACACGGTGAAGAAGGTACAACTGAACCAGATTCAGCTACCAACGAGGCCCACCGGATAATTGCTGAATCGCAGGAAACTGCAGAAGTTGTTTATTTTATTGAAGGATTAACAGTCAAAGAATCAAAGCTGGAAACAAAATAAGAGACTTTAAGGAGGACATCACTGCCCTCCTTTTTTATTTTTTTTCGTCAGGAACAAACAGCAGTGAAACAGAGTTTACACAATGTCGTGTATTTTTATCTGTAAAACCCTCACCATAAAAAACATGACCCAAATGCCCGCCACAATTATTGCAGGTAATTTCTGTACGCCGGCCGTCGGCATCAACTGTCTTGGTAACTGCGCCTTTTATTTCATCATCGAAACTGGGCCAGCCACAGTTTGAATTAAATTTATCGTCCGATTTGTATAACGCAGCACCACATCTTTTACAAGTGTAAGTTCCAGGCTGTTTGTTATTGTTGTACTCCCCGGTAAACGGGCGCTCCGTTCCTTTTTTAACGATTACGTACTCCTCAAATTCGGTCAGTTTTCTGTATTCAGTTTTTTGACCATCTTTCTCCGTTTTGTTTTTTTCCTGTGCATTCATTGTAAAAACGAGCCCCATTATTAATATTGTCAAAATTGTTTTCATACAAATGAAACAATCAGGAGTCGTGTTTAGTTTAGCAGAAAATTTCAAATTGTTTTGATACCGATTCCCGGTAATTCGTTTAAAGTGATTTTACCATCAACAATTTTTACCCCATCATACAAATCGTTGCTGATTAGGAGGTTGCCATCTAAATCGGCCCAGTTGGCCATTGGCGAAAGTTGAGCTGCTGCCGAAATTGCACACGAAGTTTCTGTCATACAGCCAATCATAACTTTCATTTTACTGGATTTAGCCAGGTTAATCATTTTGTGCGCCTCCCGCATTCCGGTACATTTCATTAATTTT
>DATITY010000062.1:0-2741 GCA_035467235.1 Draconibacterium sp. | reverse complement strand
GCCAGACCGCGCAAATCGGGAAGGTTTTCAACCTGCAACTGCGAGTAAATACCGTCGAGACCGAGCAACCTGATTTGTTTTGCACCGGTTACCGCATCGCTGTAACTTACATCGACAGAAGGATTTGTTTCGAAACTTTCTGCCAGGTTACAGCAGGCGGCTTTGTGCAATTCTGCGCTGCCAATCCGCTCGGTATGAATTGTTTCCATTGCAGAAAGGTAAGTCCCCCTATCCTTTTTAACTACAGTAACTTCCCCTAATTCAAGATTGGGTTCCAAAATTACTTCAAGGTTATCAACGTTGTCGATATGGACGGTTTTGGTTTCATATCCAACAAAACTAAAAACCAACATGTGCTGGTTGCTTCCTTTTTTTATTTCGAAGCTGCCATCACTGTCTGAAACAGCGCCTTTATTCGCACCCTGCCAGTAAATATTTACTCCGGGCAAAGTTGTTTTTCCGTTCTCTTCATTCCCAAAAACGACTCCTTTTAGACTTTGAGCGTTGGAAATGAAAGGCAGAATAGTATAAATTAGAATAATTAACTTCCTCATTACTTAATATTTAGTGAATAAAAATTATTCGTCAATTACCTCTTCAGATAACTGAATGCAAAATATTAAGCCTTGAATGGGATTTTTAGCTGGTGAATCTGAATTAAAAAGTTTCTGGAAGCAGGAATTTTTGGAGGTGGATCTGAATAAAAGTCTATATGTTCCTTTTTTGGTATATCCTGAAGATTTATCAGAACAGTTAAAAATACAACTGAAACTTTTACCGGTTCAACTTTTACAAACGAAACTTCGTCTTTTGTAATCTGGTTGATTAATTTAAAAAAACGGACTTCCGGAGATGTACAACCACAATCATTAGCATGTGCCGAACACTCGTGACATTCGTTTTCAGTTGTTTCAACCGCACATCCACATTGGTTGTGCGAATGATGCACATGAAAATCTGTTTCGCAGGTTTCGGGCATTACATAAACGCTAACCTGCTCATTTCCGGTACATGCACAGTGAGTTTTATAAATCAGAACACCGGTTGAGGAAACGATAAAAATCACCCCAAGCAATACTGACATTATTTGATTTATTCTTTTCACGGTTCAAATATAACAAAGAAAGGATTTAAAATGTTGTTAATGAAAAGTTAAGGAACAGCGGCTGGTCCCGGGTTTACTGGTCATTTGTCACTGGTCATTGGGTGCAGGTACAAACACAAATCACAAATCGTTAATCACAAATCGTTAATCCAATGAGGCATTGGTCACTTGCCAAAAATGAAAGAAACAAGACAGACAGACACAAGTATCAGGATTTTAAGTCCCTCGTTTGTATAATCAATTAGTCCTTTAGTTTTTCATTCTTTCAATCATGCATTCCCGCATTCAGGCATTACTTCACTCCCCACACTTCAGCTCCCTGCTCAAATACAATATCGCGCGGAATTCCGGCTTCCCCAATCCTGTCCAAATCTTTCTGAAGTTCTTCGCGGATAAATCCTTGCTCTTCAATCAGTTTTTTTGCTGTTGCATAATCGCCGTCACCCTGAATTTTCAGAATTTGTTCTGACGAAGAGAGCATTGCCTCTTTCATTTTATCGAAATTAACCCGGTAAGTTCCTGTTGCCGCATCGCGCTCAAAAGCGCCGGTTTCCTGGAAATAATAAAAACGCATCATGTTTGCCTTGCCATGTGCGCTGGCTGCTCCAAACCGTACCGAACGAAAAATTCCGGCCATGAAAGTTACAAAGTTGTCCATCATCTCTTTTTCGCCTAACTCGCCCATTTCATTCAGTTGATAAACACACCACAAACCCAGAATGTCGGCTTTGGCTTCTTCCATTGATGAATACGAATCCTTCAATGCTTCGCGAACGGTTGACGATTTGTCAACCGTATTTCCAAGTCCCAAACCGTGCGAAACTTCGTGAAACATTACATTTTCAAAGAATGCATCGAATTTTACATGTTTTCGCTGGTCTTCGGCAATTAAAATATTGGCAATTGGCACCAGAATTTTATCGAATTTGGCCTGCATAGAATTCTTTAACTGCAGTTTCCGACTTCCCTTTTCTTCTCGCACTTTCTCATCGTTGGGCAGATTAATGGCAATTGTTTTGCTTCCGGCATTGCAATCGCCTGCATAGTAAAGCGCATCATAAACATTCATGTCAGAATCAATTCCCGGAGTTTCGTTTTTATATTTTTGTTCGCAGGGCAATGCTTTTTGCAAACCCGGAAGCAGCGCTGCAAAACGCACTAATTTTTCACTCCATTCCCTGTCTTTGATCAGAATAAACGACTCGTAAGCTGCTTTGTACCCGAATAATTGGTCTTCATAATTTTCAATCGGGCCAATAATAAAGTCAATGTTATTGTTTTTCATCTCCATCCATGCAACGTCGCTCTCGTAATATTCATCTGTCAGCAAAGCCTTTGCACGTTTTTCGAGATAGTTTTTAAAACCGGCATCTTCAGCCAGTCCGGCAGCCTGTAAAACCAATGAAGCTGCTTTTTCAATCTGCTCTTTGTATTCAACGTGATAAGGAACCGAATTTAATTTCCCATCCTCTCCCCTTCTGACAACCGTATAAAGGCTTGTTTTTGTGCTGTCGTTCCATGCTTCGAACTCCTCTTTTGTCATGTCTGTCGGGTAAAAGTTGGCGCCTGCCGGTTTTTCACCAAATCCCTGTACAAAAGGTTTGTTATCGTTCAACCTTTCCCAGGGGCCATAATT
>DATITY010000061.1:0-6447 GCA_035467235.1 Draconibacterium sp. | reverse complement strand
TTGGAAACTCAACAACCAATCCTGCTTCAATGATCAGAATTGCTGGCGTGTTCCAGGTTATTCTTGCCATAATCCCCAGAACGAACTGGTCTTGTTTTGCCGGGAAGATTGCATCCAGGTCACTGATGATTTTGGTTATGTTTTCAATGACATTCTCCGGGAAGAGGATATTATCTATAGAGCCGTCTTTAACACCGGTTTGAAGAGCCAGTGTAACAATGGTTCGGTGCAGTCCGATAATTCCTCCAATACCTGCCAGATAGAAGTTAAAACCAAGTGCAATCGGTGTATCGAAAGTTACATTTATCAGCAACAGGAGTGAAAATCCCTCTGAACCATCAGGGAATTTTGTTGTAATTATTCCAATGGCAGTGAACCCAAACAAACCTTGAAAATTAAGTTCAATTGCTCCGGCATATTGCCCTTTTTCAAAATCGAGCATGAGATATCCGCCTCCTTTAACCACACCGGCATCTAATGAAAGGCCTATTCCGCTTGGAGGTTTAAAACCTAAAGCAATGTTAACAGGCCCGATGTTTCCTTTTCCGTCGTCAGGAAATGAAAGTGTTGTTTTCATTCCCATGTTTTCTACCACTGCAACAAAAGGTCCCAGCTCAGTTTTTATGTCAGCTCCCATGTTCAGAACCAAATCTGATCCCAGGGTTAATCCAATTGAAAGGTTGTTAATGGCTATCGGGCCAAGCGATATGGAAAGTGGAAAATCAAATTCGAGTGTACCACTGCCACTGAAATAGAGACCTTTCTTACTGTTTACCCCAATTTTAGTATCAAAATCGAGGGTGAATCCATCAGGTGGAAGAATCTGTGCCAGAAATCCATCGGGATTACCAGGTTTGATCACTATTTTCCCATCATTTATATCACCTTCAATATTGAAAATACCCTCTGCATGATCTGTTTTCCATGCCAGTTCGGTACCAAGTTTCAAACTAAATTCTTTAACCTCGAACCTACTGCCACCTGCTTCGCCAAGTATAACAAAAGGTTTATCTTCAATCCTGTCTTTTACTAATAATTCGAATAAAGCTTTTCCTGTTATTTCCAGTCCTGCTGGTGGAACAAATGTTAAACCATTAGGTTGAATCCATAATTCTGTGCTTACCGGCATATCTGCCGCAACATCAAATTTAAGCTCATAATTATCTCCCGATTGTGCAAATCCGGTATCCCATTGCTGATTAAGTTTTACAGCAATACCTTTGGGCGAAATATCTGTTTTTGGCGTAAGTTCAACAATAACCAAATCTAGTTTTGGAACTGGTCCTGTATTGTCGTAGATAACGGGGATACCTTGTCTGGACAAAATATCTTCAAGCTTAACAAACAGGTCTTGACCATCAAAAGCATTATCATTCCATTTATATAATGTTTTAAATATTTGTTCGGGATTACTCAGCCAATCTATTATTCGGTTAAATTTCAGTGTTGATCTGGTATATGGAGGTTTATTAGGATCGGCCAGGCCAACATTTTCTTCAACCTGTTCCAATATATCGAGGAAAGATAATACAGGTGTAACACCTTTAAAACGATCAAGGTATCGTACAAACAAATAGTTAAAAAGTCGCTCAGGAATTTCACTTATCATTTGTGGTGTAATCCCTGCCAATCCAAGACCACCAATTCCATCCCTCAGATCGACGAATCCTTCAATTGTTTCTTTAGCAGCCTGAACTACCTCAGTTCCCTTACCGATAATATCACCTATATTCTCAGCTTGTATCGCTTCAATCAATTCTCTGCAATCAGATACAAGATCCTGAGTATTGGTTATGGTGGCATTAAACGGGACAGCTAAGCCAGTCACCTGAGCTTCGGATAACATAAATCCTAGCTCGGCAAAAAAGAATCTTGCTCTACTGGGTGTAAGATCATCTTTTAGCGGTTGCAAAAGTTTTGTTAGTTCCTGTGCCAGGATTTGAATAGTCCCTTCCATATCATTGTGTTGCTTGTTCGATGTTACTAAGTTTGGATAACAAGGTTTCCAGTTCTTCACAATCCTTGCTTGCCTCAATAATTTGATCGCTAAATTGATCAATTGCAGCTTTCAATCCTTTTGAACTATTTTCTGCGAGTGCTTTCCGCATAACTTTTAATAGCTGTTGTAAGGATACGTTATTTATCTCTGTTGGAACCTTATAATCCGGATCATTGAAGTTCTTTATAAAATGGGCTACAAATTGAGGCCCGAAATTACGGTGCCAAACCACGGTTACCGGACGATGATGATTTACCAATTGAACAACTTCGCCCCGATACCTCTCAAAAACACTGTACAATTCTTTGCAAAATTCATTTTTGTTGATGAAAGAATCCTTTAAATCATTGATTGATTTGAGCTTGATATTTTTTGTTTCTAAAAGATACCTTTGTTCATCGCTCGGTTCTGGTGTAACGATAATTGTGGTATTCAGAAAATCAAGAACGGGGTGAATATGACATACAATGCCATACCCAAAATACGGCGATGTATCAGGAACATCGGGTATGCTAAATAACAATCCTATTACCTCGTCGTTCGCATTTACTATTACTGAACCAGAATCACCATGATCTGCAAACTTTCTTAAACCTTCACAGTTATCTGCAATGGGTTCGACTAAAATTACTCCATGTTTTGGAGTAGCCGGAGAGTAAGTTGCATTCACCTCAACTACTTTCCCACTTGTCAGGCCTGTTCTTCTGCCTCTCTTTCGAACAATGTATGGAGTAACCGGATCGATATCGCTTGCCTGCACTCTGCTTACTCCCAGTATAGGCCCGATTTGTTCGATAACCGGATTGTACTTGGTTCCGCAATTGGTTGGACAACAAGAAGAGTAACTGGTAGTTACCCTCGCCAACGCACAATCGAGATAATATGGATATTCGGTAGGATCGCTGTCGCCAGGATAATGAAAGTTAACATTGGACGCTGTGCCTGCGTTATAAATTTTCGCTATTACTCCTTCATTTTTTGATTTGCTGATCAGTACTGAAGTACCTGTTGCATCGAAGAAAGGATGGTAAACAGAAGTATTGATGCCGCCGTCAAGAACATGTTTGTTGCTTAATATTCCTACATTATCTTTTGATGTTTCACCGTTCAGGGTTGTCAGGCATCCCAGTGTTCCTCCTGTATCGAAAAGAATATCATCAACGGTTATTGTAATACCTGCAACGATCGGATCGTGATGTTGCGTGTCTTCACATGACAGTAATTTACCTTCAAAAGAAATAATAACATCTGTTTTTATTCCTTTGTATGAATCAGGAATCTTTTCGCTATCCGGTAGTTCCAAAAGTGCTTTTTTCCTTTCAACATAAACTCTAAAAGCAATATTTTCAGTGATTTTCCCATTTTTTTCCTTGTAACCAAAACCAACACCTATAACTCCCGGAAACTTTTTGAAGTACGATTCAGCTTCTCGGAATAACAGATTTAATTCTTCTTTTGAATATTTTACTTTTGTCATCTGATTAAGTTCAATTTAGTTTCGATCGTTTGGTTAATACATTACAACCTCTTTGGACAGAATCTTCTCCAAATACTTTTCCAGTGAGGTTACTCTATAAGTGTCATTAATAAGCGATAGCGCATGCACCTCAATATCCTTTCGTAATTCCTGACTTCCGTTTTCCTTTAATATCTCCGCCATTTTTATCATTAACTCCTGCAAGTTTATGCCCTTTATTTCCTGTGGAATAATATACTCCCTCTCTCTGTAACTTCTTGCGATATGTGCAGTAAATGCAGGTCCCTGAAGACGATGCCACATCACTTTCACTTTTCTGTTATTGTTTATCAGGCTTAATACCTCCTTTTGGTGAATCTCATACAGGTTCACAAACACGGATCCTTTTTCCGTTTCCAATAAGCGTGATCTAATGTCGAGATCCAAGCGCTGTGGATGCAACGTTGCATTATGGGCAATCGCAGAACGGTCTTCGGGAGTGTACATCAAAATTATTTCTTTACCTGCATCCCGCAAAGCCGCTAATACATCATTTATGTGGCAGGCATAGGTTTCATCAACAGTGTAAGTATCCGGATCTCCTCCCCAAAGCAACCCAATTACATTGTTAGCTTCATCAATAATAATCGATCCTGAATCCCCTCCATCGGAAAATGCTTTTTTGCCATTGGTACTTTCTGTGTAGGTTTCGCTTGCCACTGGTCGAATGAAAATCTGACCTGTTTTGCTTGAAGTGGGTCCATTGATTGAACTTACCGTACCATTGGTTAAGCCGGAGGTTCTGCCAACTTTCCGAACCAAATCACCTACCACTGCTGTATCTATACCATCCATGTGTAATTCAGAACCGGCCATACTGTTATTCAAAACATAATCTGTGGCAATTCCCGATTTTACACTGGCAATGGCACAATCAACCTTCGAATTATTAATTGCAGGACTTAAGATAGTCCCAATCTCTCCATCTACATATGCACAACAACAACAGCATTTATTATCGAGATTTGGTTGGCCTATTTTATCTCCAGCAACGGCACTGTCACTGTACAATACATGTTCGTTGCTCAGCAATACCAATGTATCATCTATTACTAGTTGAGCAAAACAACCTAAAGTTCCAACGTGTCCTTTACCATTACTAATTTGTAAGCCTCCTGTTACCGGGCGGTGCTCACTCGAATCAATCCGGTTAACTGCCTTTGGAACCCTTACAACATCAGTTTTATAACCTTTTATTTTCTTTGGTATAAGTTCCGATGGATCCAAGGAATCTTTTTCAACTTTGTCAATTACAAATATCTGGAAAACAATATCATCTGTCAATTCTCCGGAAGTCTCCTTTAAACCAATGGCGACATTTACCACATTGGGTAATTTCATGAGCTCTGCCTTAACTTCTTCAAGAAGATCCAGAAGGGTGTTTTGAATCTCTAAACGTTCTGCTCTAGTTCTCATAAACTTCTATTTACGATGATTTTCTCTACACTTAGTTCTTTATTATTCAAAGAAATATTTATTGTAACATTTTTAATTTTCGAATCAGTAGCCATTGTCAGATATACCTGCTTTATCGGCGGGGAGGTTCTTAAATACTCTTTGGCAAATTCTACTTTCTCAATACAATTCTGCTTCAGCAAAAATGCTTCAATTTGTTTAAATTGACTTTCCTGATCTTTGTCTTTATCAATTTTTCCAAGGAAATCATTAAGTAGAGTTTTTACATTTTCTTCACCGAACTGTAAAGACTTACATAGGTCTTGACCTGAATTATTGCATTGATTTATATTCATTAAAACAGTTGAAAAATATATAATTAGGACTTTAACTTTCATATCATTATATCTGGTAATTCCAACGTTCACTTCTTGTATGCTTCTGCTCTTTGATTTAATCTAATGATGTTTATCACATTTTAAAATGAGGAGATATGTAAACTATTCATAAATAGCTAATTAAATTATATCATAACAATTCACCCGGATCCAATTGGAATACCACATCTTTTTGCTTATAGCTTACAAAGTATTTCTCAATAAGAGATTATGTTTTTAAGATGTGTCGAATTAAGCGAACTAAACTATCTAATTCAAATTCTGAAACATAGCAGACTCTGGAAAGGCTCCAATCATACCATCGGCATTCAACGGAAATTCTTACGATGTTTAAATCAAATAATTCCTCAATGCTTTACCTCATGGTTCCAAATATTCTCCCCTGAATTTTAAGGAAGTAGCTAATCCATCAATCGACGGATGACAGTAGTGTGAAATAAAGAAAATTCGATTTTCGGCTTCTTTGTTTAAATAACGTTAGCGAAATAATCCTTGTCTATACTATGGAGATAGTCAACTTTAAGAATTTTCCTTATTTTTTTGTGTCCATTATTTACCTTTTCAGCCTTTGGCTGAGTAGTGTTGTATTTTAAAGTTATCAACTTTACAACGACAGTTTAAAGCGATTACAAGTTAAAAAAAATAATTATAAAAAACAATAAAAGACACTTAGCATTTAATTTGGCAGTAGTACTATTGGTTTTCTGTTCGTTACATCGCAACTACTTTTTTCCGAGTAGTACTCTGTAATCGACGAAAAAACAATTGACTATACAATTTCTTAGCCGTTCAATTCGTCAGCCACATAGTATTGAACTATGCATTTATCAAAGCGGTATTCCATCCGTACCTTGAGTATTTTTATTTACATCTTTTTAAATCAAATCTCTTATCTGATTTAAATGACCATTATATGCAGCATTAATGAAAGAGTCATTTGACTCGTTGTGTGTTTGAGCAGCAATCCAATATGCATTCATGTATCCACCATGAAAGAGATAATCAATGATGTAGTTTCAGGGAATTTATTGGTTATAGTTTCAGGGATTGAATCAGAAAACGGCACCACGACGGATTTTGATTGCGCGTTGGCCACCGAGAGTATGTTTTTAGCTGCGCATGGTGTTGGTCTTGGTGCA
>DATITY010000060.1:0-2769 GCA_035467235.1 Draconibacterium sp. | reverse complement strand
AACGAAATGAATATCAGCGGAGCACTGGTAAAAATGAAGGCTATTAGACAAAGCGGTATAGGTACTGTTCCTTATTTTGCCTGCGAGGATTGTTTGGTGGAAGAGGGCAGGGTTCAAAAAGCAGGAGGTACAGTGCTGCGGCCTAAAATGTCAATTGGTGAATATGGTTTTTGTACCATTATTATGGATACGGAAGGAAACACCATAGGATTGCATTCTATGCATTGATCAATCAATTCATTTAAAACCAAAACTTGCAGAATTTTACTTATTTTCGAGGAGGCCTCCGTTAATTTGCTCCTAAAAAAATGAATACGTACCATGTTTTGAATGGCGACTTTTTGGCAGAACAACTGAGCCGGACAAAAATTAACAGAAATTTTATTGTATGCAGGGAATGCCTCATTGAAGGAAATCTGCGTGCCAGCAGCATCGGTGAGTTCTGGAAAGTAAGAGCAGAATTTATCGCCGGTAATTTTCCGGAGTCAAGCGAAGTGTATTTCAAAAATTCTGCGAGCGAATTTGAAAAACTCAGGGCGCTTCCTGAAGATTCCGAAGTCTGCCTTTGGTTTGAGAACGATCTGTTTTGTCAGACAAATATGTGGTTTGTGATTTCAATTCTTCCGGAACATAAAAATCTCAAGGTTTACAGGGTTTTCCCGGTAATAAAAAATAAGTCTGATCTCTGGAAGGGATTTTCTGTTTCCGATGCCGCGCTGCTTGAGCAGGCCTTTTCTTCTAAAGTTCGGCTTACAAACAAAGACCTCGAACTGGGCAGGGAATTGTGGAGTGCTTATCAAAACAACGATTTTGCTAAACTTACTTCTTTGTCAAGTTCTGATTCTGCCTGTTTTCAGTATTTGGAATCGGTATGTAAGGCCCATACCGACAGATTTCCAAAAGGTACACTACCGGGCAGGCCGGATAGGGTGGTAAAAGAAATTCTGGAAACGGTGTCAACTAAATTTGATACTGTTTTTTCGGAGTTTTCCAACAGGGAAGGAATTTATGGTTTTGGAGATGCGCAGCTCAAGAGAATTTATGACCGGCAAATGCAGTCAGGTATTTAAACTTAGTTCATCTAAATTGTTACATTGTGGTCGTACTTTTGCTCTCATGCATAAAATTTGCCGCTTACCGGCAAATCATTTTAAAAAGAAATAAGAACAAATTGAGGTCTAAGCTCTGACTAAAAATTATCTGTTTAAAACAAATCATATGATAACAGACTTTTTCGCAAAATGGATCACCATACTGTTCGGGTGTTTCTTTATTTACGCCGGATTTTTGATGCTCCTCGATCCGCAAAAGGCCCGTTCAATTTTGCGTAAAGCCGGAAGTACAAATTTTATCAATTATGCCGAAATTACCCTGCGTATGATACCAGCAGCGGCATTGATTTTAGCTGCACACGATTCGAAATATCCCGGTATTTTTAAAATTTTCGGTTGGTTTATGCTGATCACTTCTTTCGTGCTGTATTTTGTACCGCGACAACTGCATCACAATTTTTCCTTAAAGGCTGCTGATATTTTGAAACCTGTCTGGTTTCAGGTTATTTCACCTTTTTCAATTTTAATTGGCTTATTTCTAATTTATTGCATATTTTAATGGCCTGCTAAAATCACCAAAAAAGCTAGCTCAGATTACAAATAGATAGATGTATGAAAACTTCGCTGAACCATAGAGAGAAGCCATTTGCTTATCTTTTGCTTTCATCGGTAATCTGGATTATAATTATTGTTGCCCATCCGCTGTTCGGCCTGACTTTTCAGGACAATCTCATGTTCAGTTTTCCATTGAAATCTATTATTTGGATTTTCCCTGCATTTCTTTTTCTCCTTTGGTTATTGTATCAGGCAACAAGGAAATTTCTTTACTCTGATACCCTTATAAGTGTTCATGTTCTTGCGACAGTCCTAACAAACATGGGCATAGTTGCTCTTTTTTTCACAGCTATCGCTCCTGTAACACCGTTACGTAACTATCCTGAGTTAACTGGGCTTGTGATGCAATGGCTGTTTGTGATATTTGTTATTTCGCAATTATTTTACCTCATCAACTTAGTGCTGGGTGTAGTTATCAATAAAAAGAAATAGCAATCCCTATGTTTATGTTCATTTTTTTTACCTTTAAATGACCGGCAGTAAATTGTATGAAATGCTTAACTTCGTAGCAGGCCGGAAACGAATAAGTTAGTGAATACCGGGTATTGATTCAGAAAAATAATAAGGAATGAAGATACTTTTAACCGGAGCAAATGGGTACATAGGCAAAAGACTATTGCCGGTATTATTGAACCGTGGGCATGAGGTGGTTTGTTGTGTTCGGGATAAAAACAGATTTCCGAAGGATGGTTTTTATGCCCACCCGAAAATTTCTATTTATGAAGTGGATTTTCTCAAGGACATTAAGCCGGATCCCATCATAAAAGACGTAGATGCTGCCTATTACCTCATACATTCCATGAGCGACAATACAGAAAGTTTTGAAAAACTGGAAGCACTTTCGGCCAAAAATTTCATTGATTTGATTCAGCAGACCGGGGCAAAACAGATCATTTACCTGGGCGGGATTACGAATCAGGAAAAATTGTCGAAGCACCTCGCTTCACGCAGAAAAGTGGACGACATACTCCGTTCCGGAGGCATTCCGGTAACCTCACTTAATGCAGGGATCATCGTTGGGTCCGGCAGCTCTTCTTTTGAAATTATCCGCGATCTGGTTGAAAAACTACCTGTAATGATCACACCCAAATGGCTTAATACA
>DATITY010000059.1:0-13217 GCA_035467235.1 Draconibacterium sp. | reverse complement strand
GCCGGCGAAGTTATTCAACGGCCTGCTTCGGTTGTGAAAGAGCTGGTTGAAAATGCGCTTGATGCCGGGGCTACTGAAATAACTGTTCATGTGAAAGATGCCGGGCGAACACTCATTCAAATTAATGATAATGGTTGCGGCATGTCGCCCACCGATGCCCGAATGGCTTTCGAGCGCCATGCTACTTCAAAAATAAGTTCGGCAAACGACCTTTTTTGCATTCGTACCATGGGTTTCAGGGGCGAAGCGTTGGCTTCGATTGCTGCCATTGCCGATGTTGAACTGCGTACAAAAAAAATGGAAGACGAAGTTGGAACTTTCATCCATATTATTGGCTCCGAAGTAAAATCTCAGGAAGCAACTGCATATAACAACGGCACAGGATTTATGATTAAAAACCTGTTTTACAATGTTCCGGCCCGCCGGAAATTCCTGAAAGGAAATACGACCGAAATCAAGCACATTATCTGGGAAATTCAGCGAATTGCAATTCCAAATCCCGAAATAAAAATCTCTCTTTTTCATAACAACACACCCATTTACGAATTACCAAAAACCAACCACCGGAAACGCATTGTTGACCTGTTTGGTAAAACCATCAACCAGAGTTTGGTGCAGGTGAATGAAGAAACCAGTCTGGTGAATATTTACGGATTTATTGGTCAGCCAAAATTTGCACGTAAAACCATTGGTGAGCAGTTCTTTTTTGTGAATGGCAGGTTTATCCGCCATCCCTATTTTCATAAAGCTGTTATGCAGGCTTACCAGCAATTACTGCCACCCGATGCATTTCCGTCATATTTTCTGTTTCTTGAAACAGATCCTGCCAACATTGATATCAATGTTCACCCTACAAAAACCGAAATTAAATTTGAGAATGAGCGTGACATCTGGCAGATAATTCATGCTGCTGTGCGCGAATCGCTGGGAAAACACAATGTTGTTCCTTCCATCGATTTTGATCAAAACGGGAATATAGATATTCCTGTACCTCCAAAGTCGTTCGAAAATATTCAGTTCCCCGAAATTCAGATTAATCCTGATTATAATCCTTTTGACTCTGCCAAAACTCATTCATTGGGAAACATTGGGAGAAGTCAGCCTGAGAAAAAAAACCTGGAGCGGTGGGAAGATTTATATAACGGAACTCAATTAAAATTGAAACCAGTTGAGGAATTTGAATCTAAAAGTGACGAGGATTTGTTAATCCAGCCACCCGGACAGTTTTCGGGTAAAAAAACATTACAGCTAAAACAAAAATATATTCTTACCCCGGTTAAATCAGGATTAATGGTAATTGACCAGAAACGGGCTCATGAGCGGATTTTGTTTGAAAAATTCATGGATGTTTTAAAGTCGGATTCCGTTGCCAGTCAACAGCTTCTTTTTCCGCAAACCCTTGAATTGAATCCTGCTGATTCGGCAATTCTGCAAAACATTCTTCCCGAGTTGTTATCGCTTGGATTTGATATTCGCGAATTTGGAAAAAACACATTTATAATCAGCGGTACACCTGGTGTTTTGGATGTTTCGTCGCCAGGTTTGATTGTTGAAAAGTTGCTCGAAGAATATAAAAATTCGCCGGTTGATGCACGTTCGAAAGCAAAAGAACAAATTGCCATTTCGTTGTCAAAAGCTTCAGCACTCGATTACGGTTCCAATTTGAAACAGGAAGAGATCGACCATTTAATCGATAATCTTTTTGCCTGTGCAACACCCAATTTTTCACCCGAAGGGAAAAAGGTAATAACCATAATTCCGACCACAGATATCGAAAAAAGTTTTAAATAATGACAATAAGTCGTAATATTGAGCCGGGTGAAATCTGGTCTGGCTATTGATAGAACGACCAAAAAAAATTATATAACATGAATTACAGGCCTTCTTTTAATACAGTTCCTGTTGTTGTTAAGAATCTCATAATAATAAATGTGCTGATGCTGCTCGCCACATTTGTTTTGGAGAGATTGGGTATAAACCTTTATACTCATTTAGGGTTGCATTTCCCGTTATCAGAAAAATTCAGATTGCATCAGATTTTTACGCACATGTTTATGCATGGCGGGTTAACACACCTCTTTTTCAATATGTTCGCGTTGTATATGTTTGGTCGTGTGCTCGAAAGTGTGTGGGGTCCAAAACGGTTTTTAACTTTTTACCTGGTTACCGGAATTGGTGCGGCAGCACTCCATACAGCAGTAAATTTCTGGGAGTATTACAGGGTTGCGTCTGTTTTATCGCCCGAACAAATTGCGTATGTAAAAGAGGTGGGCTACGGTATTTGGGGAACCAATCAGGGTTTTAGTGAGCCTTTAATGAATAATTTGAATGCTATTTTAAACACTCCAACGGTTGGGGCTTCTGGTGCAGTGTTTGGAATATTACTCGGGTTCGGGATGCTATTCCCAAATACCCAGTTAATGTTGCTTTTTCCGCCAATACCAATAAAGGCAAAATACTTTGTAATGGGTTATGGTGCAATTGAATTATACCTCGGATTTGCTCAACCCGGAAGCAATGTCGCCCATTTTGCCCATCTCGGTGGCATGTTGTTCGGGTATTTTATGATTAAATACTGGAATAAAAATTCGAGAAGATTCTATTAATTTTTTAGGTTGTTATTTGTCATTTATTATTTGGTTTTTTTAAAAGATGGATATCTTATCCGACATAAAACGCACTTTTAAAGAAGGTTCTGCTTTAACCAGGCTGATATACATTAACTTAGGTGTATTTCTGATAGTGCAGATTATTGGGGTAGTTTTTTACTTATCCGGACAAATTAATGTAATTCCCGACTGGCTTTCAGTTCCATCCAATATTTCCGAAATTCTCAAAAGACCATGGACACCTGTTACTTACATGTTTTTGCATACCGGATTTATACATCTTCTGTTTAATATTCTGGGTTTGTACTGGTTTGGAAAGCTTTTTTTATACCGACTGGAGGGAAATAAATTACTCAGTGTTTACTTGCTTGGGGGACTTTCAGGGGCAGTTTTTTATGTAGTTTCATATAACCTGTTTCCGGTTTTTGATTCGGTAAACGGATTGCTTTTGGGAGCCTCGGCATCGGTTTTTGCCATTTTGGTCGCCATCGCATTTTACGATCCCAACAACGAAATACATTTGTCGTTTATCGGGAGTTTTCAACTAAAATATATTGCGTTATTTTATGTTCTGCTCTCTGTTATCGGAATTTCGGCTACAAATCCTGGTGGGAATATCGCACATTTGGGGGGAGCTGCCTGGGGCTGGCTTTATATTTTTCAGCTTAGAAAAGGAAAAGATGCTGGTGCAGGATTGGTGAGATTTTTAGATAAAACGAGTATCTCTATTCAGAATTTATTCAAACCAAAAAATAACCTTAAAGTTACTTTTAAGCAAACACCACGCGATGATCACGAATACAACCGACTTAAAAAAATTGAGCAGGAGGAGGTAAACCGCATTTTGGAAAAGATAGGTAAATCAGGATATGACAGTCTTTCAAAAAGTGAAAAAGAACTGCTTTTCAGGCAGGGAAAGAAATAGTACTTCATCAAACGAATAACAGAAACAATTTTAGATATCTGTTTTGAATATTCTTCTTTTTCGCCTTTTCGCCTGATGAATGCTGGCATTGACTTCAAAGCCTATCAAAAGAATCAAGGACATTACGTAAATCATCAAAAGAATTATCAGTAAGGTTCCGATTGTGCCATACAATTCGTTATACTGGTTAAATTTATTGATATAATAGGTAAAACCGACAAAGGTTAACACACTTAAAACTGTTGAAAGTGTTCCTCCGGCAGAAATAAAACGCCATTTTGTTTTTTTTGCAGGTGCCATATAATACAAAAACGAAAAAGTAAAGAAAAGCAGGACCAGGGTAATAATCCACTTTCCAAAAGTAAGCAGGATAATTATAAAATTATCCTTTAATATCTGGTGCTCCTGCAGGTACTGAATTAACAATTGTCCACTGGTTAGCAGTGCAATCACAATGGTAAGCAAAACCGAAAGAATGATTAAAAGAAATATTGCAGTAATGCGCTGACTAATCCATGAACGGCGATGTATGGTATGTATTGTGGCATCAAAAGCGCTCATCATCGAAGCAAGTCCGTTAGTCGAAAAAATCAAAGCCGCGAAAAAACCAAATGAAAGCAAGTCTCCCCGGGGTTGCATGATAATGTCTTTAACCGTCGTCTCAATGGTTATATAGGTACTTGCAGGAACTACATTTTGAATTAGTATTAGTAATTCATTTTGGAAATTTTCAATTGGAATGTACGGAATTAAAGTGAACAGGAAAATTATGAAAGGGAAAATGGCAATAAAAAAGGAGAACGCGATAGCCGACGCCCTTGTTGTAATGGCTCCTTTAACAACGCTGTGATAGAAAAAAAGAGCTACATCATACAACGGAACTCCTTCGAAAAATGGCAGTTTAACTTTTTTTGCCCTTTCGGCAATTTTTTCCCCAAGCTTAATCAGATGGTTTAGGTACGTGTCCACCTTTAACATCGCGATTATTGTTTTTCAATTCTCAACTGATGAATGTAGTCTTTACCCCCATTTTTTTTCAACAGAAAATAAACCCTGAAACTCCCGCTGCCGGTAACTAAATTGCCAATTACATATTGGGCACCTTCTTTTCCGCCCTGATGAATTACATTGAAACTCTGGGGTGAATTACTGCTGAAAAACTTGCTCACAATTTGCTGAGCCTGTGCCTTGCTGTAAACATTGTCGTTTTCCAGAACTACCAATTCAACATTCTGATTAAAATATGCAGAGAGTGTTTTTGAATCACCCGATTTTAAACTTTGTATTATTTCGTCGGGAACCTGTGCTTTTAACTGATTTGAAAAAAAGATAAATCCCGAAAAGAAGAACAGTGTAAAAACTAATTTTTTTATTGTTGACATTTTTTTGTTTCTATTTCAAAAATTGACCAATTATACTTCAAAAATTATGCAAATCTATTTTTAGCGCCTGATTTTAGTGTAAATTTATAAAATTAAAATTCAATACTGGCATGAAGATTACTTTATTGATGATTGGGAAAACCGATACAACCTATTTAACCGAAGGAATTAGCGAATATGTGAAACGAATAAATCATTATATCAATTTCGAAATCGAGGTAATTCCTGATATCAAAAAAAATAAAAACATAAGCTTTGAACAGCAAAAAAACATGGAAGGAGAACTTATTCTCGCAAAAAATCACTCAGGGAAAGAATTGCATTTATTCGATGAGAATGGAAAAACATTTACTTCGAGAGAGTTTGCAGGTTTTTTGGAAAAGAAAATGGCAAGTGGCTTAAAAGAGATGGTTTTGGTTGTTGGCGGGCCTTACGGATTTTCACCAAAGGTTTACGATGCCGCAAATTCCAAAATTTCTTTATCGGCATTAACATTTTCACATCAAATGGTACGATTGATGTGCGTTGAGCAAATTTACAGGGCATTTACCATTTTAAAAGGCGAGCCTTATCATCACGATTAAATTATGCTGCTGAAACTAAATAAATATACTTACCTGATTTTTGCAGTTAGTTTCTTTGCAATTGCTGCAATTATTGAAAACGGCTTGTTAAAAAAACATCCCGAGATTCACCTGATTCAGGATTTTCAGGAGCAACTTTTATCGTACGAAAAAGAGTTAAACACCCAAATCGAAAATATTGCAGGCATTATTTCTGATGGTGATTTCGACGGAAGTTATTTTGAAGCGTTAAAAAATTACACCAAATTACTCGACGAAACTGGTGTGGGATATTTGGTTTATCAATCGGGAAACCTGCAGTATTGGTCGGACAGGTCGATTTCATTTTACAGTACAATTCCCGAATTCAAGAAAACAGAAGGATTGCTGCAGTTGCCCAACGGGTATTATCTGGGAACCCGCAAAATTGCAGGTGAATATGATGTTATCGGGCTTCATTTGATTAAGTATAATTACGAGCATGAAAACAAGTATCTGAAAAATTCGTTTTTTGCATCGTATAAATTACCCAACGAATTTCAGATAATCGAACAAAAACAGCAGGGAACGTTTCCGGTTGTTGCCGGGAATGGTAAATTCCTGTTTTCGGTAAAAACGGTTGGGGAGTATTTGTGTACCAAAAATCAACTCTATTTTCCAGTTATTGTCTATTTTTTAGGATTAATCATTTTGCTGTTTTATTTCAGAAAAGAATTTTTGGAATCGGATGCCGGTTTCTTTCTCCGGCTTTTTAGTTTGGGAGCGGCACTTATTATTGTTTTCTGGATACACCTCATTTTTAAAATTCCAGGCCTTTTATTGCATCTGAAAATTTTTAGTCCCGAAAGTTTTGCACTGAATAATTGGTTGCCTTCGCTCGGAGATTATTTTTTAATTGTTTTTTTCTTCACGTTTTGGATGTATAATTTTACTGTTGGATTGAACATCGAAAAACTGCAAACCGATTCAAAACTTTCGCGAAAAGCAATTGAAGCGTTGCTGTTGCTGTTTGCTGCCAGTTTGTTTTTGCTCGCCAATTATCTAATCGAAATCCTCATTTACAATTCAACCATTTCTTTTTCGCTGAATAAAATTATCGGTATTACAATTCAAAGTATTCTGGGTATTTTTTCGGTTGGGTTGCTATTATTTGCCATACTTTTTTTTGTCATTAAAAATATTGAAGAGGCATTCAAGGATTATACTTTTCTGCAACTGTTTGGCCTGCTTGCCGGAATTGTTTTCCTTTTAAGTCTATCGCAAACCATTGCCATTCAAAAGATATCGTACCTCGCTTTGTTGTTTTTTATTGTATCGGCTATTTTAGCAGCACTTTTCAGTAAACAATACATTCGAAAATTTTCGTTGAGTTATCTTATCCTTTTTGTTACTCTGGCTTCGGTTTATTCTTTAGCCATTTTTTATCATATCGTTAACCTGAAAGAGAAGGAGAACCAGAAATTATTTGCAGTAACACTTGTTGCTGAGCGCGATCCCGCGGCAGAAGAGTTTCTGTCAAATATTGAAAAACAGATTTACAAGGATCCGGCAATAGTTAGTTTACTTATTCAAAAAGAAGATCCACGGGAATACATTGAACGTGTCTATTTTAGCGGCTATTTCAGAAAATATCTTTTCGAAATATATGTTTGCACCGGTGTTGATAGCTTGGTTGTTAAGCCCGAAAACAGAAACGTTCCGTGTATATCGTTTATGGATGCAATGATTCAGGATATGGGAGTGCAGATTTCAGGATCGAATTTTTATTTTATGGACAACATGAATGGCCGCATTTCTTATTCCGGAAAGCTCCATTTTCCAATGCCTGAAAAACAGGAAGGAGTTACGATTTATATTGATCTGGACTCTGATCTGCTTTTTGAAGGGATTGGATTTCCGGAACTTTTAATAGATAAATCAATTACGCGATCTGAAAACTACCGGAAATTTAGTTACGCTAAGTATTACGGAGGCGAATTAACCGACAAGTTTGGCGATTTCAACTACAATTTTTATATCGACACTTATCAACCTGAAGAAGGAGAGTTTACCACCAGAAAACTGGAAACATTCGAACATCTGATTTATCATACCCGTGAAAATAACTATGTAATTGTTTCCCGCAAGCTTTTTTCTTTTGTCGATTATCTGATATCATTTCCTTACCTGTTTGTGTTTTATTTTCTGATGGTTTTAATCCTGCAATTTATAGGCACCAGAAAAATCAGCCCCCGCAGAATATTAATCGATTTAAAATTTAAAATTCAGGTTGCCATTATTTCTATTGTTTTTGTATCGCTGTTACTGGTTGCTTTGGCTACTATATTCTACAATGTTGAAGAGTACAGATCGAAACACCGCAATGATTTAAATGAAAAAATGAAGTCGATTTCAGAAGAAATTGATTTGCGACTTGAAGATAAAGATGAAATTACGCCTGAATTGGTTGACTGGCTTTACAGGGAACTGGCAAAACTTTCAAATATCTTTCGAACCGACATCAACATATACGGTACTGATGGCAATTTAATGGCATCTTCGCGTGTCGAAATATTTCAGCGTGGATTGGTTTCAGCAAGAATGAATTCTCATGCGTTCTACGAAATATTTCAAAACTATCAGTACGATAACTTTTTCCAGCCCGAGAATATCGGAGAATTGACATATTTGTCGGTTTATAAGCCAATTATCAATAATCAGGGTCGCATTTTGGGTACGATTAACCTTCCGTATTTTATTACACAGGATAAATACAGCCAGGAAATTTCGACTTTTATTGTTGCATTTATCAACCTTTATGTATTGTTGCTGTTGGCGAGTATAATTATTGCCGTATTTATTGCCAATCAAATTACCCGCCCACTGGTGGTTATACAGGAGAATTTGCAAAAAATGCAGTTGGGAAAACACAACGAACCAATTTACTACCGGCGCAACGATGAAATTGGGAGTTTGGTAAAAGAGTACAATAAAAAAGTTGATGAACTCGCAGTGAGCGCAGAACTTCTGGCCCGCTCCGAGCGTGAATCGGCGTGGCGTGAAATGGCAAAGCAAGTTGCTCACGAAATAAAAAACCCGCTCACCCCGATGAAACTGAACATTCAGCATTTGCAACGTGCAAAGGGAAGAGGAAAGGAATATAATGAATATATCGAACGGGTAACGGCAACACTGATTGAGCAAATTGATAACCTGTCGAATATTGCCACCGAATTCTCGAATTTCGCACAAATTCCAAATGCACGGAACCAGGTTTTTGAGCTGGCCGGACAATTAAAAAAAGTGATAGGTCTGTTTGAAACCGATGACAGGGCTACGATTAAATTCGACTGCAAAGGATTTGAATCCATCAGTGTAAATGCCGATCGTGAACAACTTTCGCGGGCAGTAATCAACCTGATAAAAAATGCGATTCAATCAATTCCTGACGATAAAACCGGGAATATCTGCATTTCTCTTAACCGGCGCGAACACATGGCGGTAATTGCAGTGTCAGACGATGGTTTGGGAATACCGGTTGAATTGCGCGACAAACTATTCAGCCCCAGTTTTACAACAAAAACCAGTGGAATGGGACTTGGACTGGCCATTGTAAAAAATATTGTTGAAAATTTTTCAGGTAAAATCTGGTTCGAAACTGAATTGGAAAAAGGAACAACTTTTTATATCGAGATTCCGGTTTATGAAAATACCAAATCCGAAAGTATTTCTTAACCTTAAATTGCACAAATACAGTATTTCTGCTATTCTTGCATTCTGATATTCCAATATTCTAACATTCAAATATTCAAGATATGGTTCCACTTTCATTCAAACAAATTACAGAACGGCTAAAACAGCTGGATTTACCTGAGATTGATCTGGTAATCGGAATCGGTTCGGGAGGAGTGCCACCTGCTACTTTTGTCGCTTTCTATCTAAATGCCGATTTGGAGGTGATGACACTTAATTATCGCGACGAGAAAAACAATCCGCGGTATGATGAGCCAAAATTGTTGTTTCAGCCTCAATGGAATCTTGAAGAAAAACGCATTCTACTTGTTGACGATGTTTCGGTTTCGGGCAAAACAATGAATGCTGCACTCGAACTGTTAAAAGGATTCAACGTGAAAACTCTGGCGATGAAAGGGAAAGCCGATTTTGTGCTCTTCCCCGAAATAAAAGATTGCGTGAAATGGCCATGGAAAGAATAGAAGTTCATAGTTTAAAGTTTCGGGTTTAAAGTGTGTCAAAACTTTGTGTGCATTAAACCAATACTTTAGCTTTGGGATTTAAACCAACAATTCAGAACCGGCTTTAGCCTTTAACAGATAAAAGAAAAGAGAAAAAACTAAATATAAAAATCAATCCAAATGAAAATCAACCTGTTGTTTTTTGCTGCCATTATTTTTATGCTGTACTCGTTCAGCAAGGAAATCAAAACCATAAAACCAGGTGAAATCTGGCCCGACAACAACGGAGTTCATATTAATGCACACGGTGGAGGGATTCTGTTTCACAACGGTAAATATTACTGGTTTGGCGAGCACAAAGTTGAAGGGAAAAAAGGCAACCAGGCTTTAGTCGGAGTGCATTGCTATTCGTCAGAAAACCTGACCGAGTGGAAAGATGAAGGTATTGTAATGAAAGTGAGCAATGACCCTGAAAGTCCAATTACCGCAGGTTGTGTAATTGAACGCCCAAAAGTAATTTACAACAAAAAAACCGGGAAGTTTGTGCTTTGGTTTCATCTCGAATTAAAAGGGCAGGGTTACAATGCGGCTCAAACAGGAGTTGCCGCGGCAGATAACCCTACCGGTCCATATACATTTATTAAAGCATTAAATCCAAATGCCGGACAGTGGCCGGTTGGTTATCCCGAGGCTTTTAAAAGCAAAACGTTTCCTGAAAACCTGAAAGACTGGTCGGAAGAATGGCTGCAGGCGGTTAAAGAAGGGATGTTTGTTCACCGTGACTTTACAAAAGGGCAAATGGCACGAGACATGACTTTATACGTGGATGAAGATGGGAAAGCTTATCACATACATGCTTCGGAGGAAAACCTCACACTGCATATTTCTGAATTGACTGAAGATTTTCTTGATTTTACAGGTAAATATATTCGCGTACTTCCGACCGGACACAATGAAGCACCAGCTATTTTTAAACGGAATGGTAAATATTTCATGATTACATCGGGTTGTACCGGTTGGGCTCCGAATGCCGCACGGTTACTGGTTTCCGATTCTGTGATGGGCAATTGGGAATACATTGAAAATCCTTGTATTGGCGATGACAAAGAATTGACATTCCACTCGCAAAGCACTTATATTTTACCTGTTGAGGGGAAAAATGGCGCTTTCGTTTTTATGGCCGACCGATGGACTCCCGATAATGCTATCGATGGCCGCTATATCTGGCTTCCCATTCAATTTAACGAAAAAGGAATACCATACCTGGAGTGGATGGATGAATGGAGTCTTGATTTTTTTGATAAAAATAAATAACTGATATTCAAACTTAAAACATATTAAAATGAAGCAAAACTATTTTTTGATTGCTGTTTTTGCAATTCTGATGATTTCATGTAAATCAAAAATCAATAATGTAACTTATTCTGAAATTCAGAAAAAAGGGAGTGAAATATCCAGTCTCACACAGTCTGTGTTGTTGTCAAACGTTGGTCAGGCAATGCAGACAGGAGGTCCGGTGTATGCAGTTGAGTTTTGCAATCTTAAAGCATCAACGATTGTTGACAGTTTAAACAGCGCAAATAATTGTGTAATATCACGCATTTCGGCAAAAAACCGTAATCCTGAAAATGGATTGAAAACCAAAACGGATCAAATTCTTTGGGCAATCTTTGAAAAGGGGATTGTGAACGACACCATCATTCAGGAAAATAAAAATCTGGTTTACTACAAACCCATAAAAACTGCACTTCCGGCATGTTTAAAATGCCATGGTGAATTGGGTTCAGATGTTGATTCAGCCACTTCAGAAAAACTTCAGAAACTTTATCCTGCTGATTTGGCAACCGATTACAAACTGAACGATTTCAGAGGTTTGTGGAAGATTGAATTTTCTGTCGATTGATACTGTTAATAACCTGTTTTTGTTCAGAATCGCCATTTTTTCGACTTATTCACCGTGTTTTGTTGATAAATACACATACTGACAGGTATTTAACTTCAATACATTTCTTAATATTGGCTACCCTTATTTTTTATCTTCATAAAATTATGCGAAACATGGGTGGCATCCTGCTGCCCTTTTTCTTTTTCCTGACAAAGATTCGGATCTTTTAATAAAAAATATGCCAGGGAGTAACATTAAAATCCTGGAAACCGATTGAAAGCCAGTCAACTGCTATTCACTTAAAATATGTGTTAATTCTTCATATCCTTTCAAACTGCTGATTTTGCCTAATAAATCATCGTTTAAATTACCACCTAACATTTTAATTCTTTCCCAGTCGCGTATTGCTCCATCCTTATCACCTGTTTCGTACCTTGCCAGTCCCCGCATCAGCAAAAGACTTTCATCGCTGGGTAAAAGCAAAATTCCCTTGTCGTAATGTTTTAAAGCTTTTTTTGGGTTATGTTCTGTAAGAAATACTTCACCACCCTTCGAGAAATGTTTTGAAGCCTGGGTTTTAAAGTCGGGAGTAAACCGGTTTCCCTCAATTTTAAAAACAACTGAAACTTCTTTTTCCATCGCAACCGGGTTACTGTTATTAAAACCAGGCTCCCACATGCCATTTGTTGTTTTCAAAACCCTGATTACTTCTTCGTTGAATTGAGGTGAAACACTGTTAATAACTGTAAAATCGGTTAATTCACCGGTTGGTGAAACAATAAACTGTACAACTTCTGTTCCCTGGTTAAGGATTTTTGCATCTTTTTCCGGGTATTCAATATTCCGTGCCAGGTAATCTTCGATTGATTCGAATTTCCCATCGTTCATCATGGAAATTGCATTGTTAAGTCCTGTGAATTTTGGTGGAGTTACTTTAACTTCATCAATGTTTTGTTTTTGTCCGAATGCGAATACTGCTGCCAGCATGATTGTCGCAAAAAATGAAATTGTTTTCATTGTGTTAATTTTTAATGATTATTACTTTATTTACACTCGCTGATAATTTTTTTTGACCTTCATTATCTGATGTAAATTTCGGGCAAAATGCAGCCTGACACATAGTAATATTTTTGCAAAGAGTTCTAAAATCCTTGTATTTGTTGCACAATTTTGATAAAGCTTGTACAATATTGACATTTGAGGTTAAAGCGTGAATTTTTGAAAGAAAATTAGCTGCGGAAGATTATTTTAATTGAGGATTTCAAAAGGAGGATATAAAATTGCTTTTGCTATTTCTTTAAAACAGGTGAGTTTATTTCTTCATCATTGATAAGGAGTTAGATTCATACTATCCAGTAATGACTGAAAACGGGGTTCGTTGCGAATGGGATCAAAATCCGGGTCTCCATTTATTTGCGGCAGATTAGGAATTTTCCATTCATAGGCTTTTTCGAGCCAATCCAACGCTTTTTCTTTATCCCCTGTTTCGATACAATATAGAGCCAGACCTCTCCAACTTCCTTTTAAATCACTTTTAATATTGTATTCATAAAGACTTTGTTGCACACCTTTTATTCCTTTATTTTTATAAATTGAGGGTATCGAAATCATAAAATCGCTATCTGCAGGGTCAAATAAAAATGCTTTTTGAAGTGCCTCAACTGCCTGTTGCTCCGCTTTT
>DATITY010000058.1:0-2088 GCA_035467235.1 Draconibacterium sp. | reverse complement strand
GACTCCGGGTTTTAAAAAAGGAATTGATTCATTGTTGAGTAAAACGCCACCACTTCTTGCCGACTCGTTCAGATTACTAAACAGCAAAGGCATTTTTCCAAACATTGGCGACGCCGACAGCAACTTCGGTCAGGCCATTTCATTACTGAAAGGAATCGGGGCGGGAAACAATCCGCTGGATGCCTTCAATAAAATAAATCTGCCCGATGCTGGCGATGTTTTGAATGTACTTCAGCTAAAAGCAAAAGAGGAAGCCGGGAAATTATTGGATCAGGGATATGAACTGGCAAAAGGTGCAGTGAATGGAATTGCCGATAAAGCCATCAAATTTGATTTGCCTTCTTTTGATTATCCGCTTGTTGATCTTGATGGAAAACTTGTAATTGCAATTCAGTATAAAGCAAGCAGCAAACCAAAAGGTCAGCCGCAAAAAAATTACGTGGGTAAGTTTGATTTTGACGTTGATTCGTTTGCCGGTGATTTGGCCGACACCTGGAAAGGACGGATGAACAACCTCGCGATGGTGGTTTCCATTGGTCCGTTAACCGATGTAATGACAATCAAAGGGAATTTCAATTCTCAAAAAGGAAAGGATGTTGACCTTGGTAGTACAAATGCAAGTGATAATCCCGCTTTAAATTTGCCAACTCCTGAAATTGAATTTAGCGATGCTTTGGAACCGGTTATCAAAATACTTGAAATTCTGGCTTCTTTGAGTTCAGGCGAATATGGCGATGCCCTGAAAAAAGGATTGAAAATTGCCATGAGCAACAGCGCGAACATCTGGGAATATAAATTTGAAGCCAGCAAAGACATTCCGCTGGTCCGTTTTCCGCCAACAAAAGCACTGTACGAAAGTCCGCAAACTCCGTTGAAACTGGAAGCCAGCCTGGGAATAGGAGTTAGTTTTAATGCAGCGCTGAAAGTCACTACAGATCCATCGCAGTTATTGCCAACTGCCGGTGGTTATTTCCAATTTCATGGCGGATTGCAGGTAATGTGCGTTTCGGTGGGTGTTGGAACCATTTATGCCGTTGGTAATGTCGATTTAAAACTCGAAGCCGATACAAGCCCAAAAGTTGGCGTTACCATGAAATTTGGTTTCGGAGCTCAAATTACAGTCGGACTTCCGGTTGTTGGCCACGCCAGTGTTTTGTTTATGGTTGGCGTTGAAATTTATGCCGACAGCGGTTCAGTTGTAAAAATTACTGCTTTTATGCTGTTCAAAGGTCAGGCCGAATTGCTTGGAGGAATTGTAAGTGTTACAATTACCATCGAAGCGAAAGGTTCGGTTGAGAAATCAGGTGCAGGCGCTCCCGCAAATTGCAAAGCACAGGTAACTTTTGCAATCGACATCAGCATCTTTTTGATTATCGATATCAGTTTCAGTGAAAGCTGGGAAGAATCAAGACAAATTGCATAATTAAACCATAAAATTCAATTGATATGTCATTCGAACAAACAAGATTTTCCATCATGGCACTTCCGCAAAGTGTTGATGTCAATGGTGTTTTATCGTTAAATATAGTTTTCATTCCCCGGAATATTAATCCTTTGGTGGAAGTAAATACCAATTATGGCGTTGGAAACAAAGCCAAAGCTTTTATTGACGTAAAGCCGCAATTCAACATTAAGGTTGTTAATAATCCCGATGAATTTCCGGGAAAAATTCCGGCAAACGAAAAGGTCGTAAATCCTGTTTCACCATTTGTCTATTCTGATGTGGTGGCTGATATTTATAAAACTTTGCGCGATGCTGTTGATGAAAACGGGAAGCCAAAATATTTTGATATCGATGATTCGAGAAGTACCGATGTCAACCCGAATTCAAAACACACGGCGCCAAAAGCTGAGGCAAACAGGGATTTGGCCGTTCGGAAATATTTACCGCTGAGTTACCGTGATTCATTCAATTTTACAGCTCCGAGGATTAAAAATGCAGTAACCGACAGCAGCTATTTTTGTGCTTTACGCGATCAAAAACCGCCCCTGGCTTTTGTAAAAGACGATAAAGTAAGCTGGGGAAAAGTATATGCCCATTTGATGCGGCAACCGCTGATGGCAAAACGGGCAGGACTGATTTATGAA
>DATITY010000057.1:0-13878 GCA_035467235.1 Draconibacterium sp. | reverse complement strand
AATGAATTTGGATATCCTGAACCAGGAAATTTCTATTTTAAATTGGGACTTTACCGCGATAAAATGTCTCAACCCATGACAATTTATATCGACGATTATATGAAACAGCAGTTAACCCACTTCAAATAAATATTGCCGATTAATGTGACCGCTATTGATTTATATCACTTCTCAGAATATTTCAAAACGGTATCTTCGCAGCTTTGAAAATCTGAATATGTGAAAGTTGTTTCGGATTTTAATTTAAAATAACATCTAAAATCTTTTTAATAAATGAAATTTTGCAAGCCAAATCTGTTTTTAACCATACTCATTTTAATAACTACTCAAACCATTTTCGCCCAGGGATTTTTACACCGTAACGGAAAATACATTTTCGATGGAGTGGGAAATGAAGTAATTCTGAGGGGAATTGGCACAGGCAACTGGATGCTTCAGGAAGGATATATGATGCAGACTTCTGATGTGGCTCCAACTCAGCATCAGTTCAGGGCAAAACTCGAAAGTACCATTGGCGAGGCAAAAACAGATAGTTTTTACACCGTTTGGCTCGATTCGCATTTCCGGCGGATTGATGTTGATTCGATGAAATCGTGGGGATTTAATAGTGTGCGGGTTGCCATGCATTACAAATGGTTCACTCCTCCGATTGAAGATGAACCGGTTCCGGGACAAATTACCTGGCTCGACAAGGGTTTTACTATGATCGACTCGTTGCTCGACTGGTGTGGCGACAACCAGATTTACCTGATTCTTGATTTACATGGCGCACCTGGCGGACAGGGAAAAGATGCTGCTATTTCTGATTACGACAGCGCAAAACCTTCGTTGTGGGAAAGTCAGGCGAACAAAGACAAGACGATTGCCCTCTGGAAAAAACTTGCCGAAAGGTACAGCACCGAACCCTGGATTGGAGGATATGATTTGATTAATGAACCTAACTGGAGTTTTTCAAACGGGAACACTCCATTATGGGATTTGCTTAAAAACATAACAACAGCTATTCGTGAGGTTGATAAGAACCATCTGATTATCATCGAAGGAAACTGGTTTGCCAACAATTACGACGGGTTGCCGGCTATTTGGGATAACAACCTGGCGCTGAGTTTCCACAAATACTGGACGTATAATGATGCTGGTTCTATCAGCTGGATGATAAATCTCAGAAATCAGAAAAATGTTCCAATCTGGCTGGGTGAAAGCGGCGAAAATTCAAACAATTGGTTCACCTCACTGATTGAATTGTGCGAAAAAAACCGGATTGGCTGGTCGTGGTGGCCGGTTAAAAAACCGGGAATTAATAACCCGTTAAAAGTGACAGTTAATCCCGATTATACAAGACTTGTAAATTACTGGAAAGGAACAGCGACTAATCCCGGAGTCGATGCCGCATTTCAGTCGGTTCTTCAGTTTGCACAGAATCACCGGCTCGAAAACTGTACTTTTCAGAAAGATGTTGTTGATGCAATGATCAGGCAACCGCACACAACCGAAACAATACCATTCAAAATCTTTAAAACCGGAGAACCAATTTTTGCTGCTGATTACAATCTTGGAAGAAATGGTTTTGCCTATTTCGATAATGACACAGCAGATTTTCATGGTGAACAAAACAAAGTTTTTACGGCCTGGAACCAGGGCTGGAGTTATAGAAACGATGGCGTTGACGTTGAAACCTGTAAAGATACGGATGCAAATAATGGTTTCAATGTTGGGTGGACAGGTAACGGAGAGTGGATGGAATACACCGTTGAAGTGGATTCAAGTGCCAGTTACACATTGAGTATTCGTTCGGCTTCAGGTTCAGGTGGTTCAAAAGTACGACTGGAAGTTGACGGGTCGTCAATTACTCCGGCAATTAGTTTGCCTGGAACTTCGGGTTGGGGCAACTGGCGGACAACGGAGGTTTCAGGAGTAATTCTTGAAAAAGGGACTCAAAAAGTCAGGTTCATTTTCGACCAGGGAGGTTCGAATCTGAATTATTTTAAATTTTCAAATCCTGTTGAGATTGCAAGTCTGGCTTTTAAAAATTTATATGCTGAGACTTCAAAAGACGGTAAAACTATCTTTTTAACATTGAATAAAACTATAACTTCTTCACCAGATAACGTAAATCTTACCGATTTTACCGTTACTATCAATAATAATCCGGTTGAGATAAACAACATTGCCATAAGCGAAAACAGCCGGAATTCGCTTGAAATTCAACTTGAAGAACCTTTATTTTATGGAGGAACGATAAAACTTTCATACCAGGGCAACACGATTTTTAACCAGAATCAACCTTTGGAAGTATTTTCAAATGCAGTAGTTGCGAATAAACTTCCTGTCAGATATACTATTCCAAGGAGAATACAATCGGAGGATTTTTATTTTAATAATGGATTAGTTAGCGAAACCTGCACCGATACAGGCGGTGGGCAGGATATGGGATATGCAGAGTCCGGCGATTATCTCGATTATTTGGTTTATATTCCTGATTCGGGAAACTACAAATTTAATTTCAGGGTTGCATCCGAGCGTGCTACAAGTCAGTTAATAATTCGAATTGGAGAAGGAAATTCATTTACAGCAATTGACACAGTTACAATTACCGGAACCGGAGGCTGGCAGGTCTGGAAAACAGTTTCTTCCACTGCATATCTTCCTGAAGGCAGATATACAATGCGGATTTATGTCAGGACAGGCGAATTCAATACCAACTGGTTCGAAGCCGTAAAAGCACCTGTTACAGGTTTGACAACTCAGAAATTAGCTGAACTACAGATTTATCCGAATCCGGCAAACGATTTTGTAAATATTGATTTGACAGGACCATTCTATGAAAAAAACGAAATAACAATATATAATGTAATCGGACAACCGGTTAAAACGCTTAAATCTGTTGAATCCCCAAAAGTTCAAATCGATATTTCTGATCTTGTTCATGGTTTGTACTACATTACTGTTAAAACCGGTAACAACCTGATGTTTACCAAAAAATTAACAGTAAATTGATTTTTTGCTGCAAGTCAGTTTTATTTTGTGATTTTGCTGGCGCCCGATAAAGCATCTATATTACATTATATAATATAATACCTGAAAAAGCCATTAAAAGAAATACCTGAACGGCAATTGCAGCGTTCAATTTCTTTTCTTTAATGGTTAACTTTCCTGATTTTTGGTTTTTGGTTTGTCAGAATGTTTCTTAAAGGATCGATTAATGCGCATAAGTATAAAAGAAATCTTTCAAATTTATCTGGCAAAAGAACTGAACCGATTAAAAAAACAAGTTCCAGGGACATTAAAAAGGATTATAAATGATTCAAAACAGGTTTTAAATTTAACATATAAGTACCTGTCAGAATGATGAAATGTTAAAATCCCTCAAAACAGACAATTTAATTAACTGAAAAACAATACTCTTAGTGAAAGTTAAAAAATATTAAATATTTGTCAATATTCATTCAATTAAAATTATAAATTTGGGGTTTTAGAAAAACACTGAATTATGAAGAAATCAATAAAACTAATCCTTGTGGCAATGTATGCTGTCGGGATGCTTGGGATGACAAGTTGTGAAGATCATCAGGAAAGATATGATGCCCCTCCGTGGTTAGGTGGTTCGAGCATTGAAACCCTTGAAGAAAGAGGAAACTATACAACTTTCTTAGCCTTAATGGAAAAGGCCAATTACACAGAACCGGTTTCCAAACAATTATTTACACTTTTTGTTCCGGACGATGCAGCATTTGATGCCTATTTTAAGTCGATTGGTAAAAGTTCGGTAAACGATTTAACCAAAGACGAAGCGGTTTCTCTATTTACGTTGCATGTATTGCGCAACCCCAGATCAAGGTTTAATTTGGTTTATGAATTTGCTTGGAACGAATTCCAGGGCCCGTACCAGGATATTAAAATGGGAGAATACGCATCATTGTTCCATAGAAAGGAAACTCCCAGTACATCAATACCCTATTCTGAAGTAGTAAAATACTCACCTCCTGAAAGGATTGGTCAGGAATTACTGATTTACACAGGAACCAAAAATGTACCACTTTTTACGGAAGAGTGGTTTACTGATTTCGGTGGTGACATTAACGGATCTGATTATTTATTTATGTATCCCGGGAGTACCTGGAAGAAAGATTACACTCCAAATTTGAAAGGAATGAACTGGCACAATGCACAGGTAATTCCCAATCCCGAAATTCCTGATGAACTGGAAGTTCGCACAGCGAGTGGATTTATTTATTTTATTGACAGGGTTGTGCCTATTATGCCAAATATCGAAGAATATATGCGTAACAATCAGGATAAATTCGGAGTTTATTATGATGTTTTGCAAAGATTCGCCCTTTATGGAGTTCCAAAAGTGGATGAACAAAAAAGGACATTATACCAAAAAAGTTACGATCAGGTATTTGATTTGGCACATGAAAGAGGTCCGTCATCCGGCAATGAAGGTGTAATTCCACCTCAAAACATGTGGACTGCATTTTTGCCAACTAACGATATTCTGCAAAATTATCTTGACAATACAGTGCTAAAATACTATCCATCACTTGACAGCGTTCCAACGGTTACACTGTATTATATTCTTCAAACTCAGCTGTCGGCCTCACTGGCACTGATGTCGAAATTGGAAAAAGGCTATTTTAATGCATTTGGCGATCCAACCGAAATTAACAGCTCTGACATTGTTTCAGGTTACATGTGTAGTAATGGTGTTGTTTACGAATCAAAAAAGGTACTTGAACCTAATGTATTCACCTGTGTTCCGGGATTACTTTTTATCGACAAAGATTATTCCACACTCCTCTATGTACTTGACAAAACAAATATGCTTGCGACGCTTTCAAACCCTGATTCCCATGTTACACTTTTCGCCGCCACCAATGAAAAACTGGAAGAATATGGAATCAGGTATAATGCTACTGGTGACAATATCCAATTCAGGAGCCCGGTTGATGGTAAATGGAATACAATGAGTACTACTGATTTAAACTACTTTGCCCAGGACCAGATATATAAGGGACGGTTAAGCGATTTTAGCGGTGAAGGTGCTTATGTTGAAGTGTTGTCAGGAAATTTTATTAATTATGGGAATAATAATATTGTCGCCTCAGAAAATCAGTACAAGGGAGCATTAGCCGGAGTTGTTGATATTATTGAAAACGAACGCAACGGATTTCTGGTTAAAGTTGATAAACCATTGGAATCAAGGTTTGTTATGGGTCAATACCTTGTTTCCGATCCTGAAGTTTCTGAATTTGCAGCACTATTAACAAAGGCGAATTTGCTTGACTTAAGATACAGAGATCCTGTGACAAAAGAGGTTATTCCTAATCTTAAATTTTTGGCCGGAGCAAAGTACTGGACAGGATTTATTCCCACAAATACAGCAATGCAAAAGGCCCGGGAAGAAGGTATAATTCCTGAAAAATTTCCAACATCCACAGCTGGTAAAGATTCAATCAACAGTTTTATCATGTACCATTTTGTAAAAGATGATGTGGTTTTTGATGACGGGGTGAACAGAGGAAATAACGGAGTTTTTAAAACCAACCGTACTTATAAAGACGTTGACGGCAAAACTACACTGAATGCCACTGTTGGAATTTCGAATATTCCTGAAAATCTTTCTATTTATGATGTTTCAGAGCAGGTTGTTTTTCTTGACCATGCCAAGGCCAATATTCTTGTCAGAAAAGGCGTTTGCCACAAACTCGACACTGTTTTAAAATATTATAAGTAGTTCAAAAAGTCTAACTATAATCTAACATGAAAAAAATTATATTACTCTCTGGATTAATAATTTGCTTATTATCAGGCTTTAAAACTGTTCAAGGTCAATCCGCAATTATAAAAGGGAAGATTATTGATTCAGTTACAAAGGAAACACTGATGGCTGTTAATATTGTTGAAATCGATAAAAACGGAAGGTTTCTCAGTGGAACAGTTACTGATATCAATGGGAACTATGTCTTAAAGGTTTCGGATGCTAAAAATCAGGTACAGGTTTCGTTTATCGGATACAAAAAACAAACCTTTGCAATTGATGGCCGGACCACAATCGACATTAATCTTGAAACTGAATCAGTTGCTGTGGGCGATGTTGTTGTAACCGGTGCAAAAATGGGTAACGATGGTATGACCAATGTTCGCGACAGGGCAACTGCAGTAACCCGTCTCGAATTAAAAGGGATGGAAAGCGTTATGTCAACATCGGTAGAGGATATGCTTCAGGGTCGTTTGGGTAACGTTGACATTTCGTCGGTTTCTGGTGACCCCGGTGCAGGTTTAAATATCAGAATCCGTGGTACGGCTTCGCTGAATGCCCGAAACCAACCTCTTATCGTTATCAACGGTATTCCTTATGATGCCAATATAGATGATGGTTTCGACTTTGCCAGTGCTGACATTGAAAAATTCGGTAACCTTATTGATGTTTCTCCCGAAGATATTGAATCAATAGAAGTACTTAAGGATGCAGCATCAACTGCGGTATGGGGTTCCAGGGCATCGAATGGTGTATTGATGATTAAGACAAAACGTGGTACAAAATCAAAACCTATTTTTGAATACACTTTTAAAACAACTTCGTCACACGAACCAGATCCAATACCCATGCTCGATGGAGCCGGCTATGCGCGTCTTATAACAGAAGAACATTATAATGTAACCTATAATGAATTTTATAGTCAGGAAATAGCATTTGATCCTGAATGGGAAGAATACCATAACTACTCACAGAATACAAACTGGGTTAAAGAGATTACCAAGGTAGCTTTTACTCAGCAACATGACTTTTCAGTTCGTGGTGGTGGAGATAAATCAAGGTATAACATGTCGATGGGTTATTTTGACGAAGGTGGAACAACGATTGGAAATAACCTCGAAAAACTAAATTTACGCAGTTCGCTTGACTACGACCTTTCATCGAAACTTCAATTCAAGTCTGATATCATGTTCACCCGGTATAACCAGGATAATACCTATGATGTTGAGGACTCGGAATATGGAAGTTGGACAGGAAAATCGATAAGAGCAGTTGCCTACCGCAAAATGCCGAACCTCTCGGTTTATGACCTGGATACTTTAGGCAATAGTACAGGAGAATATTTTACTCCGCTGTCAACTTTGCAGGGAACCGCAAAAGACAATTACAATCCGGTTGCATTTGCCAATCTTGGCACTCAAAAAAGATTTAAAGACAATGCCAGGGCATTATTCAGCGCCAAATGGTCAATCACTCCAAAACTTGTCTGGAATGGAACAGTAACCCTTGACCTTTTTGATCAGAAAATATCCAAATTTCTTCCATACAAGGCAATTGGGTACAATTACACTGACGATATAACCAACCGCGCAGTAAATGAGTTTTCAAAGAAAAGTTCAATCTTTACCATAAATCAATTGATTTACAGGCCGGACTTTGGACCCGATCACGACGTGTTTTTTATGGGCCAGGTTGACACCGAAGATTCACGTTCAAGGTGGTACAAAACAGAATCAAGCCAGTCAGCGTCACCTTTCATAACAGAACCTGTTAACGATAAACACCTCAATTATTTTGGCGCCAGTTATACCGAATACAAATCACTTGGATTTTATGGTACTGGAAGCTACAAATGGAAAGATAAATACAGTGTAATGGTTGGCGCCAAATACGAAGGAAATTCAAAATTCAGCGCTGAAAGCCGCTGGGGATTATTCCCGACAGTAGCAGGTTTCTGGCGTCTTTCGGGTGAAGAATTCATGAAAAATGTAAACTTCATCGATGACCTTAAATTGAGAGTAAGCTGGGGGCAAAGTGGTAACTCACCTGCCGGTAATTACCTGTATTATAATACCTACAAGGCCGGCTCACAATATTCGTACATGGATATGCAGGGTGTTCAACCCAACGGTATTGAACTGACAAGTCTGCAATGGGAAACCATTGACCAGATTAACCCGGGACTTTCCTTTATCGGCCTGGATAACAGAATGAATATTGAGATAGACTATTACCAGAAGAAAACATTGAATCTTTACCTCGAAAATTCAGGAATTCCTGATCATACTGGTTTTAGCAGCATCGACCGTAATGACGGAGAGATGGAAAACAGGGGATTTGAATTTATGATTGATTATACCGTCGTCAGACAAAAAGATTTCCAGTTAAATTTCAATTTAAACATTTCCAGCAATCAAAACAAGGTTATTCGCCTTCCTGAAAACTATAGTCTGGAGTATGGTAACATGCTTGAAAATGGAAATTATAAAATCAGCATCACACCAGGTGAACCTCTGGGAGGATTCTTTGGCTACGAATACCTGGGCGTATATGAATCAAATGCTGATGCGATTGTTAGAGATGAAAACGGAGATCCTGTTTATGGTCTGGATTCTGACACTCCACTTTCAATGATTATGGGTGGTTCTTCGGGATATGTATTTGAAGGCGGCGATGCACATTACAAAGACCAGAATTATGATGGAAAAATTGACGAACTGGATATTGTCTATTTAGGTGATTTAAATCCAAAATTTATGGGTGGTACCGGATTTCGTGTTCAGTACAAGGGATTTATACTTAACTCATTCTTTTATTTCAAAGTAGGTCAGGAGATTATTAACCAGACCCGTATCGATACAGAAAAAATGTACAACTACGATAACCAGAGTCAAGCAACCGACTGGCGCTGGAGAAGAGAAGGAGACATAACCGATATGCCAAGAGCCCTGTATAACAAAGGTTTTAACTGGTTAGGGTCTGATCGATTTGTTGAAGATGGTTCGCATATCAGGCTAAAATCATTATCACTGAGTTACATGGTTAAGCCAGAAGTTTGCAGAAAACTCAGGGTTAGCGATATGAAATTTTTTGCTACAGCATATAACCTGTACACGTGGACGAACTATTCAGGGCAGGATCCTGATGTTGCACCTCCGTCAAGACCGGACCAGCTGCCAAAAGATTACAGCAAAACTCCTCCCAGCAAAAAATACATGTTTGGGTTAAACCTTATTTTCTAACAATTAAACAGTAATTCGATGAGAAAACTCAATATAAACAGTTCGGTAATAGTTGCTATCCTTATTGTATTTATAGCAACTACATCGTGTCAGGACTATTTAACGGTTGCTCCTGAAAATGATCTGATAAAAGAAAAATTCTGGACCAAAACAGAGGATGTAAACAGTGCTTTGGCAGCCACCTATAATGCCATGCGTGAAGCCAGCCTTCAGTCATTGATTTTTGGTGAGGTACGTGCTGATATGGTGGAATTTACAGGTGGCAGCTTTGCTGATTATGCAAAAATTGGTGAAAGTAACATTAGTCCAACAAATCCGGTTGTAAACTGGAAAGCATACTATGCTGCTATCAATCTTGCAAATACACTGATGTTTTATGACAAGGAAGTATTTGAAAAAGATAAAACTTTCACAAAAGAAATGATGGATGCCATTGACGCTGAAGCATTATTTATACGCTCACTGGCATATTTCTATCTGGTACGTATATGGAAAGATGTTCCGCTTGTTTTGGATGCTTCTATCTCAGACACTACTGATTTGTATATTAACAAAAGCTCCGAAAAAGTGGTGGTTAATCAAATCATCAACGATCTTTTAAAGGCAAAGGACATGGCCTATGAAACTCAGTTTCAGGGCAGTAATTATTTCTATGGCCGGGCAAACAAATACTCCATTATGGCCTTGCTTGCCGATGTTTATCTTTGGAATGAACAATACGATAAATGTTATGAGTATTGTGACTTGATTATCAATTCAGGACTTTATGGTTTGGAGAGCTCTGATAACATGTTTAGGATATACTATCCCGGAAATTCTGCGGTGGAAAGTATAATTGAACTTCAGTATAATGATGCACTTGATGACCAGGAAAATCCGATTTACTATGAATTGGTGCCCATCCAGGGAGGAGGAGCAGCTCAGTTAAATACAAAAAATGTGACTGCAATTATGGCCAGGGAAGATCGACGTCATTTTGAAGGGCAAGAGGCGATATGGAAATACAGGGGAAAAGATGCGCTCGGTCTGGTTAACCGGGCAAGCACTGAACGCGATGCCAACTGGAATATCTACCGTTATGCAGACATAATGCTGATGAAAGCGGAAGCAGCCATTGAACTTAACAAGTTTGACGAAGCAAATAACCTGATTAGGGAAACATTGCTTCGGGCAGGAATGCCTTATGAAGATATTTTCATTAAAGAAGATTTAAGGCAAGCTCTTTTGGATGAAAAAGGCAGGGAATTTCTTTTTGAAGGAAAACGTTGGTTCGATCTGTTGCGTGCAGCCAAAAGAAATAAATTTCAGCAAAAGGATATTATTATCAATATGATTCTTGCAGGTGCTGACATCAAACAACAGGCAGTTTTGAGAACAAAAGTGTACGATACCCTGAGCTATTACTTACCAATAGCTGAGCGTGAGCTAATTTACAACCAAAACCTGGTTCAGAATCCTTATTACGACCGGTAAAAAATTTAAAAAGTGATTGATATGAAAAATATATTTTTGCGCATTCTAACACAGACAAGCAAATTAATTTTATTTGCAGTGATTCTGTTTGGTTGCAATCAGGAACCAATTTTATGGAAGGTTGATTCCACAGAACAGGTAATTACCGAGTATGTTGAAGCCAATGAAGAATTCTCGGAATTCGGCAAAATTCTTGAGAGTACCGGACTAAGCAGTCTTTTGGCGGTCAGGGGACCATTTACATTGTTCCTTCCGTCAGACGAACAAATGAAAGCATATTATACCGAAAAAGGAGTTAAATCATATACCGATTTCAGCGAAACATTTTTGAAAGATCTTGCCCTTAACCATATCATTGGCAGTCAAATTGAAAGCGGGAGTATTGGATTGGGAGCAATTAGTGAAGTAAATGCATTAGGTGATTACATTACTACTGAATTTATTGGCTCCGACATTTTACTAAACAAAAGAAGCATGATTATTAAAAGGGATATTCTTGCGTCAAACGGAGTTGTGCATCAAATTGACAAAGTGCTGGATCCGATAACAAAAAGTGTTTACGATGTACTCGCAGGCAACCCTTCCTACTCCATATTCACTGAAGGCTTAAACCGCACTCAACTAAAAGACACTTTACAAATAATTGATTTCGAATATGGTTCAGGTGATAAATTAGCCCGTGCCAGATATACCATTCTTGCGGTGGCCGATTCGACCTATAACAGATTTGGCATTACAAATATTAACGATTTAATTGCAGAATATACAGATGCACCTGATAGCATAACTTACATCAATAATGGTTTTTACAGGTATATGGAATACCATTGCCTGGCAAACACATATCATCTCAGCGATCTGAAACTGAATACCAATCTTTATCCGATACTGTCATACGACAACAACCTGTCCATAACAGTTGATGATGACTACAAGATTAATCTTAATGTCCTCACCAAAGAATATACCCGATTTGTCATTGATCAGTCAAACAATCCGGGGAAAAACGGTACAGTGCATACGGTTGCAGGTTTGCTACCGGTTATTCAACCAACTCCAACAACTATTACCTGGGAAACAACCGACCATTTCGATTTAAAACAGGGCGATTATTACACAAAATATTACGCAAGATGGTTTGACGGACAAAATACCTTTGCCAACATTAAATGGGAAGGCGATTACCTGCTGTACTATTATAAAAATCATGATGCACCTGTCCAGGTAAATTGGGACTGCCTTTCCATGAGCGGATGGTGGTGGGTGGAAGTTACTACTCCCAAAATTATGAAAGGTAAATATAAAATTACTTCATATCAATGGGGCGGAACTGATTATGCCGTATATGTTGATGGCGTGAATACTGCACTTATCAAAGGTTCTGACCCAACTCCCGGTGCAACCTGGGCTGAGGTGGAATGGACCAAAACAGAAACGCATAAATTCAAAATAGTTACATTAAATCCCGGTATGCTGTTTTGGGATACAATCATATTTACACCAATTAAATAATTCAATACCTGTTAAATAATTTAATACAGTTTTGAAATGACAAAAAGATATCTATACTCGACCTGTTTATCTCTTATAACCTTGTTTTTCGCCATCAACATAACTCAACCTTTGATGGCCCAGACATCCGAAATTAACATTAAGGGTGTGGTTACGGAATCAGGCACCGGACTACCTTTAAAGCAGGTTTCAATTTCCGTTTCATCTACAGGTCTTACTGCCGATACCGATGAAAAAGGTGAGTTTACAATTGCAGTACCTGATCTGAAAGCAGAATTGATGTTTAACCTGCCGGGATACAATGTTCGAAGCATCTACCTGAATGGCAGGGAATTCGTAACTATTTCACTGGTATCTGATGCTTACAGGTCTTTTGATAATTCATATAATACACCGTCTGGTTCCGTCACAGTGAAAGATGCTGTTTATTCGGTTACTTCGCTGACAGCAAAGGATGTTAAATTCTCAAAAGTCACATCGTTCGACCAGACACTGCAGGGAAAAGTTCCCGGAATGTCCGTAGTTCAGCAATCGGGCATGCCAGGCAGCAGAACATACATGTCGGTGCGCGGAGTTTCTTCTTTATACGCCAACTCAGAACCTTTGCTGGTTATTGACGGTATGATACACGATTATTCGTATGCCAGTCAAAGCCTTATGGAAGGATTTGCATTAAATCCCATGGATGTTGTTGATATTGATGATATTTCCGACATCTCGATATTAAAGGATGGCTTGTCCTATCTTGGTGCTGCGGGTTCAAACGGTGCAATTAACGTGAACACTGAGCAAAAGGCAGAAACGAGTACCGTTATGAAATTTTCTGCATACGGAGGTATCACAATGGCTCCAAAGAAACAGGATCTTCTTGATGCTGCCGAGTTTAAAAATTATTTTGGCGAAATGTTAAATTCGCAGGGGTACGATGCCAACCAGATTAATACCATGTATCCATGGTTAAACGGTAACGCATCTTCTGAAGATTACTACAAGTACAACAACAGCACCGATTGGCAGGATGACACCTATTCACCTTCGGCTGTGTCAAAATTCCACTTCTTCCTTAAAGGGGGTGACGATATTGCAACGTACAACATATCTACCGGATACCTTTCGCATACAGGAATTTACGATAACTCTGCATATACTAGGTATAATCTGCGTATTAACGGGAAAATCAATATCACAGATAAATTCTCAATTGTACCAAATGCAAAATTATCGCTGGCCGACAGCAAACTGGCTAACCAGGGACCAAGTGCATGGAAAAATCCGATGCTTGCAACAGCGCTAAAACCTTCAATAATGGCGCCTTATGCCAGAGATGCTGCTACAGGTGCTACTCTTGATTATCTGGATGATGTGGGCGATGTTTTTATGGTAAGTAATCCGGCTGCCATAACACAAAATGCAACAGGGTCGAACCGGAATTATCATTTTCTTTCGTCAATAACTGCAGCTTACCGGTTTAATGAACATTTTAACCTTTCAACCATGATCGGTATCAATTTCAATAACTCGCGTGAAAATATTTTCCTGCCCGATGTTGGTATTGTCCGGGTTGATTCTGCTTACAACAGTCCCGGCGACTTTGTATTTGAATTCCGTTCCACTCAAAATCATACAACATTTACCTATACCAATAAAACCGCATCAGGCCACTCAATTTTGGTAAATGCAGGATTAAGGTATATGGACAATAGCTATAAGTACGATTTAAGTACCGACTTAAATACACCTTCCGATGATTTTAAAAGTCTCGGACAGGGTGCTCAATACAGTTTCCTCCGTTCAACCATGGTGATAACCGGGGATTGAAATGGGTATCATATTATGGTGATTTTAGTTACAATTTCAGAAATAAATATTTTGTAAACGCGAATTTGTCGT
>DATITY010000056.1:0-2631 GCA_035467235.1 Draconibacterium sp. | reverse complement strand
TGCTTTCCGGAAATTGTGCGACCACTATGAAACCAATCTTAAAGAACTGGCCGGTTCAAATTATACCTGCAAATAAGTATTTTTACTGAAAAATTTTAATATTATCTTTGACTTCATTTTAAAACCATGAAAAAATATCTTCTTAATATTATTTTAATCCTTAAAGCCAAAATAAGGATTGACGCAAACAAAAAAGAACAACCTAAAAAATAATTGATATGATGAAATGTTGCAAATTTATTTTGATTTTTACGTTAGCCTCCCTCTTATTTGGAACAAACAGTTTTTCGCAGTATGCCAATAAAAAGGTGCGGACCAAACACGAGGCATACACCGATAGCCTGAAACAGATTGAGTATAATTACACATTTCCGATTTGGGGCCAGAAAATCTACCAAAAAGGATTCGATATTCCTTACCCGGCTGGTGCTATGTTAAACTACATCTGGATGAAACAAGGCCTGATTATCGAAAATCTGCAGCTTGGTTTTACCGGTACCGGAAATGATATTCCTCTTACCGAGGTTGATTTTATCCAGTTTGGCCAAAATACAAACACATCGTATTCGCTTAATGTGCGGCCCGATTTATGGGTGTTGCCATTTTTAAATGTTTATGGCCTGTTTGGGTACGGGTCATCGCATACTGTTGTAAATATAACAGCGCCAATCGAATTGCAGTCGGTGGTGGACCAGAATCTCAAAACAGGTGGCTTTGGTTTTCTGTTGGCAGGTGGTGTTGGCCCTATATTTATTACTTCAGATGTGAACTGGACATGGACCAAACCCGAATTGCTTGAAGAACCGGTTTTGGCAAATGTTGTTGGCATCAGGGTCGGACATTCATTTGTATTTAAACATAAACCACAAAGCAATATTGCTGTTTGGGCAGGAGCCCAATATTTTAAAATGGGTGCGCAAACTGTGGGCGCCATCGCTTTAAAAGATGCCCTTCCGCCTGAATTTTGGGAAACTAAAGACCAATTTGTTGACGACTATTATGGTTGGTATGACGAGCAAAGTGATGCGGTTCAAAAGATTGCAGATGAAGTGCTGACACCCATTGTTGAAAACATCGATAGCAAAAATGGCGAAGGAGTTGTTGAGTATGCGATGAACAAAAAAACAAAAGAACCCTGGAATGGATTGGTTGGGCTGCAGTACCAGCACAATAAACGCTGGCAATTCAGAACTGAGGCAGGTTTAATTGGCGACCGCAAATCGGGGCTGTTTTCAGTTAATTACAGGTTCAGGCTGTAAAAAGTTATTAGTGTTAAAAGGCTGAAACAAGCCAATAAAAAATCCGTGAATTGAAAATTTCCCAATTCACGGATTTTTTTATAATACTATCTAACACTACTGTCTACTAAAACTAAGAATATGAAAAAGATTCTTTCGCTACATTGCATTACGCTCAGAATGACAACGAGTTAGAATTATGGGGGAAGTTGGTGGGGATATTTTGGCGGCAACGCCGCCAAAATATCCCCACCAACTTCCAGCCCCCTTAAACCCTTGTCATTCCGAGCAAAGCGAGGAATCTGTTTTAATTTTAGTGGACACTAATAACTATCTAACTAAACTAACAAACTAAAAAGCAAGCCCAACATTGATTGTGAAATACGACTGTCCTTCGGTATCATTTGCTTTAAAGCCACTGAAGTATTTGGCTCCAAGAATCAAATTACCCATTCCTGTGTCCACTAAAACACCCACCTGCGGGCGAAGCGAAAACTGCCACACATCAGATTCCTGAGTGAACATGCCCATATCTATATCATGGAAGGTATATAAAGTTCCAACTCCCAAACCCACAAAAGGATTGAACTGGGTATCGGGTTTCAGGTAATAATCGAATGCTGCCAAAACCGGCACCGCATGGGTATAACGGTATTGAACACCCGAAAGTGATTCTGTTCCTTTTGTATAGGTTGCATAATCCATGCGGTCGTCCTGACTTCGTCACTGGGTGTCGCGGATTAACATTAACTGTATGAGAATCGCATAAATAGCAAAAAAAATAATTTATGTTCTGAAATATTGAATTCTAATGGAGTTAACTCAATTTTGGGTGTCGCAATGACGAAGTCAGGAAAAAAGTTATCAGTGTTAAAAAGCTGAAACAAGCCAATAAAAAATCCGTGTTCCAGGTAATTACCGGAATCACGGATTTTTTTATAATCTCTAACTAAACTTACAAACTAAAAAACAAGCCCAACATTGATTGTGAAATACGACTGTCCTTCGGTATCATTTGCTTTAAAGCCGCTGAAGTATTTGGCTCCCAGAATTAAATTACCCATTCCTGTGTCAACTAAAACACCAACCTGCGGACGAAGTGCAAACTGCCAAACATCAGATTCCCTGGTGAACATACCCATATCCAAATCGCGGAAGGTGTACAAAGTTCCAACTCCCAAACCCACAAAAGGATTAAACTGTGTATCGGGTTTCAGGTAATAATCGAATGCAGCCAAAACCGGCACCGCGTGTGTGTAACGGTATTGAACACCCGAAAGTGATTCAGTTCCCTGGGTATAAGTGGCATAATCCATTTCGTCGTAAAACAAATTGTACCCTGTCTCGAAACCAACACCAATTGCCGGTTTCATCATGTAACGGTATTCGAAAC
>DATITY010000055.1:0-7485 GCA_035467235.1 Draconibacterium sp. | reverse complement strand
AATTCTAATGGAGTTAACTCAATTTTGGGTGTCGCAATGACGAAGTCAGGAAAAAAGTTATCAGTGTTAAAAAGCTGAAACAAGCCAATAAAAAATCCGTGTTCCAGGTAATTACCGGAATCACGGATTTTTTTATACTCTCTGATTAAACTTACACACTAAAAAACAAGCCCAACATTGATTGTGAAATACGACTGTCCTTCGGTATCATTTGCTTTAAAACCGCTGAAGTATTTGGCTCCAAGAATCAAATTTCCCATTCCTGTGTCAACTAAAACACCCACTTGCGGACGAAGCGCGAACTGCCAAACGTCAGATTCCATGGTAAACATACCCATATCCAAATCGCGGAAGGTGTACAAAGTTCCAACTCCCAAACCCACAAAAGGATTGAACTGTGTATCGGGTTTCAGGTAATAATCGAAAGCTGCCAAAACCGGCACCGCATGGGTATAACGGTACTGGTATCCCGAAACCGATTCGGTTCCTTTTGTATAAGTGGCATAATCCATTTCGTCGTAAAACAAATTGTACCCTGTCTCGAAACCAACACCAATTGCCGGTTTCATCATGTAACGGTATTCGAAACTCATTCCCCGGAAGCTTGCAGCTTCGTTAAATTCTTTCAAATCTCCCATGCCAAATCCCATTGAATACTGGATGGAGAAAAGGCTCTCCTGTGCTTTTACCTGAGTTGCTGTAATGATTCCTGTTAACAGGAAAACAAAAAATATCTTTTTCATAACTATTTTCGTTTTTTTGAATTGATGAATTATTTTGTATTCAGATACGGCGACTGTTTAAAAGCCTGGTCAATAGCCTTATTAACACGCGTAACATCGCCATACCCCGACATTAGTCCATTTGCAGCAGAAGTCCAAACATTGGTAGGTTCAACAAACTCGGCATCGTCTGAAACCAGAGTCATTAACAGTGTGCCTGTTGTATAAGATGAAACCGAAGGATATCCCCATCCCCAACCGCAATAGTAAGGGTAGTACCAGCACCAGTAGTCGTAATAGTAATAAACGGTAGTGTTAGTCCACACGGCAGGTAAAAGAACCAAATCAACATCTGTTGCATCTTGGGTATCTATATATGTATAACCCATTTTGGTCATGTTCTCCTGAATTCGGGTAAGAACCTGTGTATTGTATGGTTCTTTTACAAATTCGGGTTCTTCACCTTCTGTCAGATTTCCGGTAATCTTCACAATTTTATCGGGCATGGAATAGGTTCCAGCCGCTTTAAAATCGTACATTTTTTCGTAGTTGGTATAAACTACGTCAGTGTCTTCGTAATACTCTGCTCCATCGGGGTAACATCCCCAGAGGAAACTCAGCATTGCAATTAAAACCAGTGGTAAAAACTTCTGTTTCATTTTCATTTCAATTTAATTGTTAAATAATATATTACACTTATCAGGATAAATACCCTGCTTAATTCATTTGTTCAAAACTTAAGATTAATTAAAAAATGTAGAACTTTTGCTTTAAATAAACTAATTGACTGCATGTTCATTTAATTTTTGCCTCTTTATTTATTTTTCTGTAAAATTAGAATTGGTTTGAAATATAGACAATACTTAATAATTGGTATTTTAATCACAAACATCGAGCCAGTTTTACCGGAACAATTTTAAAACATTATGATTTTTTTCTTTTTGGCAGCCCGGCTCCCCAACGGTATTGCCAAACCAAAGTAACAGCATCAAAATCAGATCCGGTACGTGTTGAAGCGCCTGTGCTTAAGTTGAGTTTTATTGAATGATGAATGCCAAACGGAACGGCCACTGTTAGCCCCAATCGCGAGTTTTCCTGCATGTTATTGCCTTCAACTCCATTGTAGGATGAGCGCCCTCCCCAATAAAATGTGCCGTCCAACGCTGCCCAGATACCACCCCTGAAGTTGTAATTAACATGTCCCTGAACAGAAACAATGGGTTCCTGCGACATGGTTTGTCCATTGTAATAATTGTTGTTCACTGTATAAAACTGGCCTGCCAGCGCCAGTTCAAGTATTAACTGTTTAATGGTCTTCGAAATGCCAATTTCGGGTTTAAAAGTAAAACGGTTTGTGCCCAGATTGACCATTTTATCCGGATCATATTGTCCGATTGGAAGGTAAACCTGAAGACTTGCCCCCATCACAAAATTCTGCTTATAATTCTTAAATCCCGAAAGCGGGAGTGCAGGGCCGCCAATAAAGATAACCGACATCCGCACCCGGGGATCAGCCAGCCCTGAAACCTCACGATAATTACGTGTTCCATTAAAATCGGCAGAGCCTGAAAGCCAGGCATAAGGTTCAAGCGCATCAACCTTACCTGAAATTTTTCCCACTTTAATGGAACGGGCATAGGCAAATAAAGAACTGTGTGTGGTAATGTTCGCATTCTCAAGCGGTATTGCAGGGTCGAACAACACACCGCCTGTGGAGTAGCTGTAGCCGGCAACAACAAAATTTAATCCAACCGGCAGATTTGTATAGGCCCGAGGTTCGAGCTCCTGGGCATGTACAAAAGAAAACTTTGATAAAACAATCAATGCTGTGATTAACAGTGAAAGTCGCATTAATCCGGTTTGAAACATAGTTACCATGAATTGATAAATCAAGTTCTAAAATAAGTATTTTGAAACATTAAAGCTACTGATTTTTTTAAGGAAGTGAAATACTTACAGATTGGTATTTACGTAGTTCAGCAATTGAACATCTTAAAAATCACAATGAGTTAAAAAAATAAAAAGAGCTGTAATTTCTTACAGCCCTCAAAAATCTAACTTAACTAAACTTACTGTTATAGCTTTACTTTCAGCTATTGATAATTTTGCATTATGATGCTTTTTTGTTTGTCGAATTCTTCCTGGGTAAGGGTTTTCGAATCCAGTAATTCCTTCAAGACTTTTAAATCTGCGGCCATTTTGGTTATATCAACCTCTTTTTTTACCGACAAACTATCGATTTGGGCCTGAAGTTTTTTATTGTCAACCAGTAATACAGAAACAGAGTCTTTTAAAGAAGCAGTTACAGCATTAACTTCAGCGAATGCCGAATTTCGGCTTGACTTGAGTGAATCAATTAAAAAAGTTGCTTTTGAAGGATCAAAATTATATTTGATAACCGAGTCTTTAACAACCGTATAAACACCATAATAGGTCGTATAATCTTTCGAAACCGAATCCAATTGCAATGTAAGTGCTGTATTCGCTTTCGATAAGGAATCGATTTTTAAATCCTTTGGATCCACTTTCCCCTTTTTTTGCCCGAATGCCTGTGATGCAAGGAGAACAACCATCAATAAGAAAATTAACTTTTTCATACTACTGAAATAAATAATTGATACTTCTTTTTAAAATACACGAATTAATGAACAAATTTAGGCAATAATATTGCTGAGTTTAATACTTATGAATGAGTATTTAGTTTTGATTTTTTTGAAATCCATTGTTCAGTTCAGGGAATTCAAATCCATGCGGCTCCAAATAAGCATTTATTATCCAGTTAAGTGTAAAACCATCGTGTGAATTAACAGCGGTTTAAAGCCAGAGAATGGGAATTTTCTCCCCAATTGTTTGAACAAATATATTTAATAATCAATCCCATTATTATTCTGTTTGAATTATCTACTTTTACTCTATCAATTTTGACAAAATTGATTTCAACAATTAATTCACCTTCTCATGGAATCAAATTTCAATCATCATTTATTTTCGAATCAACAAAGTGTTGAAGAAAGAATAGAAGCAGGCAAAGTATTGCGCGAAAAATTCCCGCGCGAAATGCACGGCGAGTATAAACCTGCTGAAAACCGGGTTGATCCTGTTGACATTCTGGAAGAACAGGCGAAAACCCGTCTCCCGTTTTTAGTACCCATCCGGTATGCCCGAATGCTCACATCTCCTTTTGCCTTTCTTCGCGGAAGCGCTGCGGTGATGGCAGCAGATTTGGCTGCCGGCCCGCAAACAACAGGTATCACTGTTCAGGCCTGCGGCGATATGCATGTTGCCAATTTTGGGGTATTTGGATCGGCTGAGCGAAATCTAGTTTTTGGAATTAACGATTTCGACGAAACATTGCCCGGCCCGTGGGAATGGGATTTAAAGCGGCTTGCAACAAGTATTGTTTCTGCCGGAAAGTTTCTCGGCGCCAAAGATAAACTGTGTGAGGAATCGGTGTTGGCTGCTGTTAAATCGTACCGCAAACACATGAAAAGGTATGCAAACATGGGTTACATTCAATTGTATTACGAAACCATTAAAGGCAGCGATATATTAAATGTAATCTCGCCATCGGCCAGAAAAGGCGCTGAAAAGATTTTTGAGAAAGCCAGCAAACGAACCCACATGCAGGTGCTTGAAAAACTCACTGATATTGTTGACGAAAAAAACCTGCTCAGGGTAAATTCACCTTTTATTGTCCGCGAAACTCAATCTTACTCCGGAAAACCAATTGAAGAAGCGTTGGGATTAGTGCTTGAATCGTATTACAATTCTCTTTCTGATGAGAAAAAGTTACTGTTAAATCATTACAGCATTGTTGATGTGGTTCGCAAAGTGGTTGGTGTTGGCAGCGTTGGAACCCGCTGCTGGGTCATATTTTTAAAAGGAAATCATTCGGGAGATCCTTTGTTCTTGCAGGTCAAGGAAGCACAACCATCGGTATTGGAGCCTTTTACGGAAAAATCAGTTTACAGCAATCAGGGACATCGTGTGGTTGCCGGTCAACGAATAATTCAGGCTGCACCCGATATTTTTATCGGATGGGGAGAATCGGAGGGTATTCATTTTTATGTCAGGCAGTTGCGCGACATGAAAGGTGGCGTTGAGATGGATCCCAACAAAGTAAAAATTAAAAATATGCCGCAATATTCAACATTGTGTGGCTGGGCATTGGCGCTGGCACATGCCAAATCGGGAGATGCTGCAATGATTGCAGGTTATGCAGGTAAAGGCACCGAGCTGGATAAAGCCATGGCCCGTTTTGCCTTTTCTTATGCCACACAAACCGAAAAAGACCATCAGGCTCTTGCTGAAGCAGCAAAAAGCGGAAGGATTACAGTGGCAGAGGAATCAGAATAAATCAGTCTTAAAAATATTTTAAATTCTGATTTTCATAAACTTAAAAACCAAAACTATGGATAAAATAAGTTTTTTCGGGGTGGTTTTATTGTTTGTAATCCCGATGATTATTGTGCTTGTACCCATTTTCATCGGGCAGTTCTATGGAATTTACCGCAGTAAGAAAAAGCCGGACGAATTGCAGCGCGAATCGGTTGGCACCGCTGTTGGTGCAGCATTTGCTCTTTTGGCATTTATGCTGGCTTTTACTTTCCAGATTGCAACCGACAGATACAACACCCGTAAAGAATTATTACTTACTGAAGTTACAAACATCCGCACAGCTTACCTCCGGGCCGGTTTGCTGCCTGACCCAATCCGTTCCGAATCAAAAAAACTGCTCGCTGAATATGTTGATATCCGGGTTGATTTTGCATACGATGATACAAAAGTACACGCATTGATTACACGTTCTCAGGAGATTCTCAGCAGTCTTTGGGGTTATACCGAAATGCTGGCAGAGCTGGACCGCAGTTCAGAAGTATATGCACTCTTCACTCAATCGGTGAACGACCTGGTTGATAATTATAATCACCGGTTAACAATGACGCTGGAATATCGCATTCCACCGCTGATTCTGTGGATTTTATTTGTAATCGCATTCTTTTCAATGCTCACCCTTGGCTATCAGTTTGGCATTTCGGGGAAAGGAAGTCTGATGATAAACCTGATGCTGGCTACTGTCTTTGCGGTTGTGATGTTTTTAATCTTAGCGCTCGACCGGCCTGAAACCGGGGTAGCCAGACTGAATCAGAAACCTGTAATCACCTTGCAGAAACAGATTCACGAAATGCAGGTAAAAGTTCAGCAGGAATAGTGATAAATCAGTACAACTGTTGAACGGGGTCCTGCAAAATATGTTGAACCTGAAACAGGTGGAGCATTTTTCCAGTCAGCGATATCATCCGGCGATGGGAGAGAAGTATCAATCCAGCGCTTCCAGGTATTGTTCAGTTTGGGGAGTTCGAATTCAAGTGGCTCCCAGTAAGCATTTATTATCCAGTGCAGAATTACTCCATCGGGTAAATTGCCGACGGTCAGAGCCAGAGAATGGGAATGTTCTCCCCAATCGGGTTGATTTAACCTGGTTCCGTGAAAGACAATTTTCGAACGGCGAATCTGTTCCAATAAATTGAGGCGATTATTTTCCGAATCAATATCTCTTAGCAGCCGTCTTGAATTTATCAAGGAAACAAACCGGTGGATTTCTGAATTCTGTTTTAACAGATTCCAGTTAAACCAGCTAATTTCGTTGTCATGGCAGTAGGCGTTATTATTCCCGAGTTGAGTGCGGCAGGCTTCGTCACCCATAAGTATCATGGGTGTACCGAATGAAAGCATATTTATGGTAAGAAAATTCTTGATCTGCCGGTAACGAAGTTTAATTACATCTTCGTTTTCAGTCGGGCCTTCTGTGCCGCAATTCCAGCTAAAATTGTCATTTACTCCATCCCGGTTGTTCTCTCCGTTTTTTTCATTGTGTTTCTGATTGTATGAAACCAGGTCGAACAGCGTGAAACCGTCATGGCAGGTCACAAAATTGATGCTTTGTTCTGCTTCGCGCCCTTCGTGGGCATATATATCCGGGCTACCCAGCAACCTGTTGGCAAAACTTGTAACTGTATTGTTTTCGCTGCGAAGAAAACGTCGGACATCATCACGAAACCGCCCGTTCCACTCCTTCCAGTTGTCACCAATAAAAGTTCCAACCTGGTATAAACCTGCTGCGTCCCAGGCTTCGGCAATAATCTTTGTTCCGGCCAGCACCGGGTCGGAGTCGATATCCCATAACAAAGGTGGATTAGCCATTGAATTTCCGTTTGAATCTCTTGCCAGGACAGAGGCCAGATCGAAGCGAAATCCATCAACATGCATTTCCTGAATCCAGTAATGCAGGCTATCCTTGATGATTCGCCTGCAAATGGGGTGGTTGGCATTTAAGGTATTTCCGCACCCTGAATAATTTTCAAATAACGATTTATCTTCTTTCAGTACATAATACTCTTCGTTCCCGAAACCGCGGAAACAAAAGGTTGGCCCGGTTTCATCACCTTCAGCAGTGTGATTGTAAACCACATCGATAATAACTTCAATTCCTGCCCGGTGCAACGCTTTAACCATGTCGCGGAATTCATCGATTGCTCCGGCAGGGTCCTTTCGCGAACTGTAACCGGGATGCGGCGCAAAAAACGAAACGGGCGCATAACCCCAGTAATTGACAAGACCCGGCGGACAGTCCTGCGTATCGAAATGAAAAACAGGAAGCAGTTCAACCGCCGTAATGCCAAGTTCTTTGAGATAAGGGATTTTTTTTGTAAGTCCGGCATAAGTTCCCTTCAAATCATCGGCAATGCCCGAACTTGGATGG
>DATITY010000054.1:0-4023 GCA_035467235.1 Draconibacterium sp. | reverse complement strand
TTTTGAAAAAAGGTAAATATTTGAATTGATGTCTTCCGGGTTTCCATTGTCAATTAACTGAGGTTGCATTTCATGAACCGGCGCCTGTTCCATGATATTTCTGAAAAACCTTATTCTTTCAGGACTTTGCCCCATCAAAGTTCCGCCTTTTGCCCACCAACGCACTTCAGTTGAATCATCTGAATCGTTTTTAAATGTGTCGCCATGTGTGCCGTAACCGCCACTTAAACCGGCCATCCAGAAATAGCTGGCCATTTCCTCCGCTTTCAGGTTTCCCCAACCACTTGGAACATCGCCTTCGTAACGCATTTCGTCGAACATCAGTGGTTTTTGGTATTGTCTCCGCCATTTTGGGGCATGCCAGAACCGGGCAGTTTGAGCGCTGACATGCGTAATCCATGGTCGGTTGTGGTCAAAAAAATGGTCTTCGGTATCATACCAATTGTGAATTCCACGCATTCTTTGATGGGGATCCTCTTGCTGTAGTAATGCTCCGATTCCTTCCCAATCAATACTTTCCTTAATTTCCGGAATATCCCATTCATTTGCCAGCGACCACCATACATTCCGGTAAGCCGACAATCGTGCAATCATATACCGCACATATTTATAGTTCATTTCATTGCCCATTTGGCAATACCCCCATTTATCGTAAGGATGAAACAAAATCACATCGGCCTGGATTCCCATTTCGCAAAGCTGGCTTACGCGCTTTTCGAAATTCTGAAAAAATTCAAGGTTAGGTTGGGTAAAATCGTTGGTTTCCCCGTCGCGTTGATATGGATAAACCCAAGGCTCAGTTTCGTTTCCGTAGATGTATGATTTTGGAAAAACACACATTCTGATTTTATTGAAAGGAGAAATTGCCAGTGTTTGCAATGTTTTTTCCTGAATTGTTTGCTTTACACTGGTCCACTGGTAAGCAGTGGTTCCAACCGAATAGAACGGTGTTCCGTCGGCATATTGCAGATAAAATGTATTTACCGTTTTTACAGGGCCGTGGTTGTTTCCGGTTGGCGCAACACATTCAAAAATTCCTTTTGTTTTTGAAAGTTCTGAATGATTGCTGGTGGTTTGATAACTCCATTTTCCCTGAACTGCAGGAGAAAACCGGATACGGTAAATACCATTTCCATCATAAAATCCCGGAACTTTAACCAATTCATTTCCATTGGTAAAAATGGCGTTTAAATGCATATCCATGTATGGATTTCCACCGGAGGGGCCGTTGATTTCAATTTCGAAAACTCCCCATTGCTCAACCTGCTGAACTTCTTTCGTTTGCGAACAACCAATTAATAGAATTAATGAAACAAGAATAAGGATAACTACATTTTTCATCGGTTACTGTTTAAAGTGATTGCCGTAAAATTAATGAAGTCGGCAATATTTCCTGCAGTTTTTGTTTGTTTTTAACGAATTCGGCCGCCAACTCTCCCATCTTTTTAAAATCGGTTGAAATCACTGTAATACCGCCTTCCACTATTTCTTTCATCGGGGCGTCGTTGTACGAAATCACGCCAAAATCTTTTCCCAGTTGAAATCCTTGTTTTAATCCGGCTTTGATAATTTCAACCAGTTCATTGTCTTTTATCACCATGTACAACTGACCTGATTTCAGATGTTTTTCATTAAATTTATCAGATACCCTGTGTTTTATTTTATTGGTTTTGCAAAAACGGCGAAATGCGTCAACCGTTTCAATGGGGTGAGGAGTTTTCTTCTCAGAATAAATTAAAATAAACTCATGGTATTTCTGTATTGCCAGCAGACCCTGAGAAAGACAACTGACAACAGCTTCATTGAAATCCTGCAACAGATAATTTAGGTTGTTTCCAGGATTTCCCATGTCGAGAATCAAAAGTTTGTTTGAATCGATTTTGCTCAGAATTGGGTCAATTCCCTTATTATCAATATTCATCACCACATACAAACTGTACCTCCCCAAACTGTTATGAATTAACTGGTGAAAAACTTCGGGATTATAATGATGAAACCACAAATCGACCGAATATGAAGACGGCAGGTTATCGCGAAAAGCGTTGTATAACTGCTCTTTGAACGCACTGAAATCGTCGAGCAACATAAAAATCTTAAATGATTCGCTGGAAACGTAATATCCTTTTTGTGGCGCTGACTCGATGATATTTCGTTTTTTCAGGATGTTGTAAGCCTTAAAAACCGTGTCGCGCGAAAAACCGCTTTCGCTGCTTAACTGATTCACCGATGGCAACACCTCTCCTACTTTCAGCTTTCCGTTACTGATGGCCTCGGTAATTGAATATACCAGTTGCTGAAGTTTTGTCTGCCCGGCCGATTCGTCGATATTGAGTTTAAAGTTTGACATAGTAAAATCCCTGGTACAAAACGATTCCTTTTTTTACACCGGCGCTTTAGCCCGGTGTTTGCAGATTAGCCTACAAACCTCGCTTTAGCGTTTAATCCTTTTCTTTAAAAACCACAAAACCATATTTCTGAATAAACTCATTGTATTCATCTTCCCAGGTTTTCTTTTTATGATGTTCTTCCTGTGTTAAGATGTAATTCTTTACCCTATCAACCTGAGATTCGCTCACACTAACTGCAAAATATTCCTTTTGCCAATTCAGTTTTAATTTGCTCAACCCGCTTTTATTAAACCAGAATGAAGATTCACCCTTTATCAATTGCATCATATTCTCAATGGTTTGATTGTTTCTCAACCGAAACAGACAATGAACATGATTATGATGCCCGCCAACACTCTCCATCAGAATTTCTTTTGAAAGGGCATTTTGCTGAATATGGTCAAACAATACTTGCCTTACTTCTGAAGTTAGAATTGGTTTTCTGCTTTTAACCGTCCAAACTGCATGAATCCAGATTTTTACGTATGACATATTTTTTATTTATAACGATAGTTTTATCTTTTAACGAACTTTATTCACAGGGATTAAGTTGCGGTGTGAAAATTCCCAGAGCAATACCATTCTTTTTTTCACCGGCGCTTTAGCCCGGTGTCTGGTTCTTTACCACTTTTATTAGCTTTAGCGTTTAATACAATTCTTTAAATGCTAAAGCCTTTAATTATTTTTGCCTTTAGTCACCGAGCTAAAGCTACGGTGTAAAACTGGTTAGAAAACCGCTTTTACCTCAGCAACTGATACACCAAATACCTGTTGGCAAATGGCATTCAGTTCTTCTTCAGTTCCTTCGAAATGAATGGTTGATTGTTTGTAAACCGCTGTTTCGCCAGGTTTTAAGGTAAGTGCCGGCGACGAAGTTTCAAGTTCGTAAAAAGGCCCCATTTGGCTGCCGTCCTCCACCGGACCATCATTGTAGGAATTAATTGCATCACCTTTGTAAGGAAATTCCTGCAGTTCCCAAGCCGAATTGACATATTCGGTTACTCCTTCCGGAATTTCGCATTTCACTACTGTCAGAATTTGGTTGGCAGCATCGTAACTACCTAAAACCGGCAAAGCCCGTTGAGGCGGAATTCCAAGTTTTCCACGCTGTTTGCCATCGCCTTTAAAGAAAATGATGCCATCTTTTACAACCAACCGGTCTGCCGGAATCTTTCCAAAATAATCGTCCTTTACAATGTAATCGGATATTGCGTCGGTTTTAAAAGGAATAATAATCGTTACTTCATCCGATGGAATAAACATTCCGAGAAGCCATATTGAAAGTAACCCGGTTTCTTTTTTCCATTCGGCTGAACCTGTATTTTTAAGCTGATTCACAGTTTCGTAACCGACACTTTTTACACCTTCCTGAAAAACAATTCCCAAACTGCTTTTGATATTTTCATTTCCAAGAAGTGTAATTTTCCGGTTAACTTCAAAATCAAAAACGAAATTGCTGTAATTTTTAAGTTGAATTGTTTTTGAAAATTCAGCCTCGGTTTCGCTGCTGGCAAGCAATTCATAAGTTTCAGTGTCGATACAGGCAGGAGTTTGCCAACTTTCAAAATCAAATTTAGAACCTGCTTTAAAAAAGATTGAATACTGACCACCTTCAGGCCCGAGCCAAAAACGTTCT
>DATITY010000053.1:0-1614 GCA_035467235.1 Draconibacterium sp. | reverse complement strand
AGGTGACAAAAAGTTTGGTTGATAACTTTTTAAATTCGCCTAATCATGGGAAGTAAAATTAGACAAATCCGTCAATATAGCACGGAGTTTAAAAAGGAAAAAGTTAAACAAATCGATGAAGGTAAAACCACTGTTTTGCAGTTGTCACGGATTTATGAAGTTTCCAGCACTGCGGATTACAAGTGGATTAGAAAGTATTCGCGTTATGCCGGACAGCATGAAAGAGTTGTAGTACAGAAAGAGTCGGAACAAGCCAAGACCTTGTCGCTTTTAAAGAAAGTTGCAGAGCTTGAACAACTTGTAGGGCAAAAGCAGGTAGAAGTTGAGTACTTAAAAAAGGTGATAGATTTTGGCTCAGAAATAACCGAAACGGACATCAAAAAAAAGTTCGAATCCAGGTCCTGAGCTGGTTCCGTGAACACCGGGAAGAAACAGGCATGAAAATGGAAATGCTTTATTGTGTGGCTGAAATCAAACGACAAGATTACTTTCGCCAGCAAAAAAGGCAGATACATCAAACGTTCATTGAAACACGGACTATCGAAATGGTTCAAGCCATCAGGGAACGGCATCCGGCGATGGGAGCCCGCCTGATGTTCCATGCGCTAAATATAACCAGTATGGGAATAAACCGTTTCGAGCAATTAGTATCTGAATCGGGGTTTGGGATAGAACGGAAGAAATTGTGGATTAAAACAACCAATAGCAACCACAATTATTTCAAGTACAGCAACCTGACCAACGGACTGGAACTAAACTGGATTAACCAGTTATGGGTAAGCGACATTACATACTGGATAGATGGGCAAACGCACTATTACCTGCTTTTCATCATGGATGTTTACAGCCGACGGATTTTAGGGTACACTGCCAGCCAGAACATGTATGCGGTAAACAACCTCAAAGCACTTGAATTATCCTTACAGATAAGGCAGGTGAACTGGTTTGAACAACTGTTCCACCATTCCGACAAAGGCAGCCAGTATTGTTCTTTGGAATATGTGAAAGCCCTGCATAAGGGCAATATAACCATCAGCATGGCTGGTAACAGTCTCGAAAACCCTTATGCAGAAAGACTGAATGGAATCATCAAAAATGATTACCTGAGATATTTTGACACCAGTACGTTCGCCAAATTATGCAAAGCCCTTGACAAGGCAGTTTGGTTATACAACAACGAAAAGCCGCATTCAGAACTGGACTATATGTCACCGGTTAACTTTGAAAAAATGTTACTGTATCAAAACATAAACGAAAGAAAAACTATGGTACTGCACGACTTTAGGAAAGTCCCTGTAACAGGCATCAACACAGCTTCGCCGGTTGATACCACCCGTGGGGGATTTTAAGGCATGTACTGAATGCGTATTTATAACGAAAAAGTGTAGCTTTGAAAACCAAAACTACACTTCACGCTATCAGGCCAGGATATTCCTTGAAGGGTTGCCCCCCAGCAGAGCCCTTCTCCGCTTCTCCCGGCAGATTGAAGATATAATAGAATGAACAAAAAAGTAAAATGAGTTATTAACATCAAGGTTGTCAATTTACACTTTTCTGTCATCAAAATTTATGAAAGGACAGTGTGCTAACTGCCTACTGCCTGCTGCCTACTGC
>DATITY010000052.1:0-5653 GCA_035467235.1 Draconibacterium sp. | reverse complement strand
GTATATTCGATTTGCGGCAGGTCGTTTGGTTGAAATTCAGTGTCTTTTGTTACTTGGAGACTTAAAAAATCATTTATTTTTTTGAATTCGGGAATTGCGAAAATGTGTTCGGCTGAAATGGTTGATGTATTTGAAATAATCCCGATATATTGGATAAAATGACTGTTAGCCAGCATTTTTTCCTTATTGGGCTTAAAAAACGATATCCCTTCGTTCAAAATGTTCATGTGATTAAACAATCTCTCTTTTTCGAGCGCGACATTGTTTTTAGCGATACGTAATTTGTTATAAATTTTGATGATTTGTTTTCCAATTTCGCCTAATTCGTTATTCGGAAACTCGTTTTCATTTTCAATGGGTTCGTTTTTTGCTGCCTTAATAGCAAAGTCCTTCAACTTGGTTATGGAAACCGAAAGCCGTTTGGTAACGGCATTTATAATCAGCCAGATAATAATGAAAATCAAGATGATAAAGAAGTAGAACATTTGTTCGGCTTTCAGGAAATGTTTAAGGGTGATGTCATAAACTGCGGCAGCACGCACAAAATAGTCGCCATAATAGTGTGCATAATAATAAAACTCCTGATTGGTTGTTTCGGAGCGCCGAATGTTGGAACCCGTTTCGGTATAAAAAGCCTTTTGAATTTCAGGACGTTCAAAATGGTTTTCCATTTGGCCGTAGTCTTTCACAAAACTATCATACAAAACATCTCCCTTTTTATTGATAATAGTCAGGCGGATATTTTTTTGAGGGATGAGAAATTCGAGTGTGTCAACACGGGTAAAATCACCCGTTTTCATTAACTGGTATAAATCAATATAATTGTGTGTTACCTCGCATACATTTTCGAGCGTATTTTCCAACTGACTGGTTTTATAGCGCTTTTCCCTGTTAAGCTGAAACAATAAAACGGCTGCTGTAAACAGTATAAAAACCGCAATAAACCAGATAAAAATGGTTCTTCTGAATGATTGTTGTATTGGCACTTTTCTGTGTTTTTAATGTTAATGACTATTCAAAATTAAAGCAATAACCGTAACCCGATTTTCCCTTGATAAATTCACCATATTTGCCAAGTTTTTTACGTAAACGGGCAATGTTAACATCAACATTTCTTTCGGTAACAATAATATCGTCGCTCCAGATACGGTTTAAAATTTCCTCTCTCTCAATGTACTGTCCCTGGTGTTTTAAAAGCAAAACCAGAATTTCAAATTCCTTTCGTGTAAGGTTGACGGATTTTTTATCGACAGAAACAATTTTACTTGCCGTATCTGCTTCCAAACCTTGTATTTTAAAAATATTCCCCGAAAATGATTCGGATACACCTCTTTTCAGTATTGCTTTAACGCGCGCTATAACTTCTTTTATCGAAAACGGTTTGGATATGTAATCGTCACCCCCTACATTAAATCCGGTCAGTAGGTCGTTTTCGGAGGTTTTAGCGGTAAGAAAAATAATAGGTACGGCAAGCTTTAACTCTTTTCTCACTTTTGATGCCATTTTATAACCTGACATTTCGCCCATCATCACATCCAGCAAAATCAAGTCGAAAGTATCGAGATGTTTTTTCATTGCTTCCTCGGCCGAATGGGCAACTTCAGTATAAAACCCTTCGCTGGTAAGATTGAATTCAAGAATTTCGCACAAATCTTTTTCGTCGTCAACTATCAGTATTTTTGGTGTTGTGTTGCTCATTTTTTTAGTTTAGCGTTTAAAGTTCCGAGTTCCGGCATACTGCTTTTACACTTGAATATTGGATATTGAATATTCGAAATAATAAACATTATTCTTCATTCTTAAATCGTTAATCTATAATCATCAATCGTTAATCAAGCGGTTTGTGTCGTATTTCCTTCCCTTCTATTGAATAAATTGCCGCTTCAGCAATATTTGTAGCGTGAGCTGCTATACGCTCAATGTTTGTAACAATGCCGTTCATGCTGATAAAGCTCATTAAAAGCTGTTTGTTTTCGTCGTTGTCGGTACTTTTTTTAATGGCTTTTTTCAACATCTTTTTGTTGACTTCATCTACCACTGCATCGTTTTTTATAGTCCAGATGGCATATTCTTTATCGTCGTTGGTAAAAGCAAGCAACGCTTTATTTACCATATTCGAACTGTTAATAATCATGTTTGTGACCGGATCATTCAGTTCGGTATATATTTTTAAGGTTTTAATGTTCTGAATATAATTGAGGATAGTAATTACCATGTCGCCAATCCGTTCGAGGCTGTTTACAATCCGGTAGCAGGCAAAAATCTTTCTGATATCGGAAGCAACCGGCTGGTATAAAACAATGGTATTTACAATTTTATCACTGATTTTGACTTCCAGTTTATCAATCTTTTTTTCGTTCGAAAGCATTTCTTTGCTAATCTCATCAGAAATTTTTGTTTCTCCCGAAGAAATTATTTTCTCAAGTGAATCTATTTGATGAAGAACCAGATTTGCAAATTCTTCGAAGTCTTGCATTATACTGTTGATGGCGTCATCTTTTTTTGTAGTCATTTTGTTCTGAATTTTATTGAAGTTATAAATTTTTAACCGAATTTTCCGGTCAGGTATTCTTCTGTCCGACGGTCTTTTGGATTGGTAAACATGTCCTTGGTTTTACCATACTCAACGAGTTCGCCCAGGTACATAAACATCGAATAATCCGATATTCGGGCGGCCTGAGACATGTTGTGCGTTACCATTATGATCGAATAATTTTCTTTTAAATGTACCAGTAAATCTTCAATTTTCGCAGTAGCTATCGGATCGAGTGCCGAAGTTGGCTCGTCGAGCAGTATCACTTCCGGATCGAACGCCAGCGCCCGGGCAATGCAAAGCCGCTGCTGTTGCCCGCCTGAAAGAAAAGTGCCTTTTTTATTCAAGGTATCTTTTACTTCATCCCAAAGTGTAACATCGCGAAGCGAACGTTCCACTATTTCATCGCGTTCGTTGCGTTTCAGATTGATTCCGTTTAATTTATAACCTGCTATTACATTATCGTAAATGCTCATGGTTGGAAATGGATTTGGCCGTTGAAAAACCATGCCTGCCATCCGGCGCAACTTTATGGTTGGCATACCGGAAATATCTTTCCCGTTTAAAATTATTGTGCCACTCGTTTCGATGTTTTCGTACAATTCGTGCATACGGTTGATTGCCCGCAGTAATGTGCTTTTACCGCAGCCCGATGGTCCCATAATAGCTGTAACACTGTTTCGTTTTATATCGGCAGAAACATTTTTTACGGCATACTTTCCTTTGTCATACGATACCGAAAGGTTTTGCATGGAAAGTACCGGGTCTTTAATTTTTATTGTATTTTCTGTCATTATTCTATTTTGATCTGGCAGCAATTTGTTTTGATACGATATTTAAAGTTAAAACCATTATCATTAAAAGCAACGATGAACTCCATATTAAATCTATCATATTGGGGTCGTTGTAAAATTCCCAGATGAGCAAAGGGATTGCACTGGTTGGTTTTGTAATATCCAGATTTATTATTGTACTGCCAAGTGCAGTCAGCATTAATGGAGCCGTTTCTCCTAAAACCCTTGAGATTCCCAGTAATATTCCGGTTAACAAACCACTAAAACCGGTCGGGATTAATACTTTTAAAATAACCTTGTAATAGGGTACCCCAAGTGCAAGCGCTGCTTCCTTAATTGACTGGGGAATCATTTTCAGGGTTTCTTCGGTTGAGCGCACAATCATTGGCAACATCATTATCGCAAGCGAAACGCTTCCGGCCAGCGCAGAAAATCCGTGGGTAATACCCTTAACAACCCAAACGTATGCTATTAATCCAAGCACAATTGAAGGTACCCCCTGTAAAATATCAGAAATATTGCGCGTAATGTTGGCAAGAAATTTACCTGGATTTTCGTACAGAAAAATGCCGGTAACCACTCCAACCGGAATGGCCATCGCGGATGCCATAACAACCATAAGCAATGTTCCTGTTATTCCGTTTGCAATGCCGCCAGGAATAAGTTCTCCATTGGCCAGTGCGGTCATCGCTTCAAAACTGTTGGGAGGAGTTTTCAGAATAAATTCGAAACTGATTTGTTTGATTCCTTTGGCAATCAGTTTATAAATAATTAGAACAATCGGAGAAATGGTAATTACCGACAGAGCAATAACAAGGCCTTTTATAAAGTTGTCCTTTAAAGTCCTTGATTTTAAATTATCTATTTCTATTCTTTTAGCTGCAGCATTCATTTATGCCATCTTTTTAATGATTAATTTTCCAATGGCATTTATAATTCCTGTTATCAGAAAAAGTAAAAGTCCGATTGCCATCAAAGAACTGAGTTTTAATCCGTCGGCTTCTCCAAACTGATTGGCGATAACGCTCGCCATTGTGTTACCTGTACTGAATAATCCTTTGGGAATAACATTTGCATTTCCGATTAACATTGTAACTGCCATTGTTTCGCCTAAAGCACGACCAAACGACAAAATGTATCCGGCAATTATTCCTGAACGGGCAGATGGCACAATTACATTAAAAATTACTTCCGATTTTGTTGCACCCAGCGAATATGCAGCCTCTTTCAACTCATTGGGAACCATCATAATAATTTCATTACTAAGCGAAGTTGCATAAGGAATTATCATTATAGCCAGAATAATACTGGCTGTAAAAATTCCAAAACCCTGGTTAGGAACTCCCAAATCGATCAGAAACGGGCGTAACACATAAAAACCCCATAAACCATAAACAATTGATGGGATTCCGGCAAGAAGATCAACCATTGTGCCCAGTACTTTGGCTATTTTGGTGCCGCGAAAATACTCTCCTAAAAAAAGGGAAGCTGAAAACGATAATGGCAGGCTAATCAGCAACGCGGCCACCGAAGTGATAACGGTACCAGCAATAAATGGCAGCGCTCCGTAATTTTCTTTTCCCTCGGTTGGGTTCCAGTTGTTGCTGAAAATAAAGCTGAACCCAAAATTTTTAAATGCAGGAATTGAACCATTTATTAGCGAAAAAATCATTCCGCCAGTCACAAACAAGATGATGAATGACGAAAGCAGGAGAACCCATTTTGTAATTTTATCGCTGTTCATTTAATTTAGCAATGGTTGCCCATCGTAAGTAACTGTGCGTAAAATTGCTTTTGCTTTTTCAGCGGCTGCAACGGGTAGTGGAGAGTAATGTACTTTTTCTGCTTCATTTTGTGCCTCTGCACTAACCAGCCAATCGAGAAAAGTTACAGTTGCGAGAGCCTGTTCTTTTGAGCGGTTGTTATAATTCTGTTCCTTGTAAAGAATTATCCATGTAAAACCGCTAATCGGATATGATGCAGGATTATCAGAATTGGTAAGCATAATTCTCGTATCATCAGGAATTTGGCCCTGTGCAGCAGCACTTACCGAGGCAATTGAAGCCGAAATGTAATTGCCCGCACTGTTTTGTACTTTGGCAGTTTGTATTTTCTGTGCGAAAGCATATTCAGAACCTATGTAACCAACTGCGCCCTGAGTTTGAGAAATGGTTCCGGCAACGCCTGGATTTCCTTTGGCACCCATGCCAACCGGCCACTGCAGCGATTTTCCGACACCAACTTTCTCTGCCCAAAGCTTACTTATTTTGGTCATATAGTCGCTGAAAATGTGAGTTGTACCGCTTCCGTCGGACCTGACTACAAC
>DATITY010000051.1:0-6700 GCA_035467235.1 Draconibacterium sp. | reverse complement strand
CAAATCCTGAACCGGGTGTTCCAACCACGTTGGCGTCGTTTAAAAGTTTATCGAAAAATTCCCACGATTTCATTCCGTTTTTGGTTTTCACCCAAATGTATGGTGCATTTTCGCCGCCAAAAACTTCAAATCCGGCAGCAGTCAGACTTAATTTCATGATCCGTGCATTTTCCATGTAATAAGCAATAACTTGTGCAACCTCTTTTTTACCTTCTTCGGTAAAAATAGCTGCCGCTGCTTTTTGAACCGGGTACGAAACGCCATTAAATTTTGTGGTGTGACGGCGGGTCCACAATTTTTTTACCTGGTGGGGATTTCCATCTTTATCAAAAGCCATCAACTCTTTTGGAATTACCGTAAAAGCACAGCGGGTTCCGGTAAATCCGGCTGTTTTCGAAAAGCTGCGGAACTCAAGTGCTACACTTTTTGCTCCTTCAATTTCGTAAATTGAATGTGGAATATTTTCGTCGGTTATAAAAGCTTCGTAAGCAGCATCGTATAAAATAATGCTTTTGTTTTTGATGGCATAATCAACCCATTTTTTCAGCACTTCTTTTGTGGCAACTGCGCCGGTTGGATTGTTGGGAAAACAGAGAAAAATCAGGTCGGGAGTTTCTTCGGGCAGTTCAGGTATAAAACCGGTTTTGTGGGTGCAGGGCATGTAAATAATACCGTCGTAATAACCGTTTGCTTGGCAAACACCTGTTTTTCCGGCCATTACAGTTGTATCTGCATAAACCGGGTAAACCGGGTCGCAAATGGCAATTTTATTTTCGTTTCCAAAAATTTCCTGAATATTTCCGGTATCACATTTCGAACCATCAGAAATAAAAATATCATCAGCCGAAATATCAACTTCGCGATCGTGATATGAATTTTTGGCAATTGCATCGCGCAAAAATCCGTAACCTTGCTCGGGTCCGTAACCTTTAAATGTTTTTGAAGTTGCCATTTCGTCAACTCCTTTATGAAAAGCTTTAACAACGCTCGGGACCAGTGGTTGGGTAACATCGCCGATACCCATTTTAATTACCTTCTTATCAGGATTTGCAGCAATAAATTCGTTTACACGCCTCCCGATTTCCGGGAATAAATAACCTGCCTGAAGTTTGAGGTAGTTTTCGTTAATAAATGCCATTGTATTTGATATTAATTGATTTCTTAATTGGGCAGCAAATTTAAAAATAAATATCTGAGAAACAGATTTGAGTTACAAGGCGGGATAAATTTCATTGTAGTTTAATACATTTGCACCCTAAAACATTCGACATGCAAAACTTCTTTGTAAAATCTCACGGACTGGGTAACGACTACATTGTATTAAATCAGTACGAAATCAGTTTCGAATTAACTCCAAAAGCCATTCAAAAAATCTGTGATGTGCATTACGGAATCGGGTCTGACGGAATTTTACTGAAAGTACCCAGCTACAAAGCCAATTTTGGTTTGCGCATTTTAAATCCTGATGGTTCGGAAGCAGAAAAAAGCGGCAACGGTTTGCGCATATTTGCCAAATATCTGTACGACAGTAAATTTTCGAAAGAAAAAATTTTCACTATTGAAACTCCCGGCGGGGTGGTTCGTGCCGAAATTACAGAGGAAGTTAAAAAGAAGGCAAAAACTGTAAAAGTTGACATGGGAAAAGCCAATTTCATTTCGGCAGAAATTCCGGTGAATTGTGCTAACGAAGAGTGTATTGATGAAGTGTTGAACCTGGAATATAAAGATTATACAATTAGTTGTGTTTCTGTTGGAAATCCACATTGCGTGATATTGAAGGAAGAACTCGACGAAAAAGAGATAAAACAGTTTGGCACTTACATTGAAAATCACCCAATGTTTCCCAACCGCATCAATGTTCAGTTTGCCAAAGTTATTTCTCCAACCGAAGTTGAAGTTTTGATTTGGGAGCGCGGCGCCGGCTGGACACTGGCTTCAGGAAGTTCGTCGTGTGCAGTGGCATCGGTGATGGTTAAAAAAGGTTTAACTGAACGAAAGCTTAATGTTAAAATGCCCGGTGGAACACTGCAAATAGAAATCGACGAAGCCTGGAATATTAAAATGACCGGCGAAGTTCGCGAAATTGCTTCGGGTACACTTAGCAACGAATTAATTGCCGAACTTGAATAATTCTTTAATATCAATCAATTAAATTATCTTTGCGCTGATTTTTAAGGAATTGTAAAATAATTATGGCACATAAAGCAGGTTTTGTAAATATTATCGGGAACCCGAATGTGGGGAAATCGACGATAATGAACGCGCTGGTAGGCGAAAAAATATCGATTATCACCCAGAAAATGCAGACAACCCGTCACCGGATTAAAGGAATTGTGAGTGGCGAAGATTTTCAGATTGTATATTCCGATACACCCGGAATTTTGAAACCAAATTACAAATTACAGGAAACGATGATGAAATTCGTCGATTCAGCGCTGATTGATGCCGATGTAATTTTATTTGTAACCGATGTAATTGAAACGCCCGGCAAAAATCCGGAATACATTGAAAAGGTTCGAAAATCGAATGTGCCTGTGATTGTGCTGATCAATAAAATTGATTTGTCGAACCAAAATGAAGTACTGAGATTGTTTGATTACTGGACCAACATATTTCCGGGCGCCAATGTTTACCCGATTTCAGCCCAGGAAAAATTTAATATCGAACCCATTTTCGATCGTATTCTGGAATTGCTTCCTGAAGCTCCTCCTTATTTTGGAAAAGACGAACTGACCGATCGCAACGAACGTTTCTTTTTACAGGAAATCATCCGCGAAAAAATATTGCTGCATTATCAGAAAGAGATCCCGTATTCGGTGGAAGTGGCAGTGGAAGAGTTTAAAGAAACAGATAAAATTATACATGTTAGTTGTGTGATTTATGTGGAGCGAGATAGTCAGAAAGGGATTATTATCGGTCATAAAGGCGAAATGATTAAACGTGTTGGAACGGAAGCCAGAAAAGATGCAGAGGAATTTTTCAACAAGAAAATTTTTATGGAGTTGTTTGTAAAAGTGGCCAAAGACTGGCGTGAAAAGGACAAACAACTGAAAAATTTTGGATACGATGCGATATAGTGCATGAATGCATGAATGCTAAAATGAAAAGAAAACAAGTTAAGGATAATCCAATGCGATTGTTTGAATAAAAAGATAATAATGAGCAGTAAAATAGCAGCAATTGTAGGAAGGCCAAATGTTGGCAAATCGACATTATTTAACCGGATAGTTGAACAACGTCAGGCGATTGTGGATGAAACAGCCGGTGTAACCCGCGACCGTAATTACGGAAAAGGTGAGTGGAATGGCGTTGAGTTTTCGGTGATTGACACCGGTGGATATGTTATAAATTCGGATGACGTTTTTGAAGCAGAAATTAATAAACAAGTGCATCTTGCAATCGATGAGGCCGATGTAATTATGTTTGTGGTCGATGTTGAGTCTGGTATTACCGACCTCGATGATGCTATAGCCGGGATATTGAGAAAAGGTAAAAAACCGGTAGTTGTTGTAGTAAATAAAGTAGATAACAACAACCGGATAATGGATGCACAGGAGTTTTACGGGCTTGGATTGGGAGAAATTTACTGCATCTCATCAATGACAGGCAGTGGAACCGGAGATCTACTTGATGTTGTGGTCGAGAACTTTCCCAAAACGGAAGAAGTTGACGAAGAGCTGGAATTGCCTCATTTGTCGGTTGTTGGCCGGCCTAATGTGGGCAAATCGTCGTTCATTAATGCTTTGCTCGGAACCGAAAGAAACATTGTAACAGAAGTGGCCGGAACAACCCGCGATTCAATTCACACCCGTTACAACAAATTTGGTTACGATTTTATGATTATCGACACAGCAGGATTACGCAAAAAAGGAAAGGTACACGAAGACCTTGAGTTTTATTCGGTTTTGCGTTCGGTGCGAACAATCGAAAGTTCCGATGTTTGTCTTTTAATGATTGATGCTACCCGGGGCGTTGAGGCGCAGGATGTTAATATTTTCAACCTGATTCTGCGAAATAAAAAGGGTGTGGTAATCCTGGTAAACAAATGGGATTTAATTGAAAAAGATACCCATTCAACAAAAAGAATTACCGAAGAAATTCAGGAAAAGATAGCACCTTTTACCGATGTTCCCATTTTGTTCATTTCAGCGTTAACCAAACAACGGGTTCACAAAGCACTTGAAACTGCTATTGATGTTTACGAACGACGTCAGCAAAAAATTAAAACATCAGAGTTAAATGAAGTACTTCTTGAAGCTATCGAAAAATATGGTCCTCCTTCTGTAAAAGGGAAGTCGATTTCAATAAAATATGTCACACAATTACCAACCCAAACCCCTTCGTTTGCTTTTTTTGCCAATTTGCCTCAATATATAAAAGAACCATATCGTCGTTACATTGAAAACCAAATCCGCGAAAAATTTAATTTTACAGGGGTGCCGATTCAGATTTATTTCAGGCAGAAATAAAATTACAATTCATTAATATTGGTTTTTATGTTGCTCTCAAAATCAATTCATTTTTTAACTAATATTGCAACTTTTTATACGAGCAAAGTTTTAAATTAAAATAATAGAAAGGTATTTAACTGTAAAATTAAATTTTTAGAATATGTATATCGTTCATGTTTTTGTTCATGTAAAGGAAGATTTTGTTGAGGAGTTTAAAACGGTTACTGTAGAAAATGCAAAAGAAAGCATTCTCGAACCTGGAATTGTTCGTTTTGATATTGTCCAGCAACATGACGACCCAACAAAATTTGTTCTGATTGAGGTTTACCGTTCATTCGAAGATCCTGCAAAACACAAGTTAACCGATCATTATTTGAGATGGCGCGATGCTGTATCGCACATGATGGAAGTACCCCGCACAAGTGTAAAATTTTACAATGTTTTTCCTGAAGATGAAGGATGGGAATAAGTTTTGAATTTGCTACATCAACACGTATCATTTTCGAAAATGGTTGTTTTAAAAAAGTTCCCGGTTTTATTAAAGAATTAGGAACTAAAGTTTTCATTGTTACAGGCAAAAGCACAAATTTGGCGATTCAGCTTTCCGAATGGCTGACAGCGATTAATATTCAATTCGAAATTTTCAGTATTTATTCTGAACCAACAACGCTGGATATTGAAAAAGGTACAGAACTTACTCGAATAAACAGGTGTAACCTTGTTGTTGGTATTGGTGGCGGCAGTGTTATCGACAGTGCGAAGGCAATAGCGGCGCTCGCACCCAACAAAGGCGAATTAACCGACTATCTTGAAGTAATTGGAAAAGGGAGAAAACTGGAATTGGCGCCAATTCCATGTATTGCGATTCCAACAACCGCCGGAACTGGCGCAGAGGTCACCAAAAATTCAGTAATAAAATCAATCGAACACAATGTTAAAGTAAGCCTTCGAAGCGATTTTATGTACCCAAATCTGGCAATAGTTGATCCCGTTGTAACATTAACAATGCCACCTCCTCTTACCGCCAGCACAGGTATTGATGCGCTTACCCACCTGCTCGAAACATTTGTTTCAAACCAGTCGAACCCGTTTATTGACATGATTTGCAGGGAAGGAATGAAGAGAATTTCAGCTTCTTTGGAGATTGCTTTTCACGATGGCAATAATCTGGCAGCACGCGAAAATATGGCAATGGCAAGCATGCTCGGCGGGATGGCGCTGGCCAATGTAAAACTGGGTGCTGTGCATGGTTTTGCCGGTCCGCTTGGAGGAATGTATCCAATTCCGCACGGGGCAGTTTGCGCCTGCCTGCTTCCGGCAGTAATGGAAGTAAATATTGAAGCGCTGAAAAACAAAAATCAGCAAAACCAAATTCTAAAATTCGATGAGGTTGCCCGGATTCTTACCGGAAACAGTTCTGCCGTTGCCGAGGACGGTGTTGTTTGGGTTAGAGAACTGGTAAAAAAGCTTAAAATACCTTCGCTTTCAGATTTTCATCTTTCAGCCGATTCTTTTCCGGAACTGGTTGAAAAAGCAAAAAATTCAAGCAGCATGAAGGGAAATCCGGTTGAGTTGAACAATGAACAACTTCATGAAATTTTGCTAAAATCAGTATAGTTTTTGATGTTGCTGAATTACTGGGACGGGAATAATTTTGAGGAATTAACCTTATCTTTGTAGTACGATAAAATTTGAAACTATGATAGGGAAATTTTTTTATACACCAAAGGCTAAACAATTTTATATCAGACCCCGATTTTACGATCCTGAAAAAGAGGAACGTGATGAAAGGGAGCGGAGAATTAAAGAAGAATTGGGAATTGTTGATGAAAATAAGCGGGATTTAAAAAATTTCAGACCTAGAATTAAGGGACAATTCAGAAATCAGGACTACCGGCAGTCAAGATCGTCAGAACCATCGCGCAGGGCGCAAAACAGGAGATTGCTATATTTATTTATAATTTTGGCATTGATATTTTATCTGTTCTATTATTCTGATATCTTATTTTAATTTTTCTCTCTCAATACTCAATACTCAAATCTAATAATCTGTATAAGTGAGTGATATAATTCAGTTATTGCCCGATTCGGTGGCCAATCAAATTGCCGCCGGCGAAGTTATTCAACGGCCTGCTTCGGTTGTGAAAGAGCTGGTTGAAAATGCGCTTGATGCCGGGGCTACTGAAATAACTGTTCATGTGAAAGATGCCGGGCGAACACTCATTCAAATTAATGATAATGGTTGCGGC
>DATITY010000050.1:0-2289 GCA_035467235.1 Draconibacterium sp. | reverse complement strand
AATCAGGTTAATATTGGTAAATCTCAAATTGAAAAAAGGAGAAGGCAATTTGGAAAAGGCTGAACGCTATGCAAATGTCGGTTATGGATATGTTGAATCAAAGCGATTGACAAATGCGGTTTCTACTTTAAATAACAGCGACGATGATTTTTCGATGTACTCGGATATGTACGATTTGTTGCGTGGAAAATTTTCGGGTGTTGTGGTTGAAGGAAACAATATTATTATCAGGGGAGTAAAAACTTTTCAGGGAGTAGAAGGAAACAGTGCTCTTTTGGTGGTTGACGGAATTATTGTCAACGAACATGATTTTGCCATGTTGTCACCACTTGATGTTCAATCAATTGACGTGTTGAAAGATGGTTCTTCATCGGTTTATGGCTCGCGGGGAGCAAACGGAGTTGTTATTGTTGAAACAAAAAAGGGGAAATAGTGAAATTCTAAACCAAAAAGGATGGTTTTTTGTTTTCTAAACATTCAAACAAACGGAATATAGTATATTTGAAGTTGAGTGAAAAATAAATATGATTAACTTATAAAACAAAACAATATGTTGAAAAAAATTGGTTACTGGGGTTTGGCGATTGTAATTGTAATAATTATTGCAGTTGGTTATTTTAAATACGGTTTTACCTACAGCAAGGGCTACCGGGCAGGATTGTTGCAGAAGTTTTCGGAAAAGGGGGTAATTTTTAAAACCTACGAAGGAGAAATGATTTTAAGTAGTGTGCAGTCGAATTCAAATGTTGCACTTGCTTCGGAGAAATTTCTTTTTTCGGTTACCGACGTAGCAGTGGCCAAACAAATGGAACAGATACAGGGAAAACAAGTGGTAGTGCATTACAGAGAGAAAAATGGCGCTTTACCCTGGCAGGGCGAAAGTTATTATATTGTCGATAGTGTGAGAGTGTCGGATGTTTCGGGAGGCACTTTCGTACCAAAATAATATGTTGATGATTAAAATGCTCAGGAAGCATTTGAAATCCTGCAATCGATAAAAAAGAGGAATCCTGTTTTTATATGTTTAAAATCTGTTTTCTTTCGAAAAACAAATAGCTTTGAAACGGTGTTGTTCTGAAGCATTTATATACTTGATTTATCAGCAAATTAAAACCAAAAATCATGAGAAAAGCCTGTTCGCAAACCAAAATAGTGGCCACATTGGGTCCGGCATCATCGTCAAAAGAAGTTCTAACCAGTTTAATACAGGAAGGAGTTGATGTCTTCAGACTTAATTTTTCGCATTCAAAACAGGAGGAACATTTAAAATCGATTCAACTGATAAAGGAATTGAACCGGGAATTGAATACCCATGTTGCAATTTTAGCCGATTTGCAGGGGCCAAAACTCAGGGTTGGCGAAATCGAAAACAACCGCATTGATTTGCTTGAAGGCGATATCATAACTTTCGTTACCGAAAAGTGCGTTGGCACAAAAGAGCAGATTTACATGAGTTATCAGGAGTTTCCGCATGATGTAAATGTTGGGGAATCTATTTTAATTGACGATGGAAAAATAAAACTTGAAGTAACAGAAACCAATAAAAAAGATAGGGTAAAAGCCAGGGTAATTTATGGTGGCCCGCTTTCATCGAAGAAAGGGGTAAATCTGCCCAACACAAAAGTTTCGTTGCCTTGCCTTACCGATGAAGATATTTCGAATGCCAGTTTTGCCCTCGACAATGAAGTGGATTGGATTGCACTTTCATTTGTTCGCAAAGCTTCTGACATTCTCGATTTGAAAGAATTGATAAGAAGGAAAAACGGGCACGCCGGGGTAATTGCCAAAATTGAAAAACCCGAGGCGCTTGATGAAATTGACCAGATTATTGAAGTTACCGACGGGGTTATGGTTGCCCGTGGCGATTTGGGCGTTGAAGTTTCGTTCGACCGCGTGCCGCTGATACAAAAACTGATAGTTGAAAAATGTATTGCCCAGGCAAAACCTGTAATTATTGCCACCCAAATGATGGAGAGCATGATTACCAATTTCACCCCAACACGTGCCGAAGCAAACGATGTGGCAAATGCTGTTCTCGACAGCGCTGATGCATTGATGCTGAGCGGGGAAACATCGGTTGGCAAGTATCCGGTTCAAACCATTCAAAACATGCAGAAAATTATAGACTATACCGAGAAAAACGGCAATTTATTTAACAAGCTTCATGTTCCGGCGCAAAACTCTCCTAAATTTCTTGCCGATTCGGTTTGTTACAATGCCACCGTTATAGCAAACCAAATAAAAGCCAAGGCCATTGTCGCGTTTACCAATTCAGGTTATACCGCCCAC
>DATITY010000049.1:0-2600 GCA_035467235.1 Draconibacterium sp. | reverse complement strand
ATCAGCGGGGTTTTCAACTTTACGCAGACAAGGGAAAAAGGCTCGCCGGAAAACCTGCTGGCCTGCGAGTATTTTATGGGCGATTTGGATGCAGTAATACAGGGATTGCGCGATGGCGGGGCAACTGAAGTGGTTGTGCTCGACGGTCATGGCAACCAGGCGGTTGTACCGCATTTAATGACGCCGGGAGCAACATACATTACAGGCAGGCCTCGCCCGGGAGCAGGAAACCTGACGCTTCTCGACAGCAGTTATGCCGCAATGGTGATGGTTGGTTTTCATGCGATGATGGGTACCGCCGACGGCGTTTTGTGCCATACCCAGTCGTCGAAAACTGAAAACCGTTACTGGTACAATGACGTTGAATCGGGCGAACTGGTGCAAAATGCGGTGATAGCCGGTTATTATGGTGTGCCGCTGGTATTGGTAACCGGTGATTTGGCCACCTGCCGCGAAGCCAACCGTTTCTTTGGCGATAAAATTGTTACTGTGGCAACAAAGCGTGGACTGGCAAGGGAAGCTGCTGAATTGTACCCGTTCGAAGAAACCAGACAGGCATTGTATGAAGGCGCAAAACGGGCTGTTTCTTTAATTTCAGCGTGTAAACCGTACACACTTCAATTTCCGGTGAAAGCAAAAATACAGCAACTTGTTCAGGAGGGAGATTCAAAAGAATCCAAACTGGTGACAAAGGAAAAAACCATCGCACATCCGCTGCAGATTCTCGACCTGTAGATTGTTTAATAAATTCAGTTGGCTTTAAACCAATTTTGACATAAGTTGTTTATTGAAGCGAAATAAATTTTTGTATTGAATCAAAAATCAAATTAATTCATCTTAAAAACAAAAAAAATGAAAAAACTACTGATTGTTTTATTGCTGATGCCTTTTGCGCTTTTTAGCCAGGAAAAGTCAGACACAATTAAATACTGGAAACGCAGCGGTGTTTTTGGGGCTAACTTCTCGCAGGTTTCATTAACCAACTGGGCGGCAGGCGGACAAAGTTCAATGTCGGGGGTGTTTTTAATGAATTACCTCGCGAATTACAAAAAAGACAGTCTTTCGTGGGATAATTACATCGATTTGGGATACGGATTTCTCAAAAACAATGATGAGGCATTGCGCAAATCGACCGATAAAATTGAATTTAACTCAAAAGTAGGATACAATACCGGAACGAACTGGAATTACGCCGGGCTGGTGAGTTTTAAATCGCAGTTTGCACCGGGTTATAACTACCCGCGAACAACCGGAGACTCGCCGATTTCTGAATTTTTGGCCCCTGCTTATATAAATGTGGCGCTTGGTATGGATTATAAAAAAGAATTCATGTCGTTGTTTTTATCACCTGCCACAGGTAAGTTTACCATTGTCAACAACGATGAATTGTCGGCTGCCGGCGAATTTGGCGTCGATCCGGGCAAAAAGTTCAGGGCCGAAATGGGGGGTAGCGCAAGGCTGGCTGTTAAAAAGGAAGTGGTAAAAAATGTTACGGCCCAATCAAAACTCGATTTGTTCTCGAATTACTTTCACAACCCGCAAAACATCGATGTTGACTGGACATTCATGCTGAACATGAAAGTGAATGAATGGCTTTCGGCCAACTTCCTGACCCAGCTGGTTTACGATGATGACATTAAAATACTTGACAGCGATACTGTTACAGAGACATCTCCGGGGAAAAGTGCGCCAATGGTGCAGTTTATGGAAATGTTCGGGATAGGGTTGTCGTTTAAATTTTAATTCAAAATGAGCAGGCAATAAGATCTTAACACCAATAAGGTAAATAAGGTTTATTGTTTATAAATGATTGGCTACTGAGGTTTAAGAAAGTAAAATAAGGTTTTTTAAAACAAATCAATAAAATCAGGATTCAAAAATTTCACTGACAATGTCAAGCGCCTGCTGGTTATCGGAATATTGCAGGCGGTAAAACCTTGTATTTTCAACCCAGTCGAAAAACTTCTCCACATTTTCGGGTTCGGGTTTTACCCAGGTTTCCTTTAATAATTCCTGTAATGCTGTTTTTTTATTTACCTCCTCAAAAACAGCTTCGGCCCGGCGGTCGTATTTTACAAAAACAAAGGCTTTTACCGGGAATCCTTTTTCGTAATCGCCGCTTACGTTTTCAACCGGCAGATAACGGACTATTTTACCAATTAAAGTTTCTTTGGTCGAAATATTTTTCAATTCAGGGTAAAATTCCGACAGCGTTTTTACCGAACCGTCCTTTACCGAAATGGCCGATGGGAAAGGATAAACGTTCCGGTTTTCGTCGGCAGTAATAAAATCGTCGTTGATAAAATAGTACCCTTTTGCTTTTAACAGCGCCGAGAGTGTACTTTTCCCGCTTCCTCCGGTGGCTGAAAAAACCACTGCCTGGTTATTTTTTACAACCGATGAGGCATGAAGTGCCATCATCCAGTCGTTGTAACCGCGGTTGTATAACACGCTGTACATCATCTGACGGATACAACCTGTAAAATAGTGCATGTCTTCTTTTTTGAAAGCGTCGATAATTTGATTGTTGTGTGTGAATATCAGGATTTCATCTTTTTCAAACACGCTGATCCGGTTTTGCACAGGTTGTTCCGTTTTAC
>DATITY010000048.1:0-11594 GCA_035467235.1 Draconibacterium sp. | reverse complement strand
GGAAGGGTTAATCCCGGGTTGTTTTGTTTAATTTTCGGGTCGTTCCATTTGGTAATTTTTCCCATAAAAATATCTTCAAGAAGCTGATTCGAAAGTTTCAAACTATCCACTCCGGGCAAGTTATATGCGATTACAACAGCTCCCAAAACGGTAGGAATATGAACCACTTCCGCTGGCATTTCGGATAGGTTTGCATCTTCCAAATACGCATCAGTAGCGCCAAAATCGATTACTTTATCGGTTAAGCTGCGGATACCTCCTCCTGAACCGATACCTCCATAAGTAAGCTGTGTTCCTGTTTTTGTTGTGTACTGGTTAAAAACCATATTATAGTATGGCATTGGAAAAGTTGCACCAGCCGCGGTTAAAGTTATTTTTGCCGCCGATTTTTCCTCAGCTTTTTTATTGGACGAACTTGAGCAAGCCTGCAGTAATGCAACTGCCATAATTAATGTTACTAACTGTTTCATTTTCTGTGTTTTTATTTTTTACAAAAAGTTGATTTTCTATTTCCCCTTTTTACGGAGATGTTATTTAAAATTTTAAAATTTCAATTCTAAATTTAAGTATGCGTAAGATGTAGCGGGAATGTTATCGTCGGCAGGGCTCCAATACCTGAAGTTGGGTGCCACTTTTATTCCTTTGATTACATTGTATTCCAAACCTGCAATTATTAATTGCCCGTCTTTGCTGTAATGCCAGGGATTTTCATTTCCTTCCGGTGTTGCCGACCTTAAATCGTCAAACCTTCCGAATATTTTAATTTTATCAGTTGCGGTATATGTAGCATAAAATGAAGTACCATAAATATCCTGACCCTCTTTCATAACCATATTCCATTGATAGTTATATTCTGCAGCTACCATCAGCTTTTTGCCAGTGTATGCAGCAAATGCAGCCAGTGATGATTGTTTCACATCTTTTCCCATAAAATCGCCGTAAATACGGGCAGTAATTTTTTTAACCGGATTAATTGTAATTCCAAGTCCAGGCCTTAACAAACTATCTCTTTGCAATAATTTATACCCTTCCCCATTTGCTAAAATAAAATCGGCAGAAATAAAATCAGCAAACTTATAGTCCATACTTAACGCAAGGTCGGCGCTGGCATTAAATCCATATCCATCCTGAAATGATTTTTCGATGTAGCGGAGCCCCCAAATTTTTTCAGCAACTTTAAATTGTGTAGTGGCAATTACGCCAAATGAACTGCTAAAATTGTTCTTCTTGTATTCAACGTATGCATTTTTCAAAAAGGCAGTCATCTGTAATCCTCCAACTTTGGGATCGCCCACATCAAGAATGACTTTTGCATACCAGTCTTTACTGAAGTTATACTCGTAGCCAAGGTAAGCACGGGTAATTCCAAACTCAGGATTTGATTTACCATCAGAAAATGCTGTATTAAAATTTGTAAAAATCAAAGCAAGCGGTTTTCCGTTTGGTTTAAATTCTTCTGTTGTGGTTTGTCCAAATATTTCTGTGGCAGTTAAAAAGGTTAAAAGAAGCAGTGTTGTAATTGATATTCTCATTAGTTTTTTATTTTCGGTACAAAATTGAACTATTGCTGTTACACCGATATTAAGAAAATATTACAAAACGATTAATTTTCTGATGATGTATTTTATAATTGTTTTCAGGTTAATAAGTTACACGTGTTTGATTTGTGTAATAAAATTGTAATAACTTTTATAAAATAAAGGCGGGTTGCCGTCCGTCCAGACAAGCAACCCGCTTGAGAATTCTTTACTGATTTTTTATTATTTTTTCAAAATCCTGTCAAGTACTGTTTCCTTATCCAATTTTTTGGTGCAGAAGAACCAGTCGTAACATTTCATTTCTTCTTTGCCTTCCATGCGGTCTTTGGCGACACCACATGAGCCTGCCGGCGGAACAATTACATCATCACCCGGACGCCAGTCGGCCGGGGTTGCAATTTTAAATTCGTCAGCGGTTTTCAGCGCCAGTACCACCCGGTACAGTTCGTCGAAATTACGGCCTAAACTCAGCGGGTAATAAATAATGGTGCGGATTACTCCAACCGGATCAATCACAAATACAGCGCGAACGGCTTTGGTACTGCTTTCGCCGGGCATCATCATTCCGTACTTTTTGGCAACATTCATGGTAATGTCTTCAATGAGTGGGAAAGTAACTTCAACATTTTTCATGCCTTTGTATTCAATTTTTTCCTTGATGGTGCGTAACCAGGCAATGTGGCTGTACAAACCGTCAACCGAAAGGCCAACCAGTTTGCAGTTCGCTTCATTGAATTTTTCTTCAAGGGATGCAAAGGTCATAAATTCCGAGGTGCAAACCGGTGTAAAATCAGCCGGGTGGCTGAAAAGGATTACCCAACTACCGCTGTAATCGGCCGGGAAATTAATTTCGCCCTGGGTTGTTACTGCCTTAAATTCAGGCGCTTTGTCGCCAATTCTTGGCATTGCAAATACTTGATTTTCTTCCATTTTTATTAATTTTAAATGTTAATGTAATTATTCTGTTGACCGTTCTTCGGCCATATTATTGCTTTATTTTGTTAATTTCCGGACGAGTTAATTGTTACCGGATTTGATTTGATTTTTCATTTCAGCATTTGTTAAAAGCGCCTTTGATCTGGAGCACGAATTCTTCGATTTTAAATCCCGGAAGATTCTTTTCTTCAAAATATCTCCGGAGCAATTCATCCAGTTCATTGTCGTGGTAATCTTCTATTTTATCACATTCAGAGCAGTACAAATGATGGTGATTTTCCAGGATACCATCGTACCGCATAATATCCCTGTCGGTAGTTACTTTTTTAATCAATTTGTTAAGAACCAGTGTTTCAAGCACTTTATAAACGGTTCCGGTTGCAATTCCGGGGTGCTTTGCCCTGATGTATTCGATAATATTGTCGGCCGTTGGATGATTGTTTAAATTATTTACAGCTTCCAGAATTACCATTCGCTGTGGGGTGACCTTCAGTCCTTTACCCGCAAGTCTGTTTTTTATTTCCGCTGTACTTATATTCATTTCAAAAATTACCAAATAAGAATCATTCTCTTTTAAGAACAATTGTGTTCAGAGAAAGTTTACGTTATTACAGAATTATAGTTTTATTTTTGAAATAAAGATTTTTGAAATTTGCCGCTGTTTACTGAATGGATTGGTTATTGAAGCGATTGAAAGAAACTCTCATCTTTCAAAGCGAAAGCGATAGGATGATAGGGGAAAATGAGATATCCTGAAGCAAAACGATGCATATTCTTTGCTTTTGTATGCCCTTCATGATGCATGTTATATAAATATACAGTCATAATCTCCTGGTCAGTAAATTCTGGTTTGTTATTATTGCTAAATCATTCACAATAAAATTGAAGTTTAAATGAACTTTTTTATTCCATTTTCAACTCTTGATTCGCATTAATAAAAGTCTTCAATAACCTGAGAATTCCAAACATAATCACCAGCGTAAAAATAATAGCCGCACCAGATGGAATATCAAGGAAATAAGAAATAAACAATCCTGAAATGGTCCCGATAAAAGCAAAAACCGAGGATAAAATCAAAAGTTTTTTAAAATCGTTGGTGAATAAATTTGCCGATGCCTGTGGAATGGTAAGCAGCGATAAAATAAGAATAATTCCAACAACCCTGATATTTAAAACTACCGTTAACGCAATTAACGACATGGTTAAATAATTAAACAGGTTCACAGGTACGCCGGCAGTTTTGGCAAATTCCTCATCGAAGGCGATGTACAGAATTTTATTAAAGAACAGTGCAAAAAAAGCAATAATAACAAGCGTCAAAGCAAACATCCACCAAAGTTCGGAGATTGTAACGGTGAGGATATTTCCGAAAAGATAACTCATTAAATTGGGGGTATAACCGGGCGTTAGAAAAACAAATATGATACCGAGCGCCATTCCGAGCGACCACCAGATTGCAATGGAAGAGTCTTCACGGATTTCGGCAACTTTGGTAAAAAACTGAATTCCCAAAGCTGAAAGAACCGCAAAAATCACCGCTCCCAGAATCGGATTAAAACCAAGAAAAAATGCGAGACCAATTCCGCCAAACGAAGCATGAGTTATTCCGCCGCTGATAAAAACAATTCGCCGCGAAACAATATATCCGCCGATTATGCCACATGATATACTGGCAAAAACCGCGGCAATAAAGGCTTTCAGAAAGAAATCGTATTTAAAAAGCTCGAATACCGTACTCATTCATGGTGATGTTTTAAAATAATATGCGGAACTTCGCCATACTTTATTATTTGAATCGGACAGTTATATTCATCCAAATCTTTCTGCGTAATTCTGTTGCTCGAATGGTAATGCAGGTTTCCATTCACACAGGCAATGGTTTTTACATATTTTACAATGGTTCCCATATCGTGCGAAACCAGGATGATCGCTAATTCATTGTTTAACACCCGCAATTTTTCATACAATTCACCCTCGAAGCGGTTATCAACAAAAGTGTCAGGTTCATCAAGAATAATAATTTTGGGCTCGCTGATTAAAGCCCGGCACAAAAATACACGCTGCATCTGTCCTCCGGAAAGTTCTCCAATTGCTTTTTCCTTAATATTATAAATTCCCATTTCGTTCAATAAATCAGTCACTTTCTGTTTTACATCATCAGACGAAATAGAACCGTTATGCATCATTAATCCTGACTTTACCACCTCTGAAACAGTAATTGGAAATTTCCGGTCAATATGTTTTACCTGAGGCAAATAACCGATTGGTTTTTTGTTCCCGTTTATATCACTTCTGAATTCAATTTTACCTTCCGAAGGTTTAAGCAATCCCAAAATGGCTTTCATCAGCGTAGTTTTTCCACCACCATTCGGACCAATAACACCCAAAAAATCTTTTTCAAAAATTTCAAGATTTATGTGCTGAAGAACCGGTGTTCTGTCGTATCCAACTGTAAGATTTTGTATTTTAATTAATGAATCCATTAAAATTTATCCGCGATAATATTGGTTATTTCCATTAAATTTTCAGCCCATGCCGGATCGAGCGGGCGAACCTGAATAATTTCCCCTCCTACTTCTTCGGCAAACACACGGGCATGATCCCGATCTAATTCCCCCTGAATATACATCACTTTTATATTCTCCTTTTTCGAAAGATCAATCAGCTCTTTCATCCGCTGCGGTGTTGGCTCTTTTCCGCCACTTTCGAGTGAGTATTGCAACAACCCGTAATCGCGGGCAAAGTAGGAAAGACTGGGGTGAAAAACAACAATTTTCCGACCTTCAAACGGTTTGAGTTTATTTGTTATTTCAATATTCAGCTGGTCTATTTCCTTCACAAATTCCAGATAATTGGTTTTATATTTTACGCTTTGTTCGGGATTCAACTTCGAAACCTCATCCAAGATACGCTTTGCCATTTCTTTTACCAAAACCGGCGAAAGCCAGATATGTGGGTCAATACCCACCGGATGAACATGATCGCCATGTTGTTCTGTGCCCTGTGAAATTAAATCAAGCCCTTCAGAAAGATCGACCACTTTCATTTTTGTATTGGCCTGGGCAATTTTGTCTTTCCAAGAATGCTCGAAACCGATATAACCAATTCGAAACCAGATGGCTGACTTCGATATTTCCTCCAACTGCGAAGGAAGCAATGTGTAGGCTGCAGGGCTGGTACCCGGAGGAATCAGTACGTTTACCACGAAATCGTCACCGGCAATCTTCTCTACAAATGTTTTTTGCGGCAATATACTTACTGTAATATATTTTGCTGATTCTTCGTTTTGATTTTTTTTCGAATTACAGGCACTTAAAATTGCTGCAATCACTGTCAGCAGGAGTAATTTTCTCATTCAAACTGGTATTAAAATGTTTATGTTATAAATTAACGAAATCCAAATTTAGTTTCTTCCTTTCAAACAGTATAATTAATTGATTTTACATCCTGAATCTGAAATTTCTCCATTTTTCGGAGGAACCGGGTCGTAACCATGTGTTCCCCATGGGTGGCATCTCGAAATCCGGCGTGTTGCCAGCCAAAAGCCTTTAAATGGCCCATGAATTTTTATGGCCTGCACGGCATACTCCGAACAGGTTGGCACATGCCTGCACGATGCAGGGGTAAACGGTGAAATAGCATATTTGTAAATATAAACCGGGATGAGCAGAACCCAACCCAGTAACTTTAATATTGCTTTCACCAAACTCTGCATACTGTTAATTATCAGGATGCAAATTTACAACTAAATAATTAGCCTAAACCACAACCAAAATGTATAATATTTTTAAATTTGCTGGCCATCAACTAAAACTAATACAAATACATAAAACATGAAAAAAGTTTCAATTGGAGTTGATATTGGAGGGACAAATACTGCCATTGGAGTAGTAGATGAGGCCGGTAATGTTTTGGTAAAAGACAATATTATTACCCCCTCTCACGGTGATTTTGAAAGGTATATTTCTGATTTGGCTTTTGCAATAAAGGAGTTAATTAAATCGGTTAAATTGCTGAATGAGAATTTAGAAGTTATCGGTATAGGTATTGGCGCTCCAAACGGAAATTATTACAGCGGAACCATTGAATACGCCCCTAACCTTTCGTTTAAAGGAGTTTTGCATTTAGTAAAATTACTTCGTGATCATTTCCCTGATATGGGAGCAATTGCACTTACTAATGATGCCAATGCAGCAGCTATCGGCGAAATGATTTACGGTGGCGCAAAGGGAATGAAAAACTTTGTACTGTTTACATTGGGCACCGGTGTTGGAAGCGGCATAGTTGTAAACGGCGATTTGGTTTACGGGAGTGACGGTTTTGCCGGGGAGATCGGACATACTTCCCTTGTTCCTGGTGGCCGCCCCTGCGGATGTTCAGCTTTAGGTCATTTAGAGTCATATTGCTCTGCATCGGGTATAAAACGTACAGCTTTCGAACTTCTTGTATATTACAATGCAAACGATAGTTTACTGGCTGACAAATCATTTAGGGAACTCGATTCGAAAATGATTTTTGATGCAGCAGAACAAGGTGATAAAGTAGCGCTTGAAGTGTTTGAAAAAACCGGTGCCTGGTTAGGTCTGGGTTTGGCGGATACCGTTCACTACCTCAGTCCCGAGGCCATTTTCCTGTTTGGCGGTCCAACTGCAGCCGGCGACTATATTTTTAAGCCAACAAAGGAAAATATGGAAAAACACCTGCTACCATTTTTTAAAAATAAAATCAAAATCCTTCCCTCGAAATTAAAACCCGGCGATGCTGCCATTGTTGGCGCCAGCGCTTTGGTTTGGAAAGAAATTGAAAAATAAAATTACCCGGTAACTGAAAACTGAGAAGCGGATTTTTCTAATATAATCCGCTTTTTTTATACCTTACAGCTCCAAAGTACTTTTTAATATCAATATGAATTTAATTTTTAATCGTGAGTCTTATTTGAAATATATCAATCTCATTGATAGTTTTAAAGAATTGTATATAACAGGATTTCCTGATATAAACGAACGTGAAGATTTTGATGTTATCCTGAAAAGAGTTTTCGGCGATAAACAACCGGATGAACCCCATTCGATTCTGATTATAACCACAACTGATGGCAGCAAACCCGAAGTAACCGGAGGTTTAGTTGTTGACTGGTATCAAACCAGCAGGGCTATTCATTTAATTTATATTGTGACTGACGAAAAATACCGGGGAAAAGGAATTGCAAAAAAATTAATTTACGAAGGTGTTGCAATCATTAAATTATGGATTAAAAAAGAGAGAGGCATTGATATTCAAAATGTCTTTTTTGAATCGAATAACCCTGAAAAAACAAAAAATGACAGCTTTGATGCGATTACACGCCTGGAGATATTTTCACAATTTGGCGCGAAATGGATAGATATACCTTATGTTCAACCTGCTTTGGATGCCGGAAAGAAAGAAGTAGACAATTTGTTTCTGTTATCTTTTACAAAATTCAATTCAAAAGGAGATAAAATCCCGCAAATTGAAATAATTGCATTTCTTAAAGATCTTTATTTAAGCCTTGGCCAATCAGATCAAAATAAATCTTTTATCAGGATGAAAAATGAATTGGAAAAGCAAAAGAACAAAGATGGCGATATTGAATTGCTGCATATTCCGGAAACTTCGTATTTCAAATTCTACAAATCATCAGTTACCTGGCATTTTGCACAAAAAAATAAATATCAGGATGAAAAGTCATCCAATAATCCTTTTTCCTCATTTGAAAATGATTTATTGAATTTTCATAATCAGAAACAGGCTAAACCTCCTTTTAACAGTGTTTTTAAAGAACTGCGTCAAGATGCTAAAATAATTTTTCCAAGGGAATACAGTTATACTTCGGAAGGACGAACACATACAAAGGCAACCAAAACAGGCAGGATTGAACTGGATGTTAATCTGTCAATCAGTTATACAGAAATTGAAAATTCTGAACATACAATCTGGCATTTAACATTTGCCCCTCAAAAGAACGATTATTTCACTGAGTGTGATTTAATAAAGCTTTCCACCATGTTCGGCAGTTCCCAGGAACGATCTACAGTGAAGGATGAATTAGAAATAACATTAGAGAATGAAAGACTAAATAAAATAAAGCCTGATGAATTATTCAGCCAACTGGGGTTTACTGAAAAAAGTACTCAGCTCGAAAACCTGAGCAGCGGAATTATTCAAATTGAAACCGATGAATTAAGTTCAATAGAAAAAATAAGTTTCAACGATTTTTTTAACGTATTTCAAAATAAGAATAATAAGGAAATTGATAATGAATCTCTAAAACGATTTTCAAAAGTTTTATGTGGTATTATTTTGGGCATATTTGACTTTAACAGAATGGATAATGAGGAAATTTTTGATACAATTCAACCAATTGTGCAGACAGATTCTTCCTTCATGGTTTTGTGCAGAGGTACACTGCTCAAAATATCAGAGGAAGATGAAATTATGGAGTCACTTTCAAATTCGGTTGTTGTAAATCCTTATTTGCTTGTTCCAAGCATGGTGCTTGCATACAACGAATTTATTTTAAGGGAAGCAAAAAATGAAATTGATTCAGCGCTTAATCCTGGAAAGGGTAAAAGTTATAAAGAGCTTGAAACCAGTCAGCGTGTGGTTAGAAAAATATTAAATGTTCAGCGCCTCCGCGACATTTTTCAATACCCAAGCGAAAAAGAAATTATTGAAACCGGTAATTCGCAACGCGGCATTATCAGTTTATACGATAACATTACAAAAAGATTGGAGGAGTTATCGGAGCTAATCGAGATAAAGAAAACAAACAAATCAAATTTGTCAGATGCCATTCTTAATGCGCTGTTGGGATTTATTGCAGCAATACAACTGAAAGGTTTATTTGGAGAGGTGCTAAAAGAAGTGTGCACAGAAAGTTTAATCTACATTTATACAGTTATTTTTGCTACGACGGTGGCTGGCGCAATATTTTGGCTTGTTTGGTTGAAAAAGAAATAAATATTTCCCTGTTGAATTATCCTCCTTCAATCAAATCTTCAATTAATGTGTTGAATATATATACAGTGTTGATATTTTAATCAATCAATGCATATTCCTGATATTTAACCTCTTAATTCATATTTCAATTTTTCCTGTATATTTTTTCAACAGGTTGATGTGTTTAGATTTCTGGCACTATCCGCCATATTTTCCTGATTTACTGACTCTTACATCACTATTTCATTTTTGGCACTCTATTTGGCTTATTATATGCGAGTCGGTTATTCTACTAATAATCAACAGAATACAACAATGAAAAAAACATATTTAAAAATTACGATTATGAAAACTTTAATTTCTGCGTTTTTCGTGTTATCGTTTTTACTGTTCAACACTGCAGGATTTTGTGTTGAAAACGATATTCAAAAAGGAGACAATCCTGCAACCGGACAGCAAACTTTACAAATTGTGAGCTCTCCTGAATTATCTGACCTTGCAACCAACTGGGTGGCCGGATACAGTAATTTACATCCCGGACAAAAAATTGAATTAAGCTTCCAAACTGAAGCAACAACTTTGGAAGAAGGAAATCTGTACTTACTTACAAACAACCATTCTATTTTTACAAACCAGGAAAATGCGTGGAAACTGGTAATTGGACATGATTTGGTAGTTCCAGTTATCAACTCCAAAAATCCATTACTGGGAGAAATATCCAAAAAAGGTCTTACTGCTGAAGATTTTGCCCGGCTGATTTCCGAAAAATCAGATTGGTCTGTGGTAATCAAAGGTGCGTCAAATACTCCGGTTAAAATCTACATAGCCGATAATCAGAATATCATTACACGAATTGCTGGTTTTACAAAAACTGATGAGGCCGCAATTACAGCAACGAAAACTGGTTCAGCAGAAGACCTTATTTCACTTGTTCAGCAAAATGTAAATGCAATAGGATTTTGCTACCTCACCGATGTTTTAAATCAAAGAAAAGATGCTTTTGCCGACCAAATCAGCATCATCCCAGTCGATAAAAACAGAAACGGGCGAATCGATAGTTTTGAAAAAATTTACGATAATCCCGCAGCCTTAACACGGGGAGCCTGGATTGGTAAATATCCGGGAGTTTTGTGTGGTGATATAAATGCGCTGGCAACAGAAAAACCAACAAATCAGGTTGCATTGGATTTTATGGCTTATGTAACTGAAAACGGACAGGAGTTGGTTAAAAACTCAGGATACAGCATTCTGTCGAGCGCTCAAAAAGCAGCAAATATGTTAGTGCTAACCAATCCTGCACCACCTTCAACTCCAGGGAAAAACGCACCGGCAATGTCAACAGGAATGATAATTTTAATTGGATTGACTGCCGTTGCAGTTTTATTAATCCTTCTTTTTGCATTTAACCGTAACAAAAGCAACTTTATAGAAAGTGAGGATATTGAAATTACACCGGCGCTGAATGAGAATTCGATAGCTGCACCTCGCGGATTATATTACGACAAAACTCATACCTGGGCTTTCATGGAACAGGATGGAATGGTGAAAATAGGTATCGATGATTTTCTGAAACATGTTACCGGCCAGTTAACCCAAATAAAAATGAAATCATCCGGAGAGAAAGTAAGAAAAGGAGAAAAAATACTTACAGTCGTTCGCGATGGAAAACAATTGAATCTTTATTCTCCGGTTTCAGGTTTTATCAGAAAACAGAATGAATCGCTTATAACAACTCCTTCAAAAATAAATACAGCTCCTTATACCGAAGGATGGGTATATCAGATTGAACCGGCAAATTGGTTAAGAGAAGTCAGCTTTATGTTTATGTTCGACAAATACAGGGAATGGCTCGAAGATGAATTTAACCGGTTGAGAGATTTTCTGGCGGTTTCAGCAAACTCAAATAAAGTTGTCTATCAGCACATTGTATTGCAGGATGGAGGTGAACTCAAAGATAATGTATTGTCCGATCTTGGTCCGGAAGTTTGGGAAGATTTTCAAACCAGGTTTATCGACACTTCAAAATAAAAAAATCAAATCAACCTAAGTTATAACAATTTAAAAATTAAAGTTGTGAGTATAAATAGACGTGATTTTTTCAAAGCTGTTGGAATTACCGGCATGACCATTATTGGAGTTAATGCCACCGGTGCTCCCGAG
>DATITY010000047.1:0-2991 GCA_035467235.1 Draconibacterium sp. | reverse complement strand
AAAGGATGCGCAAACCGAAAAGGCTTTAATTTGATTGCTGATTCATTCGTTTCATCCTCTTTTTCAGTTATTGAAAAGTTGCTGAAAGGTGGCATTTCAACTACCTTGATTCGTGAACTTTTTAAGGCAATTGTTTTCATTGGAGTTCCGCCCTGCGAAATTTGTGCTCTACTAATCTCTGAAATCAGTAAAACAATAGTAAATATGAACCAGAAAAAGCGATTAAAAATCATAGATTCAATTTCAAAAAAGCAAAAATAGATTTTAAAATTGTTTTAACAATCTTATGTCCTGTAATCAACTCAACAAAAAATGAATTTTGATGTTTATGTTATTATAAATTTGTAATTTGTCTTCGAATATTCACTTTTAAAACAAAAACTTATGCGTAACAAAAGATTTTTCCCAATTGTACTTATTGTATTCCTGTTTGCATCTTTTTTAGCAACGGCAGCAGAAAATCCAACTGAATCAAAGACTGTAAAAATGCCTGATGATGTAAAAGCAATCATCGAAAAATCGTGCTTTGGATGTCACAATACCGATTCGAAAAACGACAAAGCCAAGGAAAAACTCGATCTGAAAACCATTGACAGTCTTACTAATCCAAAGATGATTTCTGCCTTGAAAGAAATTGCTGAAGTAATTGACGAGAATGAAATGCCACCGGCAAAATTTCTTGAAAAATTCCCGGATAAGAAATTGACCGATGCCGAAAAAAAGACTTTGATGGACTGGGCTAATAATGAAGCAAAATCATTAATGAAGTAAATTATTGATAATCAAAATAAAAAATCCTCCTTTGGGGGATTTTTTTTGTTTCTCAGCATTTAATATTACAACCAATTTGTTTTATTTCTAAAATTTCACTTACCATGCGAAAGATTATAAAAATACTTGTTGTGATAGTTATTGTAACCTTTGTTGTAATACAGTTTTTTCAGCCTGAAAAAAATATAGGCGAAATTACAGAAAACCACATTTTAAAACAGGAGCAACTACCTGAAATTGTGCAGCAGACAATTAAAAATGCCTGTCTGGACTGCCATTCAAATAACACAAGGTATCCATGGTACGACCGGGTAGCACCGGTTTCGTGGATGGTAAACAAACACATCACGGAAGGAAAAGATGAACTGAATTTTTCGGAATGGGGAGAAATGGATGCGTATGATAAAATTGGAGCACTGGAAGATATCAGACAGGAAGTGGAACAAAAAACCATGCCATTAAAAGCTTATGTAGCCATACACAAAGAAGCTAAACTTACTGATGAACAGCGTGCTGCATTAATTGCCTGGATTGACAAAAAAGGCAGTGAACTGGTAAAATCGTCAACCGAAGAATGAAAGTTCTGGTAATGTATGTTGATGAGTTTAAATATCAACCTGCACAAAAAAATCTGGAAACAGCCGAAACCATAACAGAAGGAGCGGCATTTAAAAACTCGGTTCTCGCATTCATTCAGGTTGAAGCAAGCGACGAGGAACATGATTTACAAAGCCGCGAAAAAAAGCTGGTGAACCACCTGAAATGGATCGCCCGGAAAAACAATTGTAGCAGCATTATTTTGCATTCTTTTGCCCACCTGGCCGAATCAAAAGCATCTGTTGAGTTTACCAAAGCACTTTTCGAACTGGCAGAAAAACGATTGAAAAACGCCGGATTTGAAACTGCACAAACACCGTTCGGGTATTTTCTCGACCTCGAAATTAAAGCCCCGGGATATTCGCTGGCACGGATTTGGGCGACGCTGTAGCAGTGCAGAGTTTCGGGTTTAAAGTTTAAAGTATTCAGCAGCGGTAGGCAGTTCCGGGTTTGGAATATTAAGTAACCAGCGGCAGCAGGCAGCAGGCAGTACCGATTACGGAGTTTAAAATTCTATGTTTATGTTAGACTTTTAGTACTTTATTTACTAATGAAATCTGTTGCCGGTTTATTAATATCTTTTTCGCACTGAATTCTTTCTTGTTTTATAATTCACGCATTCTAATATTCATGCATTCACGCATTGTAGCATTATAGCATTCATGCATTCTTGCATTACAGCATTCACGCATTTTCCTCATTCTTTCCACTATCTTTGCAAATTAAAATTCCATATTCATGAAATTCGAGGAGTATTCCATTTCGTTTGAGCTTAAAAAAAACCTGGAAAAACAAGGTTTCAGGCGACCAACCGATATTCAGTTCAAAGCAATTCCACCCATTTTAAAAGGTGAAGATGTGTTGGCAATCGCTCAAACCGGCACCGGAAAAACGGCAGCTTTTGCCATTCCTGTAATTCATAAAATTCAGACTGCAAAAAAAACACGCCGAACCAATTTAATTCAGTGTCTAGTAATGGTTCCCACACACGAACTGGCTCAACAGATTACCGAAGTTTTTACTGCACTGGCCAAAAACACGGGTGTTAAAGCCATTGGAATTATTGGAGGAGTTGACCAGGCACCACAGATTGCCGCACTCGAAAGCGGAATTGACATTCTAGTAGCTACTCCCGGCCGTTTATTCGATTTGGTAAGCCAGGGACATTTAAAACTGCATGGCATTGAAGTTTTAATTCTCGACGAGGCCGACCACATGCTCGACCTTGGTTTTATTAAGGACATAAACGATTTGATACGCCACCTGCCGGCAAAACGACAGACTTTGTTTTTTTCGGCAACCATTAATCCAAAAATAAAGAAACTGGCTTACTCGCTGGTTACCAAACCCATCCGGATTCAGATTTCGCCCAAAAACCCGGTGGCAAAAAACATCGAGCATTTTGTTGCTTTTATCGAAATGGATGATAAACGTGCATTTCTGGAACGGTTGATCGACGAAAATCCCGACAGCAAAGTGCTTGTTTTTGTGCGTACAAAAGTGCGGGCCGAACGCGTAAAAAAAGCCATGGAAAGGGTTGAAATCAAGAGTGCAACCATCCACAGCGACAAAGAACAAAACGAACGCACCAAAACCTTAAACGATTTTAAAACCGGCGACCTG